>NZ_CP076134.1:4036972-4340419 GCF_018736085.1 Bradyrhizobium sediminis | reverse complement strand
CAGTTGGAACGCGATGCCGAGGTTCATGCCGACCGAGCGGCACGCGGTCTGTTCGGCCTTCGGACGATTGGCGATGACCGGGCCGACCTCGCAGGCCGCAGCGAACAGCTCGGCGGTCTTGCCTCGGATCACGGCGAGATATTCATCTTCCGTGGTCGCGGTATTCTTCGCTGCCGCCAGTTGCATCACTTCGCCCTCGGCGATGGTGGCCGCGGCGGAGGAGAGAATGTCGAGCGCGCGCAGCGAGCCGACCTCGACCATCATCCGGAAGGCCTGGCCGAGCAGGAAATCGCCGACCAGCACGCTGGCCTCGTTGCCCCACAGCATGCGCGCGGACAATTTGCCGCGCCGGAGCTCGCTTTCGTCGACCACGTCGTCATGCAGCAGGGTGGCGGTATGCATGAATTCGACCGAAGCCGCGAGCTTGATATGGCCCTCGCCGGAATAGCCGGCGAGACCCGCCATCGCCAGCGTCAGCATCGGCCGCAGCCTTTTGCCCCCTGAGGAAATCAGGTGGTTGGCGACCTCGGGGATCATGGTGACCTCGGAGCCGGTCCGCGACAGGATCGTCGCGTTGACCCGCTCCATGTCGGCGGCGACAAGCCCGACCAGCTCATCTATCGAAGCATTCGATGGGCTCTCGAAGGGTACAATAACCGCCACGCTGGTCTCCACATTTGCCCAATTCGGACTATCCTTAAGGTCTGACAATAGAAAGTGCCGGGTAATGCGGCAAGGGCAGGTAGCGGTTGACACGCGCCCGCACCCCACCCCGGATCGGCAAAGGAGAGCCAAAGTTGCGGGAACTGGTTCGGACCAACGATATGGTGCTGGTTTCGGCGGTCGGAGCCCTGCTCGACGGCGCCAATATTCGCCATCTGGTGCTGGACCAGAACATGAGCATCCTCGAAGGCTCCCTCGGCATCCTGCCGCGCCGTATTCTGGTTCATGAGGACGACGACCGCGAAGCGCGACAGATCCTCAGCGACGCGGGGCTCGCCCACGAACTGCGGGCCGATGACTGATTCCGCCTCCGAATTCACCGAGGATGCCTTTCTCGGCGGACAATTGCGCCTGCGTCAGCCGCGGTCGGGCCACCGCGCCGGCCACGACGCCCTGCTGCTGGCCGCGGCGACGCCGGCAGGTCCGGGCGAGCGCGTGGTCGAATTCGGCGCCGGCGTCGGCGCCGCCGGTCTCGCGGTTGCCAGGCGCGTGACCGGGATCGATCTCGTTCTGGTCGAGATCGATGCGGCGCTGGCCGGGCTCGCGCGCGGCAACGCCGCCTCGAATGCCATCGCGGCCGAGGCGATCGTGCTGGATGTTGCGGCTGCCGCCGACGCCTTTGCCGCTGCGGGCCTCACTCCCGACAGCGCCGACGTCGTTCTGATGAATCCGCCGTTCAATGATGCCGCGCGGCACCGCGCCTCGCCGGACCAGGCCCGCGCCTCGGCCCATGTCGCAACGGCTTCGACGCTGGAGAGCTGGGTCCACGCCGCGCGGCGGATCCTGAAATCCGGCGGCGTGCTCACCCTGATCTGGCGCGCCGACGGAATTGCGGAGGTGCTGGCGGCGCTCGATCGCGGCTTCGGCAGCCTTGCTGTTCTGCCGGTTCACGGCGATCCCAAGGCACCCGCGATCCGCGTCCTGATACGTTCGATCAAGGGCGGACGGGCTCCCACGCAAATCCATCCCGCCCTGATGCTCAATGATGAGTCAGGCGTGCCCAATAAACAGGTACAGGAAATTCTGGCGGGGAAGGGCGTCTTGCCGCTTGCGACACTGTGAGGCGTGTCCGGCCGCTCACGATTTGAGCAGAAGTGCTATTGCGGGAGCGTCTCTGACTGCCGTTCCGGTGCCGAAGTGAAGTGAACCGCGGTCAAAAGGATACCCATCAGCATCATCAGCAGATAGATTTTCATGTCACTCTCCGCTGCGCGATTGCAGCCATAACGACTGCAAAGCAAAAGGCGTTCCACCGCTTCGGGCGTTCGACTCCTTCATTGGCAGTGGCGCGATAAAAAATGGTTAATTCGAGGTAACGGCATGAGTGAACAAATAAGTGATCGCGCGGGACTGCCGGGCCTCGTCGAGCGGCTGATGGAATTCGTTCCGGCGCGGCTGCGGCGTGGCGCAGTCGTCGTGCCCGTGGTCCGGCTGTCGGGCCTGATCGGTGCGGTGACGCCGTTGCGGCCGGGGATGTCGCTGGCGGGTGTCGCCCGGGTGCTGGAGCGCGCCTTCACCATGAAGCATGCCAAGGCCGTGGCGCTGGTGATCAATTCGCCCGGCGGTTCGCCGGTGCAGTCGCGCCAGATCTATCTTCGCATCCGGCAGCTTGCCGCGGAGAAGAAGCTGCCGGTGCTGGTGTTCGTCGAGGACGTGGCGGCCTCCGGCGGCTACATGATCGCCTGCGCGGGCGACGAGATCTTCTGCGATCCGTCCTCGATCCTGGGCTCGATCGGCGTGATCGGCGGCTCCTTCGGATTCCAGGACCTGATCAAGCGGATCGGCGTCGAGCGGCGGCTCTATACCGCCGGCGTCCACAAGGCGATGCTCGATCCGTTCCTGCCGGAAAACCCCGACGACGTCGCGCGCCTGAAAGCGCTTCAGCGCGAGATCCACGCCATCTTCATCGCGCTGGTGAAACAAAGCCGGGGCGCCCGGTTGAAGGGCTCCGACGATGTGCTGTTCACCGGGGAATACTGGGCCGGGGAAACCTCCGTGTCGCTTGGTCTTGCGGACGCCGTCGGCGACCTGCGCTCGACCTTGCGCGCCCGCTACGGCGACAAGGTGCTGACCCCCGTGGTCTCGCCTCCGGGCGGGATGCTGTCGAGCCTGTTCGGCCGCAAATCGGCCGGCGCGGGAACGGCTGCATCGCTCGAGGCCATTGCGGGCCTGCCGGACGAACTGATTTCGGCGCTCGAGAGCAGGGCAATTTGGGCCAAATTTGGGTTCTGAGGCCGACTACCCCGCGCCATTTGGTCCCGGATAAGGCGATTGCGGCAAAGGCCGGCTTGCGCGACAATATCAGCGGGGCGCGACGTATGAACGACAAGGATCGACCGATGCCGCCGCTGATTGCATTCGCGGGCGCCCTGGGTGGGCTGGCCGTGGTCCGCTGGGCCTACAAGGCCGCCCAGAGGGTCAACAGGGAATTGGAAGAGGCCCGGCTGGCGCGGGTCGCCGAGGCTGCCCGCGCGAACGAGATTCCGACGCTGCGGCGGGACCCCAACACCGGCGCCTACCGCCCGGGCTGAATCGATCTGATTTTTCGCCGGGTTTGGCGGTGTCGGGGCTCCGACATCGCCTTGATTCCCTTGGCCGCCGCCGATACGGTCCCGCGCGCTTCAAGCCCCCCTCGCGAGACCGATTCTGCCTATGGACGCCATACCTGCCCACATGCGCCCGGAACGCTCGTTCCAGGGACTGATCCTGACGCTGCAGCGCTATTGGGCGGATTACGGCTGCGTGATCCTGCAGCCCTATGACATGGAGGTCGGCGCCGGCACCTTTCACCCCGCGACCACGTTGCGCGCGCTCGGGCCGAAGCGCTGGAACGCGGCCTATGTGCAGCCGTCGCGGCGGCCGAAGGACGGCCGCTACGGCGAAAATCCCAACCGGCTGCAGCATTATTACCAGTACCAGGTGATCCTGAAGCCGTCGCCTTTAGACATTCAGGAACTCTATCTGAAATCGCTGAAAGCGATCGGTATCGACTCCGCGCTGCACGACATCCGCTTCGTCGAGGACGACTGGGAAAGCCCGACGCTCGGCGCCTGGGGGCTGGGCTGGGAATGCTGGTGCGACGGCATGGAAGTGTCGCAGTTCACCTATTTCCAGCAGGTCGCCGGCGTCGAATGCGCGCCGGTCGCGGGCGAACTCACCTACGGGCTGGAACGGCTCGCCTGCTATCTGCAGGGTGTCGACCGCATCATGGACCTCAACTTCAACGGCCGCGAGGGCGACGAGAAAGTCAGCTATCGCGAGGTGTTCTTCCAGGCCGAGCAGGAATATTCGCGGCACAACTTCGAACATGCCGACACCGTGATGCTGTTCGAGCAGTTCAAGATGGCCGAGGAAGCCTGCAAGAAATATCTCGATGCGGGCTGGAAGGACGGCAAGCGCGAGGCGCATTTGATGGCGCTGCCGGCCTATGACCAGTGCATCAAGGCGAGCCACGTCTTCAACCTGCTCGATGCCCGCGGCGTGATTTCAGTGACGGAGCGGCAGAGCTACATCATGCGCGTGCGCGAACTGGCAAAAGCCTGCGGCGAAGCCTGGGTGCATACCGAAGCGGGCAGGGCTTCGTGAGAAAAGCGATTTTGGAATTGAGTATTTCAGCGAGCACGGACCTGCTCCTCTCCCCCCGCGCGCGAAGCGCGTGGCGGGGAGGGGTCGGGGGTGGGGGGTGGATGCCACAGAGGACGCCGCGTGCCGTCGACAAACGCGTTCCACGTGCGAGAGCTTTGCGTCGTGATGCGACCGAAGCCGAAAAGAAGCTCTGGCAACATTTGCGGCAACCTCCCTTCAAGCAGCATCACTTTCGGCGTCAGGCGACGATCGGTCCCTACTTCGCCGACTTCGCCAGCCATCAGCTCAGAATGGTTATTGAAGTGGATGGCGGGCAGCATTCCGATAACATTGCGGATAATCGGCGGACATCCTGTCTAGCCTCCGAAGGCTATCGTGTTCTGAGGTTCTGGAATAACGACGTGCTGGGAAATATGTCGGGCGTTCTTGCGGCGATCGACACAGCGATCAACGCGGATAGACCCCCCACCCCCGACCCCTCCCCGCCGCAAGCGGGGGGAGGGGAGTAGAGCCAATGCCCGATCTTCTGCTCGAATTGTTCTCCGAAGAAATTCCCGCGCGCATGCAGGCGAAGGCGGCCGAAGACCTGCGCCGCATGGTGACGGACAAACTCGTCGCCGAAGGTCTGGTCTACGAAGGTGCAAAAGCCTTCGCGACGCCGCGGCGGCTGACGCTGACGGTGCACGGCATTCCCGCGCGGCAGTCGGACTTGAAAGAAGAGCGCAAGGGCCCGCGCGTCGGCGGGCCGGAGGCGGCGGTGCAGGGCTTCCTGAAAGCGACCGGGCTCAAGTCGCTCGACGAAGCCAAGATCCAGCGCGATCCGAAGAAGGGCGATTTCTACGTCGCGCTGATCGAGAAGCCCGGCCGCGCCACGCTCGACGTGCTCGCCGATATGCTGCCGGTCATCATCCGGACCTTTCCGTGGCCGAAATCGATGCGCTGGGGCGAACGTTCGGCGCGATCGGGCGCGCTGAGCTGGGTGCGGCCGCTGCATTCAATCGTCGCGACCTTCGGCCTCGAGACCGAAGCACCCGACGTCGTGAAATTTGCCGTCGACGGCATCGAGGCCGGCCAGACCACATCAGGCCACCGCTTCATGGCGCCGGCGGCGATGGAAGTGCGCCGCTTCGAGGATTACGAGGCGAAGCTGTTGGATGCCAAGGTCGTGCTCGATCCGCAGCGCCGCAAGGACGCCATCCTGACCGACGCCAGCCAACTGGCGTTCGCGCAAGGCTTCGAGCTGGTCGAGGACCAGGTGCTTCTCGACGAGGTCGCAGGGCTCGTCGAATGGCCCGTGGTGCTGATGGGGGCGTTCGATGAGGAATTCCTGTCGATCCCGGGCGAGGTGATCCGCGCCACCATCCGCAACAACCAGAAGTGTTTTGTGGTCAGCGATCCCAAAACGGGAAAGTTGACCAACAAGTTTATCCTCACCGCCAACATCGAGGCGTCCGATGGCGGCAAGGCCATCATCGCCGGCAACGAGCGCGTGATCCGCGCGCGGTTGTCCGACGCGAAGTTCTTCTACGAGTCCGACGTCAAGACTAAGCTGGAGAACCGGCTACCGAAATTCGACGGCATCGTGTTTCATGAGAAGCTGGGAACGCAGGGTGAGCGCATAAAGCGGATCGAGATTGCGGCTGTGGAGATGGCACAGTTTGCCAAAGCCGATACCGAGAAGGCGAAGCGCGCAGCTCACTTAGCAAAAGCCGACCTGCTGACGGAAATGGTTGGTGAATTTCCCGAACTACAGGGGCTAATGGGAAAATACTATGCGCTGGCGCAAGGAGAGGATGCCTCAGTCGCCGCAGCTAGCGAGGAACATTACAAGCCGCAGGGGCCGAATGATCGCGTGCCAATCGATCCGGTTTCGATAGCTGTGGCTCTCGCCGACAAGATCGACACGCTGGTGGGCTTCTGGGCGATCGACGAAAAGCCGACCGGGAGTAAGGACCCATACGCATTGCGCAGAGCGGCGTTGGGTGTAATCCGAATAGCGATCGAACGCGGAATTGATTTGTATCCTCGCGGTCTTCTCGAAAAGCACATCAAGAGAGTTCGTGCAGATCTTTCCGATGGAGCGATTTCCGAAATCGGCGATTCATTCCAACGTTTCTTCGAGGATCGCCTTACCGTTCAGCTTCGCGACCAAGGCGCGCGACATGATCTTGTGGAGGCCGTGGTTGGGCTTGGTGGCAAAGAGGTTGGGCTGCTATCCGTTGTCCGTCGCGTCGAAGCGCTCGGTAGATTTCTCGATAGCGATGACGGCAAGAACCTGCTCGCCGGCACCAAGCGTGCGGCGAACATTCTGCGCATCGAGGAGAAGAAGGACGGCAAGGCCTATGACGGTGCGCCGGATGCTGCGCTCTATTCTCTCGACGAAGAGAAGACGCTGGCGAAAGCGATCGGCCGGGTGAAGACGGAAGCCGGCGCTGCGGTTGGAAGAGAAGACTTCGCCGCGGCGATGAGCGCGATGGCGAAATTGCGGCCGGCGGTCGATGCGTTCTTCGACAAGGTCAAGGTCAATGACGACGACGCCAAGGTTCGCGAAAATCGCCTGAAGCTGTTGAATGAGATCCGCGCCGCCACGCGCGCGGTGGCGGATTTTTCGAAGATACAGGATTAGGTGGGCCGTCATCCCGCGCGAGGCCGGTTCACAACGTAGAAATGCCATGTCAGCGTTCTGGGGTAACCCGGAAGTCACCGGGAGATGGTCAAGCCGACGCGATTGACCCGGAACGGACATGAGGGATTGGATTGTCTTCAGGTGACCTTTCATTTATCGATTCCAGACCGAGGCACGAGCCAGCTAACATCAATCTCGGCGCTTGCCGAGTTCGCGACTGGGAGGTTCAAATGAGTTCAGCCCGTTCAGCCATGGGCGTTATCGTTTTCGTCGGCACCGTTTGGATGGGATCGGCTCCAGCCATCGCCGTACCGCAACAACTCCTGAACAAGACGGTGACCCTTAGTTGGACCACGCAATCTGTTCAGCGCAGCTCTGACGGAAAGGAAAGGCAGGTAAACTCCAGTATCAGGTACATTATCTACATCAGCTCTTTGGGCCGACTGTTCGAGCGCTCGTCACGATCGGCGGGCAGCCGGACGCAAGTTGGAGATGCTGACCCAAATGCGAGGAATACCAAAATGGGCGAAGCCAGAGGGATGCGATTTGAGGGCAACGCGCTCGTCGCCAATCGGGGCTACAGCGGCGCTGGAGGATCGGGCGCGATGCGCGCGGTCGCGACCTTCGATCCGAGCTTCTCGAGCTGCACGCTTGCCGTGACTCACGGCAGAGAAAACGGCGGTGTCATCAAGCGCAAAGGGCTCGATGGGGTCGTGCGCGAATACTTGTCGTTGACCGTGACGGGATCGAGTTGCTCGATTCAAAACGGCAATGGGTTAGCGAGTTAATGGGCGTCTGGAGAGAACGACTAGGGCGCACGCCACGATCTCGTCGACGCTGTATTCGCTCTCGAAGGCCAGGACGATCTGTTGATGGGTAGTCCGCCACGTCGAGGCGCTCGGCAAATTTCTCGATAGCGACGACGGCAAGAACCTGCTCGCCGGCACCAAGCGCGCCGCGAACATCCTGCGCATCGAGGAGAAGAAGGACAGCAAGGCCTATGACGGCGCGCCGATCGTTGCTCTCTACTCTCTCGATGAGGAGAAGGCTCTCGAGAAGGCGATCGGTCAGGTGAAGTCGGAAGCCGGCGCTGCGGTTGCAAGAGAAGACTTCGCCGCTGCGATGAGCGCGATGGCGAAATTGCGGCCGGCGGTGGATGCGCTCTTCGACAAGGTCAAGGTCAATGACGACGACGCCAAGGTTCGCGAAAATCGCCCGAAGCTGTTGAATGAGATCCGCGCCGCCACGCGCGCGGTGGCGGATTTTTCCAAGATCCAGGATTGAGTCCCGTCATCTCCGCGTGAACGCGATTGCGCTCATCGCATTGTAGCTTGTACGTTGCGCTGCTTTCGTGCGTCACGGTGTCTTCCCTGCGAACGCAGGGACCCATAATCCCAGTCGCCGATTGTGACAAAGGCGTCGACCAGTCTGCGCAAAAATGCGAAGCCGCGGCGTATGGGTCCCTGCGTTCGCAGGGACGACACTGCTTAGGATGGGCGGAGCGAAAGCGATACCATCAGCGCTCCCCGGCAGGCTCTAACAGCCTTCGAGCACGAACGGGCTCAGATCCAGCGACGGGCGGTTGGTGAGAACCGCCCGTTCGCACATTCTGGCAGATTTTGCGGACACAAGAGCGCGGAGTAAGCCGTAAAGCCATTGCGCAGGGAAGGCCGGATTGCCTCCGCTGAACCTGTATGCTCGTGTGCGTGTTCTCTATGTGCATTTGCACGCGAGACCGCGGGTGCAGCGCGCACCCGGTCTTCCCTGCGCCCTCTGATTGGAGGGTTGAGGAAAATTCGAAAGCAAAGCTCGGGCGAAATCCGCCGCGAGATCGCGAAGCTGCGTTTATGTGAACGCGCTGTTTGAAACTTGAATCCACTGACGCTTATTGCGCAGGCACGCGCTCATCCACCAACCGTCATCGCCCGGTCGACCGGGCGACCCAGTATTCCAGAGACAGTCGTGTTCAACTGAAAGGCCGCGGCGTACTGGATCGCCCGGTCAAGCCGGGCGACGACCGATGAATCTCTATCGCGCTCGCATCACCAGTTGAGGAATCCGGGGGCAGCCTCATCGTTCAGGAATGTGCGCGCTCAAGCCGAAACGCACAAAACCAAAAGCCCCGTCCGGCGGGGGAGACCGGACGGGGCCTTGATGTCCGAAAAAGCGCCGCTGCGGCTCTCCGGACAAGTCGTTCGGGCGATCCCAACTCTAATCGACCACCTGAACGATGCGGCGGCTGCGCGGCTCGACCAGCACGGTCCGGCCGTTCACCACGGTGTAGCGATAGCGCGTCGTGCCATAGGTCTGCGGCACGTCGTAATAGGTGATGCCGGCTTCCGGCAGGATACCGCCGACCACCACGCGATCCGGGATGGTGTAGGTCGGCACGCGCTCGCGAATGACATATTCGCGGAACGCCGGGCGCCGATCGACGGCGATGCCGTCGGCGTCGTTGATGATCACGGTGCCGCCGCGAACGACGCCCGTCGTGATTTCGCTCTGCGCCTGCGCCGCGACCGGTGCGCCGAGGGCGCCCGCGATGGCGGCAATGGCAAGTACTTTGTTCCGCATGACAACTCCTTCCGACGTGATGCACGCTGGCTTTGCACAGCGCGCAATCCCACCCAATTCATCGCGCGCGGCATTGTTCCGGAGAAAGACGGAAGTTCACCGCTGCAATTTTCGGCATTTTTTGTGAGCGCCGGAACCGGTTGAAGGAACCTGCGTCTCCTATCGTGGAACCGTGCCGCAGGGTAAAATCCCCGCCTCGATTCGATTTTCCCCTTCAGCCGCCATCCGGAGAGATTTCAATGACCATCACCGCTGCTCATATCCAGCCCATCGTGGCGCTGATCGCTGGCATTCTCATTTTGATCATGCCGCGCTTCCTCAATCTCGTGGTCGCGATCTATCTGATCTTCATCGGTTTGGCGGGTCTCGGCTTGTTCAAGATGCTTCGAATGTAGCGTTCAAACCGGGAACTCGCGGCTTGCGCGGGACGGCCCAAAGTGGTGTAAGGCGCGCAACTCCCATTCCTCTCGCGGATTATTTGCAGTCATGGCCAAAGCCGCATCGAAGCTCAAGAAAACCGTAGCAAAATCAAAGCCATCCATGCCCACCCGGGCCAAGGCCGCGCCGCCGGCCCGCGCCCGCAAGGCGCTGAAGAAGAGCCCGGTCAAGCCGGCGCCGAAAGCCGCCAGGAAGGCGGCGGTAAGCAGGCCCGCGGCATCCGCGCCGAAGGCCGGCAAATGGGTGTTCACCTTTGGCGACGGCAAGGCGGAGGGCAAAGCGGGTCTGCGCGATCTGCTCGGCGGCAAGGGCGCCAACCTCGCCGAGATGGCCAATCTGGGCCTGCCGGTGCCTCCCGGCTTCACCATTCCGACCTCGGTCTGCACCTATTTCTACGCGCACGACAAATCCTATCCGAAGGAATTGAAGGCGCAGGTCGAAAAGGCGCTCGATTATGTCGGCAAGCTGACCGGCAAGGCGTTCGGCGATTCGAAGAATCCGCTGCTGGTGTCGGTGCGATCCGGCGGCCGCGCCTCGATGCCGGGCATGATGGATACCGTGCTCAATCTCGGTCTCAACGACAAGACGGTGGAAGCGCTGGCCGAACTGTCGGGCGATCGCCGCTTCGCCTATGACAGCTACCGCCGCTTCATCACCATGTATTCCGACGTTGTGCTCGGCTTCGAGCATCATCACTTCGAGGATATCCTCGATACCTTCAAGGACAGCCAGGGCTACGCGCTCGACACCGATCTCACCGGCGACGACTGGGTCGATCTGGTCGGCCGCTACAAGGACGCGGTGGCGCGCGAAACCGGCAAGGATTTCCCGCAGGATCCGCACGACCAGTTATGGGGCGCGATCGGCGCGGTGTTTTCGTCCTGGATGAATGCGCGCGCGGTGACCTACCGCCGGCTGCACGACATTCCGGAATCCTGGGGCACCGCGGTCAACGTGCAGGCGATGGTGTTCGGCAACATGGGCGAGACCTCGGCGACCGGCGTTGCGTTCACGCGCAATCCCTCGACCGGCGAGAGCAAGCTGTACGGCGAGTTCCTGATCAACGCCCAGGGCGAGGACGTGGTGGCGGGCATTCGCACGCCGCAGGACATCACCGAATATGCGCGCAAGGAGTCCGGCTCCGACAAGGCATCGATGGAAACCGCGATGCCGGCAGCGTTCAAGGAACTGACGCGGATCTACACGCTCTTGGAAAAGCACTACCGCGACATGCAGGACATGGAGTTCACGGTCGAGCAGGGCAAGCTGTGGATGTTGCAGACCCGCGGCGGCAAGCGCACCGCCAAGGCGGCGCTGCGTATCGCCGTCGAGCTCGCCAATGAGGGACTGATCTCCAGGAAGGAAGCGGTGACGCGGATCGATCCGGCCTCGCTCGACCAGTTGCTGCATCCGACCATCGATCCCGCCGCCAAGCGCGACGTCATCGCCACCGGCCTGCCGGCTTCTCCGGGTGCCGCCGCCGGCGAGATCGTGTTCTCCTCCGACGAAGCCGCCAAGCTGCAGGCCGACGGCCACAAGGTCATTCTGGTGCGGGTCGAGACCAGCCCGGAAGACATTCACGGCATGCACGCGGCCGAAGGCATTCTCACCACCCGTGGCGGCATGACCTCGCACGCCGCGGTGGTCGCGCGCGGCATGGGCAAGCCCTGCGTCTCCGGCTGCGGCTCGATCCGCGTCGATTATGGCCGCGGCACCATGAGCATCGGCTCGCGCACCTTCAAGACCGGCGACGTCATCACCATCGACGGATCGCTGGGCCAGGTGCTGGCCGGGCGGATGCCGATGATCGAGCCGAAACTCTCCGGCGAGTTCGGCACGCTGATGGGCTGGGCCGACCAGGTCCGCAAGCTCGGCGTTCGCGTCAACGGCGACACGCCGGACGACGCGCGCACCGCGATCAAGTTCGGCGCCGAAGGCATCGGTCTTTGCCGCACCGAGCACATGTTCTTCGAGGAAACCCGGATCCGCACTGTGCGCGAGATGATTCTCGCCGAGGACGAGCAGACCCGCCGTGCTGCGCTGTCCAAGCTCTTGCCGATGCAGCGGGCGGATTTCGTCGAACTGTTCGAGATCATGAAGGGCCTGCCGGTGACGATTCGGCTGCTCGATCCGCCGCTGCATGAATTCCTGCCGCATACCCAGGCCGAGATCGAGGAAGTCGCACGCGCGATGAACACCGATCCGCGGCGGCTGGCCGATCGCGCCCGCGATCTCGCCGAATTCAATCCGATGCTCGGCTTCCGCGGCTGCCGGCTTGCCATCGCCTATCCAGAGATCGCCGAGATGCAGGCGCGAGCCATTTTCGAGGCCGCGGTCGAGGCGGAAAAGCGCACCGGCAAGGCGGTCGGCCTCGAGGTGATGGTGCCCTTGATCGCCACCAAGGCCGAGTTCGACCTGGTCAAGTCGCGGATCGACGTCACCGCGCAGTCGGTGATGAAGGAAACCGGCAAGAAGCTCGCCTACCAGGTCGGCACCATGATCGAACTGCCGCGCGCCTGCCTGATGGCTGGCGACATCGCGCAGACCGCGGAGTTCTTCTCGTTCGGCACCAACGACCTGACGCAGACCACCTACGGCATCAGCCGCGACGACGCCGCGGGCTTTCTCGGCACCTACATCGCCAAGGGAATCCTCGAGATCGATCCGTTCATCTCGGTCGATCGCGCCGGCGTCGGCGAACTGATCAAGATCGGCGTGGCGCGCGGCCGCAAGACCCGCCCGAATATCAAGGTCGGCATCTGCGGCGAGCACGGCGGCGATCCCGCTTCGGTCGCGTTCTGCCACGAGATCGGGCTGAACTACGTTTCCTGCTCGCCCTACCGCGTGCCGATCGCGCGGCTCGCCGCCGCACAGGCCGCGCTGGGCAAGGTTGCCGCCAGCCAGGCGTGATACGCAACAACAGCCATTGAGACGGAAATGGCCGGGATTTTCCTGGCCATTTTCTCGCGGAAGCAGTTTTGCATGCCTGCCTTCTTCACCATTTTCGTTGACGCGATATTTACCACTTTGTTCGAGCGGCTGTTTACCAAGGTTTTCGATGTCATTGCACAAACCGCAGCGATTTCTTGCATGTATCGCGCCTGCAACGCCGGTTAACTCCCTCGCAACCTAAATTAGATACCACCAAAAAAGATCGAATTGCACGGATGTACTGAAGTTCGATCGGTGTAAGCGTTGCGTGAGCGTAGTCGATGTTAGTAATGCGTAACCGGCCGAAGGGCGCGCGGTTCGCGTCCTTCGGAATCGGCCTGTGCATCTTCGCATTGTTGCCGAATGAAATCGGATATCAGGACATCGCGTCACTGCTGGCCCGGCAGCCGGGCGTCGCCGAGCGCTGGCAGAAGCGCGTCTTCTCCGCCGCCAGCAATATCCAGGTCGCCACCTACAGCTTCGGTCGTCCGATCGGGACCTCGGCGCCGCGTGCGCCGACCTACCGGCTGGCCAGTCTCAACAACCAGGGCATCGACATCACCGGCTCAGTGACGCGCAATCCGCTTGCAGTGGCGCCGCCGCGCTATCATGCCTCCGATTTTCCCAGGGTCGACCGTACCCTGAAGGGCGACCGCCTCGTCACCGTCACGCCCGAGCCCGTTGCCCCCGCACCCGCCGAGGCCGCGCCGTCCAACGAAGATCCGTCGACCTCGAATGCATCCGTGATGGGCGCCAAGACCGCCGACGCCGTTCCGGCCGAGGCACCGGCGAAGCTCGATCCGGAACTGGCGGAAGCCCTGAGCGCTCCGCCGCTGCCGCAATACGATGTTGCGCTGTCGCTCGAAGCCCAGCCGCTCGACGACATGAAGGGTCCGTCCAGCACTGTTGCCGCCGTCGTGCCCGCGCCGATGCGCGACACTTTCTCGTTCAAGACCTCCAGCCTGTTCTTTGGCAGTTCGTCGCTAGGATCACCCGAGAGCATCGAGCGCTGGCAGCCCGGCGAGGAACCGATGATCGTGATGCCCGGCGCCCTGCCGGATCCGGACATGAAGGTGATGGCGTCGCTGCCGACGGTGGCGGACGAGCCGTCGAAGGCGGTCGAGAGCGGCGAGAGCGTCGCGCCCAAGGGCGAGGTCAATTCCGACAACCAGCGCGCCAAGACCCCGGCCGAGCGGCTCGGCCTGTTCGACGAGAAGTCGCGCGCCAAATCGGAAAAATGCCTCGCCGAAGCGGTTTACTTCGAGGCGCGCGGCGAGGCCGTGCGCGGCCAGATCGCCGTGGCGCAAGTGGTGATGAACCGCACCTTCTCCGGCAAATATCCGGATACCGTGTGCGGGGTGGTCTACCAGAACAAGCACCGGCATCTGGCCTGTCAGTTCACCTTCGCCTGCGACAACAATGCCGACGTGGTGCGCGAGCCCGACATGTGGGACCGCGCCAAGAAAATCGCCAAGGCGATGCTCGACGGTCAACTCTGGCTGCCTGAAGTCGCCAAGTCGACGCACTACCACGCCTATTGGGTGCGCCCGTCATGGGTCAACGAGATGAAGAAACTGTACAAGTTCGGCGTGCATACCTTCTACCGGCCGCGGGCCTGGGGCGACGGCAGCGAGGCGCCGAGCTGGGGTTCGACCGCTCAGACCGCGGAAATCTCCGCAAAGCTCGCCGAAGCCGCGCAAAGCTCGGCCGAGCAGGCCAGCGCGAAGCGCTAGCCATTATTCACGCATCGATGTCGAGCGCGACGTCGAAATTCGGCGCCGAATGCGTCAGCGCGCCGGCCGAGGCGTAGTCGACGCCGGTCGCAGCGATCTTCGCAATCGAATCCCAGGTGACGCCGCCGGACGCCTCCAGCACGACGCGGCCCTTTGCGAGCGTCACTGCTTCGGTCAGCGTGGCGATATCCATGTTGTCCAATAGCACGACGTCGGCGAGGTCGGTGTCGAGCACCTCGCGCAGTTGCGCCAGCGTATCGACCTCGATCTCGACCTTGACCAGATGTCCGACATGGGCCCGCGCGCGTTCCAGCACCGGCCGCACGCCGCCGGCGACCGCGATGTGGTTGTCCTTGATCAGGATCGCATCGTCGAGCCCGAAGCGATGGTTGAAGCCGCCGCCGCAGCGCACCGCATATTTCTCCAGCGCGCGCAGCCCCGGCGTGGTCTTGCGGGTGCAGCAGATCCGCATCCTGGTGCCGGCGGTATGGCGGACATAATCGGCGGTGAGGGTAGCAATGCCGGATAGCCGGCCGACGAAGTTCAACGCAGTACGCTCGCCCGCCAGCACCGCGCGCGCCGAGCCCGAGATCGTCAGTACATGCTCGCCTGACGCAACGGTGGCGCCATCGCGACAATGCGGCTGGATGTGGAGATCCGGCGACAGTTTTCGGAACGTCGCCACCGCCAGCGGCAGTCCCGCGATCACGCCGGCCTGTCGCGCGATCAGGACGGCGCGGGCCGGCGTCATTTCCGGAATGGTGGCGATCGAGGTGATGTCGCCGGCGCGGCCGAGATCCTCATCGAGCGCGCGCTGCGCCGCTTCGCCAATGGCGAGCGGCGACAGGAAGGCGTCCGGGTGCAGGAGCGAGGCTGGAGTTGTCATGGCGCGTGCTTTCGGTCAGGCGGTCATCGGCTGCGGGGTCCGTAACGCGGAACGTTCGGCGAGTGACGCTGCGACCTCTCGTGCCGCGGCAAGGGTCGTCATGGTGCGGCGGGCCAGCGCCGGCTTCTCGGCCGGATGATCGGAGCGGTAATGCGCACCGCGGCTTTCGCGCCGCGTCCAGGCCGAGGTTGCGACCAGCAGCGCCGTCGTGGCCATGTTGCGCAGCACGATGTTGCCGGTGTCGCGCTCGATCGCCGCGAACGACCGCACGGCTTCCGCCAGGCGATCGCCATCGCGGATCACGCCGATATGCGAGGCCATCATCGTCCTGAGATTTGCCTCCGCCCCCGGCGGCATCGCGCCGTTGTGCTGGCTGATAGACGTCGCGGACGGTCGAGCAGGCGCGGGAATTGCGCTGCCGGCAATATCCTCCGCGATTCGTGCGGCATAGACGACCGCTTCGAGCAGCGAGTTCGACGCCAGCCGGTTGGCGCCGTGCGCGCCGGTGGATGACACCTCGCCGCCGGCCCACAGGCCCGCGATCGAGGTGCGGCCATGCGTATCCACTGCGATGCCGCCCATGTGGTAATGCGCGGCGGGTGCGACCGGTATCGGCTGCGTCGCCGGATCGATCCCGGCGGCGCGGCAGCTGGCATGGACGGTCGGAAATTTCTCGGCGAAATGCGCGCCGAGCGCCCTGGTCGCGTCGAGGAACGCGCCACGGCCCGCCGTGATTTCCGCGAATACGCCGCGCGCCACGATATCTCGCGGCGCCAGTTCTGCCAGCGGATGCAGCGCCTGCATGAAACGTTCGCCATTGCCGTTGATCAGCCTCGCGCCTTCGCCGCGCAGCGCCTCGGTTGCCAGCGGCGCGGGATCGCGGCCGGCCATGATCGCGGTCGGGTGAAACTGCACGAATTCGGGGTCGGCGATTACGGCGCCGGCGCGCGCGGCGATGGCGAGGCCAAGCCCGCTGGCCTCCGCCGGGTTGGTGGTCACGGCATAGAGATGCCCGATGCCGCCGGTCGCCAGCACCACCGCGCGGGATGTAATCGTCACAGGTCTTGCAAGGGCATCGCCGACTGGACGCAGCTGCAGTCCGGTGACCGCGCCGTCACCGGTCAGGAGCGCTTGGGCGACGGTACCTTCGATCACCCGGATCGAGGGCATGTGGCGCACGGCTTCGATCAGGGCCGAGATGATGGCCTTGCCGGCCATGTCGCCGCGCACATGCACGATGCGCCGCGCGGAATGCGCGGCCTCGCGGCCGACCGCGAGCCGGCCTTCGAGGTCGCGGTCGAAGGGAACCCCGTAATGCAGGAGGTCATGGATGCGCGCGCCGGCTTCGCGCGCCAGTCCCAGCGCTATTGCCTCATCGACCAGGCCGGCGCCGACGGCGACGGTGTCGGCGGCATGCGCTTCCGCGCTGTCGCCTTCCGCGACCGCGGCGGCGATGCCGCCTTGCGCCCACGCCGTCGAGGCGCCCTGGCCGAGCGGTGCCGCGGAAATCACGGTGACCGGACGCGGCGCCAGTTTCAGTGCGCAGAACAGCCCGGCGAGGCCGCCGCCAACGATGACGACATCGTCGGTGGTGCGGGTGAGATCTTGAACTTGATCACTCATATCAGTTTCTCGCCAGTCGTCGTGCCCGCGAAAGCGGGGACGACGGCTCCCGTTGAACTCAATTCTTCAGATTGATCATCCGCTCGACCGAACGCCGCGCCTTTTCGGCGATCAGGGGATCTACCGTGACCTCCTCGCGCAGGTAGATCAGGCTGTCCAGAATCCTGGGCAGTGTGATCCGCTTCATGTGCGGGCACAGATTGCACGGCCGCACCATTTCGACGTCGGGCAGCTCGGCCTGGACGTTGTCGGCCATCGAGCATTCGGTGATCATCACCACGCGCCTCGGATGCTTGCTGCGGACCCAGTTGATCATGTGCGCGGTCGAGCCGGTGAAATCGGCCTCGGCCAGCACGTCGGGCGGGCATTCCGGATGCGCGATGATCTGCACCGAAGGATCGGCCTCGCGATAGGCGCGCAGTTCGTCGCCGGTAAAGCGTTCGTGCACTTCACAGGCGCCCTTCCAGGCGATGATCTTCACGCTGGTTTTCGACGCCACGTACTTCGCCAGATACTGGTCCGGCACAAAGATCACGGTCGGCGCATTGAGGCTTTCCACCACCTCGACCGCGTTTGACGAAGTGCAGCAGATATCGACCTCCGCCTTCACGTCGGCCGATGTGTTGACATAAGCGACCACAGGCACGCCGGGAAAGCGCTCGCGCAACAGCCGCACGTCGGCGCCGGTGATGCTGGAGGCCAGCGAGCAGCCGGCGCGCGAATCCGGGATCAGCACCGTCTTGTGCGGGTTCAGGATCTTCGAGGTCTCCGCCATGAAGTGCACGCCGCATTGCACGATGATGTCGGCCTTCACCTTGGTGGCTTCAATCGCAAGCTGCAGCGAATCGCCGCCGATGTCGGCGACGCAATGGAAGATCTCCGGCGTCTGGTAGTTATGTGCCAGGATCACCGCGCCTCGCGTCTTCTTCAGCTCGTTGATCGCCTTGACGTAGGGGGCCATGAACGGCCACTCGACCGGCGAGATCACGTTCCTGACCCGGTCATAGAGGTGCGCGGTGGCGCGCTCGACCTCGGGCGTCCACTCCAGCGATGGCGTCGGCAGCGCACGCGCGCGATCGGCGGGGCTGATGCTCTGCGCCGGAACGGGGGGATGGCCGTGAACGGGGTTTCCGAAGTCGGCGGGACCATAGATTCCAGCGATCGGCATGTGAGCCTCCCTTCGAAGTCTAAATATACTCATTATGAGCATATTTGGGTTCTGAGAAATCCGGCCTCGAAGGCCGGCGTTTTTGAAGAGCTGCGTGACCTGTGATCCGGACCAACCCGCAGCAGAGCAGTGGCCCGACCCGTGATGATCTACTTATCCTCATTACGAGCAAATCAACTATAACATCCCTCCGGGCGCTCCGCCAGACGCTCGGACGCCAATTCGTCGCTTCCGTCCGCCATGAATTGCAAGGCTGCAATGCAGAGCGTGCTTTTTTCCGGTTGCCGATTGGGGTTTCCATGCGAATGCATTAACTCCGTGCAACGTGCTCGCCGGACCTTCCGGTTGCACCAACCTTGAGGGATTGCATGTCGATTGCTGCAAGCGAACTCCGTCCGGCCCCCGCCATCGGCAACTGGCGTACCCCCCTGGTAATCATCGTCTGCGGCTGCGCGATCGCGCTGCTGAGCTTTGGGCCCCGGTCAAGCCTCGGCTTCTTCGTCCAGCCGATGGGCCGGGAGTTTTCTTGGGGCCGTGACGTCTTCGGGCTCGCGCTTGCCGTGCAAAATCTGTTGTGGGGGCTGGGCCAGCCGATCGCCGGCGCGATCGCCGACCGGTTCGGCGTGCTGCGCGTGATGTGCGTCGGCGCGCTGCTTTACGCCGGCGGCCTGTTGATGATGCGCTATGCCGCGACGCCCCTTTCGCTGGATATCGGCGCCGGCGTGCTGATCGGTTTCGGGCTTTCCGGCTGTTCGTTCAACCTCGTGCTCTCGGCGTTCAGCAAGCTCTTGCCGCCCGAGAAGCGGGGAATAGCGCTGGGCGCCGGAACCGCCGCCGGGTCGTTCGGGCAGTTTCTGTTCGCGCCGTTCGGCGTGGCGTTGATCGACAATTTCGGCTGGCAGGCGGCGCTGACCGTCTTCGCGGGACTGATGCTGCTGATCATCCCGCTTTCGCTCGCGCTGGCGACGCCGCCCGCGGCAGCGGCCGATGTGCCTGCGGCGGACCAGCAGTCGTTCAAGACGGCGCTGGCGGAAGCATTCGGCCATCGCTCCTATGTGCTGCTGGTGCTGGGCTTCTTCACCTGCGGCTTTCAGCTCGCCTTCATCACCGTGCATCTGCCGGCCTTTCTGTCGGATCGCGGCGTATCGGCGCAAACCGGCGGCTGGGTGATCGCCGCCATCGGCCTGTTCAATATTATCGGTTCGCTGAGTGTCGGCTGGCTGCAGAATGTCTTTCCGAAGCGCCATATCCTGTCGGCGATCTATTTCACGCGTGCGCTGTCGATTATCGCGTTCATCTCATTCCCGATCACCACATTCTCTGCAATCGCATTCGGCGCGATCAGCGGCCTGACCTGGCTCTCGACGGTGCCGCCGACGTCGGCGCTGGTGGCCCTGATGTTCGGCACCCGCTGGTTTGCGACGCTGTACGGCTTTGCCTTCGTCAGCCATCAGGTCGGCGGCTTCCTTGGCGTCTGGCTCGGCGGCATCGTGTTCGAGCAGTTCGGGTCCTACACCCCGATCTGGTGGCTTTCGGTGCTGTTCGGCGTGCTGTCGGCGCTGATCAACCTGCCGATCGTCGAGGCGCCGGTGGCGCGCCCGGTTGCGCAACCGGCCTGATCCGGTAAACATCTCGGGCTGAAAAAATCGGGAGTTTACGTTGGGAACGTTCAGGGCGATCAGGATCGACAAGGCGGAAAAGGGCACCACCGCCGCGCTCACGCAATTCGATGAAGCCGAATTGATGGAGGGCGACGTCACGGTGCGGGTCGAATATTCCGCGCTCAACTACAAGGACGGCCTGGCCGTCACCGGCAAGGCGCCGGTGGTGCGGCGTTTCCCGATGATCGCCGGCATCGACTTTGCGGGCACCGTCGAGCAGTCGTCGCATCCGGCCTGGAAGGCCGGCGACAAGGTGATCTGCACCGGCTGGGGCATGGGCGAGACCCATCTCGGCGCCTATGCCGAAAAGGCCCGCGTCAAGGGTGACTGGCTGGTGAGCCTGCCCGGGACCATGTCAGCACGCGACGCGATGGCGATCGGCACCGCCGGTTTGACCGCGATGCTGTCGGTGCTGGCGCTGGAGAAGTACGGCCTCACCCCGAAGGACGGTCCGGTCGTGGTCACCGGCGCCGCCGGCGGCGTCGGATCGGTCGCCACGGCCGTGCTCTCGAAACTCGGCTATCACGTCATCGCTTCGACCGGCCGCATGACGGAGGCGGACTATCTGAAAGGGTTGGGCGCGGCCGAGGTGATCGATCGCGCCGAACTGTCGGGCCCGGCCAAGCCGCTGGCGAAGGAGCGTTGGGCAGGCGGGGTCGACAGCGTCGGTTCCACCACGCTGGCCAACGTTCTTTCCATGACGAAATACCGGGGCGCCATCGCCGCCTGCGGCCTCGCCGCCGGCATGGACCTGCCGTCCTCGGTGGCGCCGTTTATTTTGCGCGGAGTGTGCCTTCTCGGCATCGATTCCGTGATGTGCCCGATCGAGCTCAGAAAGACCGCCTGGAATCGCCTCGCGAGCGATCTTGTTCCTGGAAAACTTACTGAAATCACTCACGAAATTGGCCTGGACGAGGTCATCGGCGCCGGCGCCAAGATCCTCGCCGGCCAGGTTCGAGGGCGAATCGTGGTAAAAATTCTCTAACGGCGTTCAGACTTTACCAACCAAGCTGCTCCAATGTTGCCACGGTTAGTATGGTAAGCAGCGGGTAAAGAGACCTCAGGCGGTTACCCGCGCTCGGTAAAGTTCGGAGTTGCAGCATGGTTGCGCGTTACGTGTTGGGGGTCGTCGCGGCCGGTGCGGTGATCGCGCCCGCCCTGGCCGGGCAGATGAACGCCGATGAGGCGCGCAGGTTCGTAATCGGCAAGGTTTTCGCATTTACCTGTTTCGACGGTACTCGTGGCGCGGGCCGGGTGCTCGATGACATGGGCGCCGCCGGCGCCGTGCAATTCAGTGGTTCGGGTCCGGTGCGCCACATGCGGCTGCCCGGCAATACGCTGCAAGTCCGCGGCCAGGCCGTATGCGCGTCGATCAAGGGCATTCCGTTCCAGCCCTGTTTCAATCTCGACAAGAAGGACGAGCGCAGCTTCCGCGGCTCGGTCTCGGGCATGGCTTTCGCCTATTGCGATTTCCGCCATCAGGGCGCGGCGCAGATGCTGATGGCGCGCGCGGTGGCCCGGCCGCGTTCGCTGCATGCGCCGGCACGCTCCCGCTCGGCGGACGCATCGCGGAACGACATCACGGCGAGCGTCGAGACACCGAAGGTCGAGAGCGCCAGGCTCGAGCCGGTCAAATCCGAAGCGCGATCGGAACCGGCGAAACCGGAAAGTGCGCCGGAACTTCGCCGCTCGACCGACTGATGCGGCACAGGCGCCGGTGCGCCTCGCATTTCCCACGCCCGACTGACAAGCTGGAGGGGGCGACCATTCCGTCGGCGCGCCGCAGTCACGCCGAATGGCGCATGGATTTGCTCGACCAATCCAAAAAGCCTGTGTTCCGGGTTCGCCTCGTCGCGGAGTCGATCTGCTAGACCGGGGCGCCCGCGTGATGGCTTCGCGGATCGATTTCGGGCATTTCCCCGTATTCGTACTCAGTTCCTGTTAACTCCAATATGGAGCCTGGAAAGTATTGCTCGGCTGATGGCGGTCACTGGCGAAGTTGATTTCAGTTCAACCGCCGGGGCATTCTGCGAAGTGACCAATGCTGGCGCATTTTTGGCCGGTGACCCGTAATCTTACGGGCCCCAAAATTAACAGGATTTTGCAGCGCGAAAGTTATGGCTCGGATGTGGAGGCGCCGGTCGCTTCCTGGAGTCGATTCGTCGTGGCGCGCCCCGGCTGCAAATTCATTCAAGTCATTCAAGGCTCGATAAAATGATCCTCAATCGCATTGGCAATAAATTGGGCCTCGCCGGCGTTGCCGGAATCCTGCTGGCGATCGGCATGGTGATGAATCAGACCGCCACCGAGTCCTCGGTGTTCGAGGCCAATCGGCGCGCCGGGGTGCAGCAGCAGATTTCCGCCATTGCGCTGAAGGCGGAATCGGAAATGCGAAACATGCAGCTTGCCGTGCGTGGCGTGCGCCTGGCAAGGACGGCGGAAGTCGTCGCCAAAGGCAGGAGCCAGTTTGGGATTGCGCGCGATGCCCAGGCGAAGCTGCTGGATACCGCCCTCGCGCTCGCCCTCGAGCCCCAGTCGAAGGAGTTGTTCGGCAACATCAAGACGAAAACGGAGGCCTACGCCGTCGGGGCGGACGAGCAGGCGAAGTTGATGCTGAAGGTTCTTGAACTCAATCAAAAGCGAATTGCCGTCTTCGACCAGTGGGACGCCGCGCTCGGCAAATCGCTGGCGGCGCTGGCCTCGGCGGGGGCTTCGAACCGCGCCGAGATTCAAAACCTTCTGCGCGATGCCGACGGCGCCCTGAACGCCGTCCAGGCCGGGGGCTGGCGCTTCTTTGCAACCGGGGAAACCGATCAGAAGGGCAAGCTCGTCGGCAAGGCCGGCGTTTCATCCCAGTCGCTGAAGAAGGCGCGCGATCTGGCGGAGGACAAGCCGCTGCAGGATGCGATCGGTGTGCTCAGCCCGCTGGTGGGACAGGTTGTCGCCCTGACCGATGAAGTCATCGAAGCCGACCTCCTGAAGAACAAGATCAGCCGGGAGCAAACCATCCCGACCGCCAATGCAGTCGCCGAACTACTGAGTTCCGCGGTGGCGGTCGCGCAGAAGGCGGTGACGGAAAGTGCGACGGATGTCAGCGAAAAGATGCGGCGCGCCGGTCAGGTGGCGCTCGGGTTCGGCTGCGCCATCATTGTGATGCTGATCGGATCGAGCGCTTTTTCGTTCTTCGGCATAGCGCGGCCGATGACCCGGCTGAACGGCGCGATGAACGAGATGGCCGAAGGCCATCTCGATGTGGTCATCCCCGGTGCAAACCGCGGCGACGAGATCGGCGACATGGCCAAGACCATCGCGGTGATCCGCAACAATGCCGAGCAAAAGGCGCGAGACGAAGCCGAAGCCAAGGTCAGGCAGGATCAGGCCCTTGCCGAACTGCGCAAGGCGGACATGCGCAAGCTCGCCGATTCCTTTGAGAGCGCGGTGGGTGAGATCGTCGAGACGGTGTCGTCGGCTTCGACCGAGCGGGAGGCCTCCGCCAATACGCTGACGACGACCGCGGAGCGGTCGCAGGAACTCGCGACCGTGGTCGCGGCCGCCTCCGAAGAGGCTTCCACCAATGTGCAGTCGGTGGCTTCGGCGACCGAAGAGATGTCGTCGTCGGTCAACGAAATCAGCCGCCAGGTTCAGGACTCGGCGCGAATGGCCAGCGAGGCTGTCGATCAGGCACGTACGACCAACGATCGCGTCAGTGAATTGTCGCAGGCCGCAAGCCGCATCGGCGACGTCGTCGAGCTGATCAACACCATTGCCGGACAGACCAACCTGCTGGCGCTGAACGCCACCATCGAGGCCGCCCGCGCCGGCGAGGCCGGCCGCGGATTCGCGGTCGTGGCCTCCGAGGTCAAGGCGCTGGCCGAGCAGACCGCGAAAGCGACTGGCGAGATCGGCCTGCAGATCAGCGGTATCCAGTCCGCGACGCAGGAGTCGGTAAACGCCATCAAGGAAATCAGCGGCACCATCGAAAGGTTGTCCGAGATCTCGTCGACCATCGCGGCGGCGGTGGAGGAGCAGGGCGCGGCCACGCAGGAGATTTCCCGCAACGTCCAGCAGGCTGCCCAGGGAACGGTACAGGTCAGCTCCAACATCGCCGACGTGCAGCGCGGCGCCAGCGAGACCGGCTCGGCCTCCTCGCAGGTTCTCTCCGCCGCGCAGTCGTTGTCCGGCGATTCCAGCCGGCTCAAGCTCGAGGTCGGCAAGTTCCTCAATTCGGTCAGGGCGGCCTGACGGCGGCAGTAAGCGGGCCTGGCAGTTCGCTTCGCGAGCGCGTCAGCGCGATCTCGTTGCAACCATTGCGCGCTCCGTAATCATACTGGTCCGTTGCTTCATTGCCCATTAATTCAGCAATGAAAAAGTTACCGAAGATCCAAAAATCGGGTTGCGGAAATAGGGGCACGACAATGCGCAGCAATCTTCCCGTCACAGCTGTCGAATTTCCCATCACCGATACTACCCTCATCGTCTCGAAGACGGACACCAAGGGAAGGCTGATCTATTGCAACGACGCCTTTGTTGAAGTCTCGGGCTTCAGCGAAGCGGAGTTGATGGGGCAGCCTCACAATATCGTTCGCCATCCGGACATGCCGCCTGAAGCATTCGAGAATCTCTGGGCCACGCTCCAGGCCGGCAAGCCGTGGGTGGGCGCGGTGAAGAACCGCCGCAAGAATGGCGATTTCTATTGGGTGCTGGCGACCGCATCTCCGATCCTGGAGAATGGACATATCACCGGCTATACGTCCATCCGAACCAGGTTACCCGCCGAGCAGCGCCAGGAAGCCGAGCATGTCTACGCGCTGCTGCGTGCCAACAAGGCGCAGGGCTACAGGATCGATGCCGGCATCATCCGCCGCCGCTCGCCGCTGGACTTCCTCGCAATCTTCACCGGCTCACTGAATGCAAGGCTGATCACGCTGGTTGCGACCCTGGGACTTTTCATGCTGACCATCGGGCTGGCCGGCATTCTGGCGACACGGGACAGCAATGCGCGGATGAAGTCGATCTACGAGGATCGCGCGATGCCGCTGGCGCAGCTGTTCGAGATCAACGATCGCATGGAAAAAAATACCATCGTGCAATACGACGCCGTCACCAACGGCCGCGCCGGCAAGCCGATCGGCGATGTCGCCGGCAAGGTCGCCACCAACATCGAGGTCATCTCCAAGATGTGGACCGAATATATGGCGACCTACCTTACGCCGGAGGAGAAGGCCGCCGCCGACAGTTTCACTCTGAAGCGCAAGAATTATGTCGAGAGCGCCATCAGGCCGGCGCTTGCGCTGCTCGCCGATCGCAAATATGACGAGGCGAGCACGCTTCTGGCAGGCAAGGCGAGCGAGTTGTTCGCTCTGGCCAAGCAGGATCTGGATAAGCTGGTTGCGATCCAGGTCAAGGAAGCCAGGGCGGAATACGAGGCCGCCGAGCGCCAATATGCCATCGTAATCGGGGTTGCGGCCGCCATCCTGATCACGGGTCTATTGCTGGGTGGATTGCTCGGCAGGCAGACCATCCGGGCCATCGTCCGCCCGCTTGGACGGCTCAATGATGTCATGGGGAGCATCACGCGAGGCAAACTCGACAGCAACATATTGGTCGAGCGCGATGATGAAGCCGGCGTGGCGCTGCGTAATCTGCAGACGCTGCAGGCGATCATCCGCTTCGACCGCGAAGAATTGAAAGATTCCGAAACGCGTTCGGCGATTCGGCGCAAAGCGGATATGAGCCGGCTGGCCGACGATTTCGAAGGCGCCGTCGGTGCGATCATCGAGACCGTGTCCTCTGCCGCAACTGAACTCGAAGCTTCCGCCGGTACGCTCACCTCGTCCGCGGAACGGTCGCAGGAACTCGCAACAGCGGTCGCGGCGGCCTCCGAAGAAGCGTCCACCAATGTGCAGTCGGTGGCTTCTGCGACCGAGGAGATGTCGTCGTCGGTCAACGAAATCAGCCGTCAGGTTCAAGACTCGGCGCGGATGGCCGGCGACGCCGTTGATCAGGCGCGCACCACGACCGATCGCGTCAGCGAGTTGTCGAAGGCCGCAAGCCGCATCGGCGATGTGGTCGAACTGATCAACACCATCGCCGGGCAGACCAACCTGCTGGCGCTGAACGCCACCATCGAGGCCGCCCGCGCCGGCGAGGCCGGCCGCGGGTTCGCGGTCGTGGCCTCCGAGGTCAAGGCGCTGGCTGAGCAGACCGCGAAAGCGACCGGCGAGATCGGCCAGCAGATCACCGGGATCCAGGCCGCGACGCAGGAGTCGGTGAACGCCATCAAGGAAATCAGCGGCACCATCGAAAGGCTGTCCGAGATCTCATCGACCATCGCGGCGGCGGTGGAAGAGCAGGGTGCGGCGACGCAGGAGATCTCCCGCAACGTGCAGCAAGCGGCACAAGGTACGATGCAGGTCAGCTCCAACATCACCGACGTGCAGCGCGGCGCCGGCGAGACCGGATCGGCGTCCTCGCAGGTCCTCTCCGCGGCGCAGTCGTTGTCCGGCGATTCCAGCCGGCTCAAGCTCGAGGTCGGCAAGTTCCTCAGTTCGGTAAGGGCGGCCTGACACGAGCGAAGGCCGGCTCAATGTGAGCCGGCCTCCGGTGTTCGTCACACAGGCGGGATCATCCGGCTACGCGCCCGGCTCCGCGGCAGGCGCGGCCGGCAGCGCCTGCCGGCGGAACAGGATGCGCTGGTACAGCCAGCCGATCGCCACCAGCACCAGACCGAGGCACATGAACGACAGCGCCCGATAGACGCCTGTCAGCGTCGACATGTCGATCAGGAACGCCTTCAGGATGGTGAGCGCGATCACCACCGCGGAGGCGAGGCGGGCACGCTGCGAATTGAACAGGATGCCGATGCCGAGCAGCACGACGCCGAACACCAGCCATGCGATCGAGTAAGTGTATTGCTCGGCGCCGGTGGTCACGCCGCGGCTCAGGACCGGGCCGTGATAGAGCCTGCGGATCTCGAACGTGACATAGGTCAGGGCGAGTATCAGCGCAGCCGCCGCGACGGTGTTGGCGTAGCTCGCAGCCCGCCGGCCCGCCACCGCATAGGACAGCAGCAGCGCCAGCACTGCGGGTCCGGCGTAAGCCAGCAGCAGCAGGTTGAAGAACGCGCCTCCAACGTCGATCGGCCAGAGCAGGGGATTCTCCAGCACCATCAGGCCGGCCGCGGCAGCTATCCCGGCAAACGCCGTGAGCAGGATCGCGCCGACATTGTGGACGATGCTCCCGGTGCGGATCCGCAGCCGCTCCAGGCCGATCGCCATCGCCAGCGTTGCGCAGACCTGCAGCGCCACTTCGGTCAGGCCGGCCGTGGCGCGGTAGACATCGCCGCCGTTCACGGTATGGCGGATTTCCATGAACACCAGCAGCACCGTGAACAGGATCGCCGCCGACTCCACGACCCGCAGCGGCGCATCGTCGGCGCGGCGGCGCAGGAAGTAGCTTCCGGCCCAGAACGACAGCGCCGGAATGCCATAGCCCCACAATAGCCAGTTGAATATCGGTGTGGTTCCGACCGCATTGCCGACGATGCGCGGCTCGTAGCCGATCCGCAGCACCACGATGCCGGCAAGAATGGCGGCCAGCGAACGCAGGAACGGTATCGGCCGCTGCAGCGAAATCCACGCCGTGCCGAGCGACATCAGCGCCAGCGCGATGGTGAGCCATCCCTTTTCCAGCGCGAAGGTCAGCGCCAGCGCCAGCGCGCCCAGCGACCCCGTGGCGAACAGCGCGATCGAAATCGGCAGGCCCGGCCGGTGGTCGCGTTTGGTGAGAATTTCCGTCGCAGCGCCATACGCCGCCGCCAGCAGCACCGCCAGGATCGCAAACGGGATCGAGCGATCGAGATGCGAGATGCGGGCGTAGAGCGCGATCAGCAGCGCCAGCGGCGTGAACACGGCGGCGGCCGACCAGACCACCGGGATAACGGCGCTGGCGGATCGGCCCTGCGCCAGAAATCCCGCGATGCCGAAACCGCCGGCGAAGATCGCCGCGGATATCAGGTGCACCGTGACCGAAGCATCGGTCGCGGCGGGGCCGATGCCGGGCAGCGGGCCGCCCGGCAGCAGCACCAGCATGTCCGGATTGCCGCGCACCGCCCATTCGGCAAACACCACGAAGACCAAAGCGGCGGCGGCGCCGACCGCGGCCGTGGCGGCTGGCGCACGCCATGCGACCAGCAAGGTGGCGGCGACCAGGATCGCGAACACGATGATGGCGGTGTCGGCATGGAGACTCTGAAGCACGATCAAGGTGGCGCCCAGCAGGTAGGCCGCGAGCGAGCCGGAGGAGATCGGCTCGATCCGGTCATCGTCGGCGGCGGGACCGAACATGAATCCGCATACCACCAGCAACGCGGCTAGCACGAAGCCTGCGATGACGTGGAACGCGTGCGGTCCGACCATCGACGGCCCGCATTCCAGGCAGGGGAAAGTCCAGATCAGCGCGAAGGCGATGGTGGTGACTGCCAGCCAGCGCCACAGCCTGATCCGCGCCAGCCCGAACGCCGCCGCGGTGACGATGGCGAGATAGAGGTAGAGCGCCCAGTAATCCGGCTTGTCGGAAGAGACCAGCAGCGGAGTGACGAAGGCGGCGGCAATGCCGAGGCCCGCCAGTGCCGGCCCGTGCAGCAGCGCCGCGGCGAGCGTGCCCAGCGCCACCATCCCGAGCAGGATGAAGGCGGTGGCGGGCGCGAGAAATTCATACAGCGCATAGGCGGCATAGACGGTCGCAAATGCCACCGCGGTGCCGGCGGCGGTGAGGATCGCGGGGATATTGGCGATCGGCAGCGGTTCGATCGCCGAGACGTTTTCCTTGCGGCGGGTCCATTCACCGGCCGCCAGCAAGGCGAGCGCGAACAGGCCGCCGAGTATGGTGCGCACGCCGGGGCCGAGCAGCCCGGCCTCGATCGAATAGCGCACCATGAAGAAGCCGCCGAGCGCCAGCGTCAGGCCGCCGACCCAGACCACCCAGCGGGTGCCGATCCGCTCCTCGAAGCCGGGCTGGGGTTGCGGAAGCGGCGGCGGCGTAGCTGCGCCGTCAGTCGCGGCCGCCGGCGCGGCATCTTGCGCTTCCGCGGCAGGCGCGGCCGTTTCAATCTCGCCGACCGTTGCCGGTTGTTCGGCGGCAACGGATGGCGATGCGGCGAGACCTTGCTCGACTTCCTGGAGCGGTGCGAGCGGTGGCGGAGCAGCTCCCGCCTGCAGCGCGGTGGCCTCGATCGCATCCAGCCGCGCACGCAAGGTGGCGGTCTGGTTGAACGCCTTGCGTGCGACGATAAGCGCGATGATGGCAACCACCAGCGAGAAAAATTCCAACATCAAGCCTCCAGGCGATCGGCCCGGGGTCGGGGCTTACCGCATTAAGATATTCAGTGTCTCGGCGCCGTCAGACGATCTAGCGTCTTCCGCGCACCCGCAGGCCCGGCGCCGGCCGTTCCTGCAGCACCTCGCGGCGGAAGCGAAATAGCGCGGCAGGCCGCCCACCGGTCTGTGTCGACATCACGCCGGTTGGTTCGACCAAAGCGCCGGCTTCCACCAGCCGGCGGAAATTCTGCTTGTGCAGATGCCGCCCCGAGATCGCTTCCACGGTCCGCTGCAGTTCAGTGAGTGTGAACTCGGGCGGCAAAAGTTCAAATACCACCGGGCGATATTTCAGCTTGGCGCGCAGCCGGGCGATCGCCGTGGCCAGGATTCGGCGGTGGTCGAAGCGCATCGGCACGCCGAGGACGGGAAGCTGTTTGCGCGCCAGCGCCGCGGGACGGCCGTCGCGCCGCGCCTCCTCGACCAGTCCGGCTTCGTAGAGCAGCTCATAGCGGTCGAGCACGCGCTCCTCGTCCCAATGCGCGCCCTCGGTGCCGAAATACAGCCGGACGCGATCCCTGCGGCTGAGGGCGCGGGTGGCGTCCGGTTGCTCGCTCGCGGCGGCCCAGTTCGTGAGATGGGGGATGATCGCGCGCTCGATGATGTCGGGCTGCGCTTGCCGCCAGTCCTCCCATGGAAAAAACCGGTACCAGGGCTCGAAGGTCGCGCCCGGCGCTCGCGAGGCGTTGTCGGCGGCGCGGGTGAGCGCGAGGTAGCCGATCGAGGCGACATGGGCGTCGGTGTCGCCGGCCTGGGTATGCCGGCCGCGGTCGCCGAACGTATAGAGCTGCTCGACATAACCCAGCCGCAAGCCTGCCTGTTCTTCCACCCAGGCGCGCAGGCCGATCTCGAAGGTGCGGTGCGCGACCGCGTCGAACGGGCCGAACGGAAGCCCGGCGGGCTTGTCGCCGTCGCCGGAGGATGCGGTCAGGATCAGCGGCTCGTTGCCTTCGATCGCGACGATGGCGGCGGTCAGGCCGATCTCGATCGGCGTCAGGAGCTTCTCGCTCATGGGGCGCCGTTGATGGGCATCAGTCGAGATCGATGCGGAACGGCCGGCCTTCGACCATCATGCTGCCCGGGCCCATTTCGTCGAGCGCGCGCAGCATCCGGCCTTCGCGCCCCAGCGCCTTGTCCGCCAGGCCGACGATCAGCCGGTTCGGCGATGCGATCGGAGAGGCCGCGCGGATCTGCCTGGCAATCGAAATTTCATCGCGATGCGGATTGAGCAGGCAGACGGCGGCAAAGGCGCTCGCGGTCGAGCGGCTGATGCCGGCATAGCAGTGGACCACCAGCGGCGCGTTGCGGTCCCAGCCGCGCACGAAGTTCAGAACCTGCTCGATATGCGAATCCGACGGCGCGACGAAGCCGTCCATGTGCTCGGTGATGTCGTCCATCTGCACCTTCAGATGGTTGGCCGGCAGCACCGATTCCGGCCGCTGCACCTGATCGACATTGGCCATGACGGTCAGGACATGGCTGGCGCCGGTAGCCCTGACGGTATCGGGAAGTGCGGCGAGCGAACAGACGTGAATCATGGCGGTCCTTCTTTTCGCGGCGATTATAGGCCCGCACCCGGGGGCGTGAAAGCCGGTTCAGGGCCTTGATGTTCAGGTGTGCAAGGTCTTGAACCGTTCCAGAAACCGCTTCTCGGCCCTGGCCGCGGTCCATGGCGTCAGATAGTCCCGCACGGTCGAAGGCAGCAGGCCGGGATCGCGGCCGAACAGCCGTTTCGCCTCGGCCTGTGCAAAGCCGGCCAGCTCGGTCGCCTCGAGATAGGCCGCGCCCCGGTCGGCCGCCTTGATCGCCTGCGTGATTTCATCCGGCAGCACCGGCGGCAGTCCGAAGCGGATATGGATGGCGGCCAACAGCCGTTTTTCCACCGCCTTGTAGTCGCCGCCGAGCACCGCCTTGAACGGCGAGATCATGTCGCCGATGACATATTCCGGCGCGTCATGCAGCAATGCCGCAAGGCGCAGCCTGACGTCGACGCGCGGTGCGCGCTCGCGCATCACGGCTTCGACCAGCAGCGTGTGCTGCGCCACCGAAAAAATATGTGCGCCGCTGGTCTGCCCGTTCCAGCGCGCGACCCGCGCCAGGCCGTGGGCGATATCGGCGATCTCGATATCGAGCGGCGAGGGGTCCAGGAGGTCGAGCCGCCGCCCCGACAGCATCCGCTGCCAGACTCGGGCGGGCGCTGCTGAAGCGGGAGTGGTTTTTGCCGTCATTTGACTTTGAGGCGGGGCGCGCGGTGCTTTCCGGCGCAGGTATCGTGGCAGAAGCAGGTCACCAGATGATCGTTGACCATGCCGGTCGCCTGCATGAACGCGTAGACGATGGTCGGGCCGACGAATTTGAATCCGCGCGAGGCAAGTTCCTTGGACATCTTGATCGACAGCGGCGTCGATGCCGGCACGCTGGCGGTGGTCTTGAAGTTGTTGACCTTCGGCCTGCCGTCGACGAAGTCCCAGAGGAATTTCGAAAAGCCCGGCCCGTCTTCCATGATCTTCAGATAGGATTTGGCGCTATTCACCGCGCCCTCGATCTTGGCGCGGTTGCGGACGATGCCGGCGTCGTTCATCAGCGCGTGAACTTTTTTCGCATTGTAGCCCGCGATCTTTTCGGGCCGGAAATCGTCGAAAGCTTTGCGGAAGTTGTCGCGCTTGCGCAGGATCGTGATCCACGACAGTCCGGCCTGGAATCCGTCGAGGATGAGCTTTTCGTAGAGCGCCCGGTCGTCGTATTCCGGAACGCCCCATTCGGTATCGTGATAGGCCATGTAAAACGGGTCTTCGCCGGGCCACGGGCACCGCGTCAGGCCATCGGCATGCAGGCGCGCCGACTTGCTCATCCGACGGTCTGCTTCGGTGCGGCAGAAAGATCGTTTGGCTCGGCGAGGCGGAGGGCAAGACCGCCCGAGGTCAGCGCCGTTCCGGCGGCAAGCGCGTCGGCGGCGCGATCCATCCGGATCAGGGCGAGACCGTTGGTGCCGGCCGTCGAGCCGATGGTGCCGACCGGCTTGTCGCCGGCGAGGATAGGCGAGCCCGGTTCCGGCGACGGACCTTCAAGAACGATCCGAACAGTGCGGGTGCGTGCGGTGCCGCGATGCTGCATCCGCGACACCACTTCCTGGCCGACATAGCAGCCCTTGTCGAAATCGACGCCATGCAGGCGGTCCATGTTGGTCTCGTGCGGAAATGCGTCGCCGTACATGAAGTCGAGACCGCCGCGCGGAACGCCGGAGGCGATGCGATGCGCATCGTAGGCGGTGCTGTCGACCAGTTCCGCGCCGATCAGGTCGGCGACCTTCTGCGCGAGTTCCTGCGGGGCGAGAATCCGCCAGCCCAGCGCGGCATTGCGCGGATCGGCGAAGGTGAGATCCGGGTTCATGGCGGGTTCGCCATCCCAGGCCGCGAGCACGCCGAGGCTGTCCGAGAGGTTTTCGACAGCCACCTTGGCGCGCAGCTTGTAGAAACCGAGCTTGTCGGCGAGGCCTTGCGCCAGCACCCGCGGGCAATCGAGCAGGAAGCCGCCGCCATGGCCGGCCGGCGCCTCGGTGACCAGGAAATCGACCGTGATCTTGCCCTGCGGGGTCAGCAGCGCCCCGAACCGGCCGAGGCCGGGGCGGAGCAGCGTCATATCCGTGGTGACCAGGCCGTTGAGAAAGTTGCGCGCATCGTCGCCGCTGACCTTGACCACGCCCCGGTCGGGGAGAAACGCCGCTTTCATGCAAAGATCTCTTGTGACATGTTGCTGCGGAACGTAAGCCGCCAAGTCATAAACGACAAGGCCTGCGCCCGGCGTGGGATGACCCCATCCAGAGGAGCGGGCGCAGCCCGCGTCTCGAAGGATGGAATTGGCACTGAACGCGTCTCATGCTTCGAGACGGCCCTCGCGGGCCTCCTCAGCATGAGGATTGAGCCGAATACGAGGAACGATGAGTCAGAGTTTTGATGTGATTTTGAGGTCCGGCACCGTGGTCAATCAGGACGGTGAGGGCGTGCGCGACATCGGCGTCGTCAATGGCCGTATCGCTGAAATCGGTTCCCTCGGACAGGCGTCGGCTGCCGAAGTGATCGACTGCAAGGGCCTGCACATCCTGCCCGGCGTCATCGACACGCAGGTGCATTTTCGCGAGCCGGGCCTGACCCACAAGGAAGACCTCGAGACCGGTTCGCGCAGCGCGGTGATGGGGGGCGTGACGGCGGTGTTCGAAATGCCGAATACCGATCCCCTGACCATCACGGAAGCGACCTTCACCGGGAAGGTGAAGAGCGGCCGCCATCGCATGCATTGCGATTTCGCGTTCTTCATCGGCGGCACCCGGGAAAACGTTCAGGATCTGCCGGAGCTGGAACGCGCTCCCGGCTGCGCTGGCGTCAAGGTGTTCATCGGCTCGTCCACCGGCGCGCTGCTGGTCGAGGATGACGAAAGCCTGCGCCGGATTTTCCAGGTGATCAAACGCCGAGCCGCCTTTCATGCCGAGGACGAGTACCGCCTCAACGATCGCAAGGGACTGCGCGTCGAGGGCGATCCGCGCTCGCATCCGGTCTGGCGTGACGAGACCGCGGCGCTGATGGCGACCCAGCGGCTGGTCCAGCTCGCCCATGAAACGGGCAAGCGCATTCACGTGCTGCATATCTCCACCAAGCAGGAGATCGAGTTTCTGCGCGACCACAAGGACGTCGCCACCTGCGAGGCGACGCCGCATCACCTGACATTGACCGCGCCGGAATGCTATGAGCGGCTCGGCACCCGAGCGCAGATGAATCCGCCGGTGCGCTCGGCCGAGCATCGGGCCGGGATCTGGCGCGGCATCGAGCAGGGCATCGTCGACGTGCTCGGCTCCGATCACGCCCCGCACACCCTCGAGGAAAAGGCCAAGACCTATCCGGCTTCGCCCTCGGGCATGACCGGCGTGCAGACGCTGGTGCCCTTGATGCTCGATCACGTCAACGCCGGGCGATTGTCGCTACAGCGCTTCGTCGATCTCACCAGCGCGGGCCCGGCGCGGCTGTTCAACATCGCCTGCAAGGGCCGCATTGCGGCCGGTTACGATGCCGACTTCACGGTGGTCGATCTCAAGCGCAGCGAAACCATCACCGACGATTGGGTGGCCTCGCGCGCCGGCTGGACGCCGTATCACGGCGTGCGCGTCACCGGCTGGCCGGTCGGCACCTTTGTCAGGGGCCGCCGCGTGATGTGGCAGGGTGAACTGGTGACGCCATCGACCGGCGAACCGGTGCGGTTTCTGGAGACGCTGGGGGCGTAAGTCCAGGCAAACCGGTCATCGCCCGGCTTGACCGGGCGACCCAGTATTCCAGCGAAGCCAGTGGTTGAATCGAGAAGCTGCGGCGTACTGGATCACCCGCTTTCGCGGGTGACGACGGCGGAGTTTGTGCCGGGCCTACTGCTTCGCCAGCCGGGTCGAAAACTCGCCGTTGCGGACGCGGGTCGGCAGTCCCTCGACGAATTTCGCCACCGCGTCCTCGCCATAGGTCGCGACCAGTTCGGCAAAGGCTGCGAACAGGCTGGCCTGCGCCAGGCAGTCGCCATCGACGCCATCGTGCCGCGCCTCCGCCCAGGCCTCGTTGAGGTAGCTCAGCGCCGCCTGTTTCTGTTCGTGATCGGGCAGCGGGTCGCGGGCGGTTGTGAAGGACACTGGAGGGCTCATGAAACTCTGGCGGGACTGGCGCGCGATCCAGGGCGGAACGCATCTGACGCGCGAGGTGTAGCATGAGCTTCGCGGCCGCCTAGGCCAGTTCTTTAGGAAAGGTTAACGCCCCGGAACAAGATGATTCCATTGTTCCATATTCGAGCTTTTCGCCGCTCAGTTGGCGTAGCGGGCGGTCAGGTCCCGCGAGATCTTCGAGCCTTCCTCGATATACCGTCGGATCGCGATCGAGGCGGCCGGCGTGCAGGTCCGGTAGGTCTGCTGAAAGCCGTTATAGCCGCGGTTGAAGCCCGCGATCATGCGGGCGCGGCGGTCGCCGGAGGGGGTTTCGGCGTCGATCAGCGCCTGCATCTCGTTGCGCCATTTGGGGCCTTCGTTGGTGCCGCAAATGCCCCTGAGATAGTGCAGGGTGCCGAGGATCTCGGCCAGCCGCTGCAGGTCGCCGTCGAACGGCGCAGCCGCATCCTGGGCCCGCGCAGGGCCGGAAACGCACGCCGAGACAAGGATGAAAGCGGCCAGAATGTGCTTGAGCATTTTGGGGTCCAGAACCCGCCCGATATGCCTTTTCAATGCGCTGGAAGCAAGGCGCCGGCAGGCCGGTTCAGGCCCCGAGCAGGGCCCTGGCCGACCGGATGATCTCATCCAGGCCCCCGGTGACCTTGAGATCGCCGAGCGCATCCGGCGCCAGCCACCTGAAATCGTCGTGTTCGTGGTTCATGACCGGCTCGCCCGCGGTCCAGCGCGCCGCGAACGACATGATGAGATAATGGCCGCCGCCGGAGGTTCCCGGCACCACTTCGCGCCATCCGGCGAGCCCGGCAATCTCGATTTTCAGCCCGGTTTCCTCGTTGACCTCGCGATGCAGCGCCGCGTGCAGCGTCTCGCCGAATTCGACCCGGCCGCCGGGCAGGGAATAGAAGCCCTTGGCCGGGGACTTTGCCCGCCGCACCAGGAGGATCTTGCCGTCGCGGAAGATCGCCGCGCTGACGGCGAGCTGCGGATGCGAGGGCTGGGCCGGGGACGTCACGGCGGTCAGTGCGTCATGATGTAGTCGACGTCGGCCTCGGAGCCTCCATTGATGATGCCGCCGGCCAGCGTCACCAGCGGCTTGACCCAGCCGGTGGCCTGCTCGGCCAGCGTGGCGCGGGTCTTGTCCTGCTTGACTTCGCGCATGGCGTCGCTCACCGCGGTCAGAATCGAGGTCATGGCGCTGGTGATATTGTCGAACTCGGCGCGGATGACGGGATCGGCGGAATTATAGGCCGAAATCGCGAGGTCGCGGGCCTTGAAATTCGACGCCGTGAAATGTTCGGCATAGGACAGCGGTTGCCAGCCGAGGAAATCCTCGGCGCATTCCGGCATGTCCGGAATCATCTCGAGCAGCATCACGGCTTCGTTGAAGTGATTGAGGTAGTCGGTGGCGAGCCCGGTGCGGGGGTTGATGTTGGCGGCCCGCAGTTGCGCAGTCCGCGCGGCATCGCCGCCGCCAACCTTGCCAGGCGCCGTGCGATCGGGGTTAGCGGTTTGGGCGCCCGTTGCGGTCATCCGGTGCAGTGTTAACGTTTGGGGTTAAAAGGACCTGAACGGATGCCTGCCTGGGCCAGAGAATGTGTGGACGCTTCATCATTACTTCCCCGCCGGCCGCCGTGCGGCAGATTTTCGGCTACCTCGAGCAGCCCAATTTCCCGCCAAGGCATAATATTGCGCCGACGCAACCTATACCTGTCGTGATCGTCGAAAACGGTATCAGGCATTTCCGGCTGATGCGCTGGGGCCTGCTGCCGGCCTGGGTCAAGGACCCCAGGAAATTCACGCTGCTGATCAATGCGCGCTCGGAAACCGCAGCGGAAAAACCGGCCTTCAAGAACGCCATCCGGCGGCGGCGCTGCCTGATCCCGGCCGACGGCTATTACGAATGGCAGGCGGCCGAGAAGTGCAAGCGGCCTCACTTCATCCATCGCCGCGACGGGCAGCCGATGGGTCTGGCGGGGCTGGCGGAAACCTGGACCGGGCCCAACGGCGAGGAGCTCGACACGGTGGCGATCGTCACGGCACCGGCGAGCGCCGATCTTGCGGTGCTGCATCACCGCGTGCCGGTGACCATCGCGCCCGCCGATTTCGCGCGTTGGCTGGATTGCCGCGACGACAGCGCGGAGGGCGTGATGGCGCTCTTGGTCGCGCCGCAAGAAGGCGAATTCGTCTGGCACGAGGTTTCGACACGGGTCAATCGCGTCGCCAATGACGACGCGCAACTGATCCTGCCGATCACCGCGGAGGAGCGGGCGGCGGAAGCGCCGAAACCCGCGAAGAAGGCCACCCCGCGCAAGCCGGTGCCGGCGGCGTCCGATGACGGGCAGGGGAGTCTGTTTTGAATCCTCGTCGTCCCGGCCAAGCGAAGCGCGCGCCGGGACCCATAACCACCGGCCTTCGTGGTGTGAACGGCGTCAGGTATTCCGCCTTGATCGAGAGGACAACGCGGTTTGGGTCCCGGCGTGCGCCGGGACGACGTTGAGTGGTTGTTTGCCCTATCAGCAAAATATCAATCCCGCAGCTCACCCGGCAACGCCGAGCAACTGCTTCAGCTTCGCGACCGCGCTGTCCGGCGTGGTGAGCACCGGCCGGCCCGACGCCGCGGCCACCAGCTCGGCCGCCGGCGCCATACTGTATTGCGCGAGCGCGATCAGGTCGCAGCCCCGTAAATCGCGTGAGGCTTCCACGACCAGGCGATCGTGCCCGACGCGGTCGCCGTGATCCAGCGCTTCGAGCGCACCTTCCGCCAGCTTCGGCACGATCTCCACGGAAGCTGGAAATTCCGGCGGCATCGACACCAGCGTCGGCGCAAACGTCGAGAGCAGTCCGATCCTGCGGCCCTTCGCAACGGCCTGCTCGATCATCGCTTCATTGGGCTTGAGCACCGGCATCGGTGCGTGCGCGCGCGCCACCGCCTCGATGCAGGGGCCGAAGGCCGAGCAGGTGAACAGGATCGCGTCGACGCCGGTCGAGGCCGCATAGCGCCCGAGCGACAGGAAGCGCTCCGTCATCGCCTCGGTGAGGCGCCCGTCACGCTTGAGATCGGCCGACAGGCTGTCGTCGAGCAGGTTCATCAAAGTTGCGTGCGGCCACAGCCGGGCGAACGAGGCCTCGATCGGCTCAATCGAATGCTTCAGGGCGTGGATCAGTGCGATACGCATCGTGTTCAACCGTCCTCAGCGAAAAATATTCAGCGCCGCATATTGCAGCAGCATGATGGTCTTGGCATCCGCAATGCGGCCGTCGCCGATCATGTCGAGCGCCTGATCGATCGGAAGCTCCAGCACCTCGATGTCCTCGCCTTCGTCAGCGATGCCGCCGCCGCTGCCGATCTTCATGTGCGGCTGATACTCAGCGACGAAGAAGTGCAGCTTCTCGGTCACCGAGCCGGGGCTCATGAAGGCTTCGAACACCTTCTTGATATCGCCGAGCCGGTAGCCGGTTTCCTCTTCCGCCTCGGCGCGGATCCGGTTCTCCGGCGATTCATTATCGAGCAGGCCGGCGGCAGCCTCGATCAGGAGATCGTCGTGGCCGTTGACATAGGCCGGATAGCGGAACTGCCGCACCAGCACCACCGTGCGCTGTGCCAGATTATACGGCAGCAGCGTCGCGCCATTGCCGCGGTCGTAGGTTTCGCGATGCTGCGTCTGCCATTCGCCGTTGGCGCGGCGGAATTCGAAGGTGGTGGTCTTCAACGTGTAATGGTTGTCGGAGAGCACGCGGACGTTCTTGACGCGGATGCGGTCGGAAATGGTCATCTCGATTCCTGTCTGGTTCTCCTCGTCCTGAGGAGCGGCGTCTTCGCCGCGTCTCGAAGGATGAGGCCCATGGTTCGAGACGGCGCTGACGCGCCTCCTCACCATGAGGAGCATTGCCCGGCAGGCAGTACCTGCTGATTACGGCGTCGGCTCGCGGCCGTCGAGCCATCTGGCGTAGATGACGCGTTCCTGCTCGAGAAAACCGAGCGACTGGTAGAATGCATGAACCTGGGCGTTGTCGGCGCGTACCATCAGCATCAGTTTTTCAATGCCGCGTTCGCGCAGCCAGTCCTCGGCCGCCTTCATGATGGTGCGGCCATAGCCCTTGCCGCGCCGGTCCGGGTCGGTGGCGACGTAATAGACCCAGCCGCGGTGGCCGTCATGGCCGACCATCGCCGTGGCGACGATGGCGCTGCCGTCGCGGCCGACCAGCACCGCCGCATTGCTCCCTTTGCGCGCCAGCGCGATATCGGCGGCGGGATCGTTCCACGGCCGCGTCAAATTGCAGCGCTGCCATAGCGCGATCACCTCAGCGATATCGGCGTCCTCGATCGCCGTGATCGACAGGGCAGGGGCGGATTCCGTCAGCGCCACGCTTACAGCACCTTGCCGGGGTTCATGATGCCGAGCGGGTCGAGCATCGCCTTGATGCCGCGCATCAACTCGATCGCGACCTTGTCCTTGACGTCGGGCAGTTCGTCGCGCTTGAGCACGCCGATGCCGTGCTCGGCGGAAATTGAGCCGCCCATCCGCAGCACGATGTCGAACACGACCGCGTTGACCTCGTGCCAGCGGCCCATGAAGTCGGCGGTGTCGCCGCCAACAGGCTGGCTGACATTGTAGTGTATGTTGCCGTCGCCGAGATGGCCGAACGGCACCGGCCGCGAGCCCGGAATCAGTTTCACCACCGCCGCGTTGGCTTCCGCGATGAAGGCGGGCACCGCCGCGACCGGCACCGAAATATCGTGCTTGATCGAGCCGCCTTCCGGCTTCTGCGCCGCCGACATTTCGTCGCGCAGTTTCCAGAAGCCGGAGCGCTGGCTGAGATTCGCCGCGATCACGGCGTCGTCGACGATGCCGTCGTCGAAACCCCTGGCCAGGATCGCTTCCAGCGTGGCGCGGGCGTCGTCGCGCGGCGACGACAGCTCCATCAGCACGTACCAGGGATGCTGGCCGGCGAGGGGATGGCGGACGTCGATGCCGTGGCGGACGCTGAAACCGACCGCGATGTCGGCCAGCAGTTCGAAACTGGTGAGCGTGCCCGCGGCCTCGTTCTGCGAGATCGACAGCAGCTTCAGCGCGTCGGCTGGCGATTTCAGGCCGACGAAGGCGGTTTCCACCGCGCGCGGCTTCGGAAACAGTTTCAAGGTCGCCGCGGTGATGATGCCGAGCGTGCCTTCGGCGCCGATGAAGAGGTTGCGCAGGTCGTAGCCGGTATTGTCCTTTTTCAGCTTCGACAGCCCGTTCAGAATGCGGCCGTCGGCCAGCACCACTTCCAGCCCGAGCGCCATTTCGCGCGCCACGCCATAGGCCAGCGCCGTGGTGCCGCCGGCATTGGTGGACAGGTTGCCGCCGATGGTGCAGCTTCCTTCCGCGCCGAGCGACAGCGGAAACAGCCGGTCGACCTCGGAAGCGCGCTGCTGCGCGATCTGCAGCACTACGCCGGCCTCGCAGGTCATGGTGTTGGAGGCGGTGTCGATGTCGCGGATCTTGTCCATCCGCCGCAATGATACCACCACCTCGCCATTGTGCGGGGTCTGGCCGCCGACGAGGCCGGTATTGCCGCCCTGCGGCACCAGCGCGATCCGGTGCTCGGTGGCGAGCTTGCAGATGGCGGAGACTTCCGCGGTCGAGCCCGGCCGCAACACCAGCGGCGACCGTCCGCGAAACAGGTCGCGTTCCTCGGTGACGTAAGGCGCGATGTCGGCCTGATCCGTGACCGCGTATTTGTCGCCGACGATCGAACGGAATCGCCCGATCAGTTCGGGCGAAAGCGGTGGCGGCGTCGAAGGCTGGAGGATGTTCATTTCTGTCTCTTGTTCTTGTCGCTCGTTGTTCGCTCGCGTTGCCTCAGTCCCGTCCCACCGCGGCGCGGCGCAGCCGGTCGTTGATGGCTTCGCCGAGGCCGTGATGCGGGATCGGCATCACCGCGATGGCGCGCGCGCCTTTGGTGTCGAGCGCACGAAGATAACCGAAAAGATTGGCGGCGGCCTCATCGACATTGCTCCGAGGCGACAGATTCATGATCGCGGCCGCCCCATCCGAGCCCGGCACCGTGGCCGGGCCGAACGCCAGCAGCGCTTCGCCGGGCTCGACTCTATCGGCATTGAGCCTGACCTTCGTGCGCGGCGCGTAATGCGAGGCCAGCATGCCCGGCGCCAGCGGTTGTCCGCTGTCGGCGTCGGGATCGGCGGGCGGCTGCGCCAGCGCCCGGCCGAGCACGCGCTCGATCTCGGCGCGGGGCAGGCCGCCCGGGCGCAGCAGCATCGGCTGCTCGAAGCAACCGACGATGGTCGATTCGACGCCGACCGCGACCGGTCCGCCGTCGACGATCAGGTCGATCCGCCCGGTCAGGTCGCCCTGCACATGGGCCGATGTGGTCGGCGAGACATGGCCCGACAGATTGGCCGACGGCGCCACTACCGGCCCGCCGAAGGCGCGCAGGATGGCCAGCGCCACCGGGTGGGCGGGAACCCGGATCGCGACGGTCTCGAGCCCGGCGGTGGCGAGATCGGCGACCGGGCAATCGCCGGCTTTTGGCAGCACCAGCGTCAGCGGCCCCGGCCAGAACGCCTCGGCCAGCAGGGTGGCCATCGGATCAAAGCGGGCAATCCGCCGGGCGGCGGCGAGATCGCCGACATGCACAATCAGGGGATTGAACGCCGGCCGGCCCTTGGCCTGGTAGAGCCGGGCAATGGCGGCGGGGTTGGCGGCGTCAGCCCCGAGGCCGTAGACGGTCTCGGTCGGGAAGGCGACCAGGCCGCCTTCGGCGAGGCAGGATGCCGCCGCGGCCACGGCGGCCTCGCCGGCGGGCAGAATCCGCGTTTTCAGGGCTACATTCACAGGGAAAATTATCCTTACATCGGCTTCTTGCGGTGCACGAAACCCAAGGCTATAAGCCGCCCATCTTGTCGGAGTGTGGCTCAGCCCGGTAGAGCACTGCGTTCGGGACGCAGGGGTCGCAGGTTCAAATCCTGCCACTCCGACCAGTCATTTTCGGGCGTTTTGCCTTCTTTCCCGAGCGCTTTCAAGGCTAGCCACCGATTCAACCACCGAAACCCGGTGCTTGGCTGTAATGGCGTTTGCTGCGCCGTGCAGGAAGTCGGGATGATGGTGCCCATAAGTGCCCAGCAGCACCTCGGCAGACATGCCAAGAAAGCCAGCGGCCTCCCATACCGGTACACCACGCTGCATGAGCCGGGTCGCCGCTGTGTGGCGCAAGGTGTGCGGGGTCACATTGCCGTTCAGGCCCGCCAGCCCCACCGCGCTCCTAAAGCCTTTCTTGACCGAACTGACGGGCTTGCCGTTGAACTCGACGAAGCATTCGGCGATCAATTTCAACCGAGCCCAGCGTCGCATGTGGGTCGGCAGGCGCGACGGCGCCGGCGTCTGGCGCTTCTTGGTAGCCCGCTTGCCGATCTGCTTGCAGTAAAAGATGCCGCGATCGAGGTCGACGAACGAACGACCTTGTTCCGGGTAAGGCGAGGCCGTGGCGATCGCGCTCGCGCGTGTCGGCCAGCACCTTATTTGGCAAAGGCGAAGCATCTGCTGCCCGAAAGGGCGGCGACCCTCATCTTCCACTGCGTGGTGGTTGCCGAACCGGTTGTATTCAGCGCCAACGCCGCGTTTTCATGGCTGCTCGCACTCGGCGCTCGGCAAGCGCGATGGCTGCAGCGCGCGGAAGCGCCTTGTGGCGTTGACTTTCTTCCAGGACCGCCGAGACATTGGAGCGAATTCGCTCATCGATATAGTCAAAGGCCGCGCGCTGCGTACCGCCCCGATGCTCTACCGAGGCACAGATCACACCACCGGCGTTCGCGATGAAATCTGGAACCACCAGCACTCCGCGCTCATGCAGCGCTCGCTCAGCTTCCGGCGTGCAGGGGATATTGGCACCTTGCACCATCAAACGGGTCCGTAGCCGTGAAACATTGTCAGCGCGCACCACATCGGGTCGCGCCGCCGGTATCCATATGTCGCAGTCAATATCGAGGATTGCATCGGCAGCCAGCTTCGAGCCAGTGTCATGATAGTGCAACGATCGCCCCGACTCCTTAAGGGCAATCAGCGCGCCAACGTCGAGCCCCAATGGGTCGGTCAATGTTCCACCTGTGTCGCTCGTAGCGACAAGGAGGGCGCCCTTCTGGGCAAGGAAGCGCGCTGCGTGTTTGCCGACAGCGCCGAACCCCTGCACGGCGATGCGCGCTCCTTTCAAGTCGAGACCGATAAATTCCCTGGCAACCTCGACACATGCTGCCAGCCCGAATCCGGTTGCGCCGATCTGATCGAGTGGAATTCCACCGAGAGCGCTTGGCAAGCCGACGGCTCGACCGATTTCGTCCTTGACCCACGCCATGCATTGTTCGTCCGTGCCCATGTCCGGCCCGGGGATGTAATCGGTGATATCCTGGATGTGGCCGGCGAAGGCGCGGATCAGTTGTTCTTTCGCCACCTCGGCCATGTGCGGGTTGCCGAAGATGACCGACTTGCCCCCACCGTGCGGTAGGCCGGCGGCAGCGCTTTTCCATGTCATTGCACGCGCGAGCCGGAAGCATTCCTCGACCGATACATCGGGCGCCATTCGGACGCCACCTATGGCCGTGCCGCAAGCGATATTGTCGATGACGACAATGGCTTTCAGTGCAAGGCTGGGCCGGCAAATATGGATGATTCGGGTGGGCCCGAAGTCGTCCGCGAATCGAAACATGTCTTCCATGGCAACCCTGCTCTCATATTTTGCTTTCGAGATCGGCGATCACCGCGCGCAGGAAGCGCGCCGCCATGCCGCCGGTGACGGCGCGGTGATCGAAGGTCAACGACAGCGGTAAGGCGCGATGCAGGGCGACACCGCCGTCGGCGCCCCGGACCGGCAGCGCGACGGCCCGGCCGACGCCAAGGATGGCCACCTGTGGCGGCATCACGATCAGCGACGCATGGCGGCCGGCGATCGAACCGAAATTCGACAGCGTGATGGTCGCACCGCGCAGATCGGCAGGCGTCAGGCTCCGCGCCTGTACGCCACGCTTGAACGCGTCGACTTGCAGGCGCCAGCCCTGCGGCGTTTCGCGTGCCGTGTCCCGCAGCACCGGGACAAACAGCCCGTCGGGACTGTCGATCGCGAGCCCGAGATCGATTGCGGGATTTTCTAGCAGCGACATTGAGGCTGCATCATAGCTGGCGTTCAGGAAGGGCTCGGCCTTGCAGCCGGCAATCAGCGCCCTTATCAGCCGGCCTGTCATATCTTCGCTTGGTGGCCAGGCCTCGATGTCGGCTTCGTCCTGGATGGTCGCATGCACGACCTCACGCCAAGCTCGCGCCATGTTGGCGGCCATGGTCCCCCGCGCGCCTCGCAAGGGCGCAGACGCTTGACCGGCGCCCGCCGCCGCAGCCTGGACGTCGGATACGGTCACGGTGCTGCCTGGACCCGTCGGCGTCACGCGCGCGAGGTCGATGCCAAGCTCGCGGGCGCGAGCCCGCACCGCGGGCGTCGCCCGTATGGTGCCTGGCGCATGCGCACCGGCTGCGGCCTTGGCTGCCGGTGCCGGCTCGGCCAGCTGTCCCACGACGGTGCCGGCTTCGGCATGCGGGCCTTCCTCGAATTCAAGCAAGGCTTCGCCGACTTTTACCCGTTCGCCAGCCTTAGCCAGCAGCCTCGCGATGTGGCCCGCCTGCGGCGATGGAATTTCCACCACCGCCTTTTCGGTTTCGACCGCCAGCAATGGTTGATCGACCACGACGTGATCGCCTTGCGCCACGTGCCAACTGACGATCTCAGCTTCCAGCAATCCCTCGCCGAGATCGGGGAGTACGAACCTGCTCATGTGAAAGCCATCGCGCGGCGCGCCGCCGCCAGGATTGCGCCGACTTTGGGCAGGTATTGCGCTTCCATGCGCGCATAAGGCATCATTGTATCATAGCCGGTCACCCGCTCGATCGGCGCAAGCAGGCTGGTCATTGCCCGACCGGCGACGCGAGCGGCGATCTCGGCGCCGTATCCACACGTCATCGGTGCCTCATGCGCGATAACGAGACGGCCGGTGCGCTCCACCGATGCTAGAATCGTTGCACTGTCCAACGGCTTCAACGTCGCGACGTCAATGACCTCGGCCTCGATATTTTCCGCGGCCAGTTGATCGGCGGCTTCGAGCGCTTCCTTAATCATCGCCCCCCAGGCCACGATCGTGACGTCTCGCCCCGTGCGCGGCGTGAGGCATTGGCCCAGCGGCATGCCGGCGCCATCATCCAAGACGTCCTCCCTTGCAGCGCGGTAAAGTCGGGTGGGTTCCAGGAACACGACCGGATCGGGATCCCGGATGGCCGCCAGCAGCAGGCCGTAGGCAAGCGCGGGCGACGACGGCATGACCACCTTGATGCCCGGGATATGCGCGAACATGGCCTCGGGACTTTCGGAATGATGCTCGACCGCCTTGATCCCGCCGCCCGCCGGTGAGCGTAGCACCATGGGACAGGTCAGGCGACCGCGCGTGCGCGCGCGCAGCCGAGAGGCGTGATTGAGGATCTGGTCGATGCATACATAGGCGAAGCCGGTAAACTGGATCTCTGCCACCGGATGAAATCCCTGAACGGCGAGCCCGATCGATACTCCAGCGATCGATGCCTCTGCCAGTGGCGTATCGAGCACGCGCTGCTCGCCGAAAGTCTTGAACAGCCCTTCGGTCGCGCGAAATACCCCACCGTCAATGCCGACGTCCTCGCCCAGCACCAAGACACGCTCGTCCTCGTTCATGGCGTGTCTGAGCGCGGCGTTGACTGCTTGCACCAAGCTGAGTTCGGTCATGCGTCACTCTGCGCCTGAACGGCCGCCGCTTCGCGCTGCTCGGCGAGTTCGGCCGGAATTTTGGCATAGATGTAATCGAATATGCTTGAGATCGGCTGAGCCGGCGTGGCGAGATACTCCTCGGCCGCACCTTCGACGGCGCTGCTGCACTCATGCAACAGGGCCTCTTCCTTGTTTTTGTCCCAGTGCCCGCAGTTCGTCAGGAAACTGCGCAGACGCGCCACCGGCTCAGCCGGCCAATGGCCACTGACCTCGGCATTGTCGCGATAGCGGCTGGCGTCATCGGAGGTAGTGTGGTCGCACAAGCGGTAGGTGAGCGCCTCGATCAAGGTGGGACCCAGTCCCTGCCGGGCCCGCGCGAGTGCCCGCTCCGTCACCGCACGGACGGCGATGACGTCATTACCATCGACTTGCTCGCCGGGAATGCCTGCGGCGACGGCCTTTTGGGCCAGGGTCGCGGCGGCGGTCTGCTTTTCGCGCGGGACCGAGATCGCCCAGGCATTGTTATTGATAACGAAAACAGCCGGAACCTTCCAGACCCCAGCCATGTTGAGGGCTTCCGCCACATCCCCTTTCGACGTCGCGCCGTCCCCGAATACACACACGGCGGCACGCTTGTTGCCGCGCAGACGAAAGGCCAGCGCCACGCCGACGGCATGCGGAGCATGCGAAGCGACCGGCACACAATTCGGAAAATCCTCGCGCGGATCGGCGAAATCGTTGCCGCGTTCATCTCCGCCCCAATACAGGAACAGCTCCTTGAGCGTGACGCCACGCCACAGCTGCGCACCATGCTCGCGGAAGCTTGGAACAAGGACATCGTTTTTCGCCATGGCAGCGGCTGCGCCGACTGATACCGCCTCTTGCCCCAGAGATGATGCGTATGTGCCGAGGCGGCCGGTGCGTTGCAGCGCGATGGCCTTGGTGTCGAATATGCGCGTGAGAACGAGGGTCCGATAGAGCCGTTGCAGCTCGGCGGGTTCGCGCGCAAATTTTGGCATGGGCCCGACGAGCTTGCCATCACGATCGAGCACGCAGAGCAATTGTTTGCCCGACATAGCCTAATCCCTTGCCCAAAATAAATTTAACGTCGCGCAGAAACAGGGGCGTGCTCTTGATCTATCTCAATCGATGATGCGACCACGACTTCGCCAGGCAGCGTAGGTCTTTCGTGGCATATTTTATTGAGGCAATGGATACAGGCGGCCACCGGCCGCTCGTTAAAGGTCCCGCCAAAGGGACCAAGATGCCATCAACAGCCAAACGCGATCCTCGTGGGCGTGTCAGCTGGGGCGGCTCCATTCGAAATCCTGGCAGATCGCGATGACCGGGCCGGGCACGGCTATGCTCGATTCCGCCCGGCCGCATGTTGAAGGTATTCAGAGGATGAGGCATCCTTGGAGTCGGTTCTGCCCGGATCAACGTCCCCTGGCTTCGGAAGGCTGGCGCCCGCCTCTTTGATGCTCATACAGATCGAACGACCGACTGAGCGACCGCCGGGTGTTGGGCGGATTATTTCGGATTTCGGCGTCCTCTACGCATCGAATGGTTTCATTGGCTGGCTGTTCGCTGTGACCGGGCCTGTGGCGATCATTCTGGCGGTCGGCTCGAACGGAGGGCTCTCCGAAAGAGAGATCGCGTCCTGGATCTTCGGCGTCTTCTTTTTCAACGGCCTGATCACGCTCCTGTTCAGCGGGCTGTATCGTCAGCCGTTCGTTTTCTTCTGGACTATTCCCGGTACGGTCATAGTTGGACAGTCGCTGACTCACCTGACGTTTCCGGAGGTTGTCGGTGCGTTTTACGCTACGGGGCTGCTGATGCTGGTGTTGGGTGCGAGCGGCTGGGTCAAGCGCGTCATGCAGCTAGTTCCGATGCCGATCGTCATGGGCATGGTCGCCGGCGTTTTTCTGCGCTTTGGCCTTGAACTCGTCCGTGCGGTCTTTGCGGACACCTTTATCGTCGGACCGATGGTCGCGATTTGGCTCATCCTGTCGGCGATCCCGCGCCTTGGCCGGCGCATTCCGCCAATCATCGGGGCTCTTCTGGTCGGTGCATCGACGACGGTCCTGTTCAGCCGGTTCGACGCCACTGCAACGCTTCAATTCGAACTGATCCGCCCCGTCTTCCAGACTCCAGTCTGGTCAATCGCGGCCATGGTCGAACTCGTGGTGCCGCTCGCGATCACTGTCCTCGTCGTCCAGAATGGCCAGGGCTTTGCGGTGCTCAGGGCAGCGGGGCATACGCCGCCGATCAACGCCGTGACCATGGCCTGCGGCATCGGCTCGGTGATCAGTGCCGTCGTCGGTGGAGTTAGTTCCTGCCTGACGGGGCCGACCAATGCCATTGTGGTCTCAAGTGGCGAGCAGAAACGCCAATATAGCGCCGCTATGTTCGTTGGTTGTCTGGCGCTGGTGTTCGGACTGCTGGCGCCGACATTCACACGGTTGCTGCTCGTCTCGCCCAAGCCCCTGGTGATGGCCTTGGCAGGACTCGCGATGCTGCGCGTCCTGCAGACGGCCTTTGTCACCGCGTTCAAGGAGCGCTTCTCGCTCGGCGCGCTGCTGGCTTTCCTTGTCACTGTGGCCGATGTGCCCTTGTTGAACGTCGGTGCGGCGTTCTGGGGCCTCGTGTCTGGCTTCGCCATCTCCTGGCTGCTGGAGAGGTCAGATTTCGAAGCAGAGGCGAGATCGTAGTCGTCAAGGGAGTGCAAGGCCTGCGCGTGGTCAGCGCCTCGATATTCCCGTCGTGCCGTGCGCCAACACCAGCTTTCCGACTCCGATGGCGGCGGAAGAGATTGCTGTCCCGAGCGAATGGCTGGTCCGGACGCGCGGCTCATGGACGGCAGACCAGCCGTCCAGCGCTTCGAGCAGGTCGGGGCGTAACGCGGGACCTATGCCGGTGCGAAGGTGATCGCGCGAGCACGAGCGCCAGCTTGATGTCCGGGGAAGGCTCTATGGCAGGAAGCTGTTCACGTTGGCGAGCTTCCTTGGCAGATAATCGTCGATAACGTAGTTGAGGCCCCATTTGGCCAGCGCCTGCTGCTCGGCGCGAACGCCCATTTGAAGCATTTGCTTGATCGCGGCGATCCACTCGGGATGGGCCATGATGAATGGATCGTTCTGCAAGGCGTCTTGCGCGCGCTTGATGTCGGTCGCTGCCAGCTTGTGGGTCGCATCCTCAAGACCAAAGTCGACAATGTCTTGTGGCGTGACGCCGAGGAAACGTGCCCGCGGCACACACAGGAAACGGTTGATATGAGCCGCATTGCCGGAGCCGACCTTGAGCGTGCGGTAAATATTGGTAAAGCCATAGGGGTCGCAATCGACAAAGCAGTAGACTGGCAGGTTCTGTCTGTCGGAAAGCAGGCGAACGAAGCGCCGTGTGGCGCGGGTCGGGACCCCGCCCATCTCAACGATGATGCATCGTGCCGTCTCCCAAAACCGGTGATTGTTAAGTCGCTGAAACATGCCGCCGGTTTCAATCGCGAGTATGAACCGTGCGTCGGTGCGGAAAGTCAGATGTTCGACCGAGCGCGGGATGCTGTAGGCGCCGCTGCCGAGATTGGCGCAGTCGATCTCGATCGGCTCTCCCGTGGCGGGATTTCTGTCGACCACGGTGAGCCGGCCGGCCACCGAACCGCCGTGGGATTCCGGGTAGAAGCGCAGTTGCTCCCGCGACAGTCCGTGCATCGACGCCATCGCCTCGATGTCGTCCATGATGGCGTCGGATTCGGCCTGTTCGTCGAAGCGGCAGTCGCCCCAGTTCTTGCTGATGTAATAAACCTCGCGCTTGGTGGCGAAGTCGTTGTGATCGACCATCGTCCGTGAGGTTGCCATCAAACGCAGGGTCTGCGCGAATGCCCGCGCGGTAGTCACCGTCAGCGTGCGCACCTTGCGGGCGTCGCCAAGCTCGAAATAGCCCTTCGCCTTGTCGTACGTTACATTGTCAAGACTGCGGACCGGAAGCTTGATGTCCGGCAGCTTTCCGCCGTCGATATTGGCGCGGACCTGTTTGGCGATCGATTCGATCAGCATGATGGTCTTGTTGTCCAGATCGCTGTGTGCGGCCTCGGTGCTCTTCTTCATGGCTCGGGCCTTTGCATCGTGCGGCTCTCGTGGAGCACGTCGTCGAGTTTCTTCAAGGTGGAGTCGCGTTCATTGTTGCTGAGGGCGAGGATGTCCTGCAGGGCGACGCCGATATGAGGCAGGTATTTCTCGATGTAGGTACGTCTGTCGTATTCCTGGTGGAGCTGCTGCTCGTGGTGCAGGTAATGCGCCAGCTTGCGCGCGCATTCCTGCAGCCCCAATTTGATCTCCCTGAGGATCTCCGGATAGGGCTCGATGGCCTCCTTGGACTCGGAGGTGTAGGGCACCCAGACCGAGGCGACATGGACCAGGACCGCCATCGGCGCGATCGGCAAGGCGCCCTTCGGCTGGTGCAGGCCATAGCCTCGCCAGTTCGTCTGGATGACGGCCTTGGTGATCGCGCAGCTGGCCTGCTGGTAGAGCAGCGGCACCCGGTTGGCAAAACGCAGCAGACGAACCGGCTCGTCCTTCTGCGCGATCAGGTGTTCGGAAGCGCGCGTTTCCTGGGCTTCCTTCTTGCGCATGTGGCCGCTCTCGTCGACTTCGACGCCGGCCCCGCCGGGGCGGCCATAGGCGATGGCGACTTCCACCTGGAACGGGTTGCCCCGATAGGCCGCAGCCGGCCGGGTGGTGACGGTAAAGAAGTCCGCCTCCAATTCCTTGTGCAGGCCGTCGAGCAGCTGCTTCTCGCCGATCGGGACGATGCAGTCGGTTCGCGGCGCCAGGATTCGCGTCTTCTGGATAGCCTTGTGCAGCGCGGTCGCCTGCGCGTGGGCGATGTGTTTCGGATGGGAGCGATTGCTTAGTTTCCTGTCGGAATGCTGGCGGGCGAGTTCGATGATGTTGAGCGCCGTCTTCTTCCCCACGCGGGAAAACTCGTCTTCGAGAAACCGCAACAGGGTGCGGCTCTTGCTGTTACTCAACATCTGAATGAGCCGGCCGAGCTCGATGCCATACGGATGTGGCTTGATTTCTACCGGTCGGGGCGGGAGCTTCCTGGTAGTCCGGGCGAAGCGGAGTTCTTCGCCGTGCGGGTCCTTGTAGATGATAGCCAGATGCGGATTGGCGATTGCCGTCTGCTTCAGATAGACCTCGATCGAGTGCGCCCCCTTCTGATAGTGGCCCTCCATCTCCATCTCGACTCGGGTACCGTGAGGACGGTCCCACTTCAGCCGCTTCTTCTTGTGGATGTCCGGTTGGTTCTTGGCGGTATCAATCGACACATACATTTCCGAAGCAAGCTTGTCGCCCTTGATGCGGCTGATGATATGCAACGGCTTGCCGATGGTGAGCTGCCCGTACATTCCCGCAGCCGAGATCCCCATCCCCTGCTGGCCACGCGATTGGCTGAGCTTGTGGAATTTCGATCCATAGAGGAGCTTGCCGAAAATGCGTGCGATCTGGCTCTCGACAATTCCGGGTCCGTTATCCTCGACGATGACCCGCGATTTCCCGTAGCGATCGCTCACCTGTACGCTGATATCGGGGAGTATCCCTGCTTCCTCACAAGCATCGAGAGCGTTGTCGACCGCCTCTTTGACAGCAGTGACCAATGCCTTGGCAGGGGTATCGAAGCCGAGCAGATGACGATTCTTGAGAAAGAACTCCGAAACGGAAATTTCGCGCTGCCGACCCGCCATTTCAAGGGCGGTGGCGGGTGGGGAGTGCCTGTCAGACACAAGGTGCATCCCTCATCATCCATAGAGCAATTAATATATATCCAACGCTCCCGCGGGGGCGCTTGACCAAGATCAATATCATTTACCCCAGGGTTGCGCAGAAACAGCCGAGTTAGCTTCATTTGCGCGGCTAGTACCCGGAATCATAAGTCACTAAGACGGCGTCCTTTGACGCGGCGCTGGTGGACTTTGGATTTTGTCCAGATGAACGGCTCCGCATGTTTGTTGTAGGCTTTGACGAAGGCATTAATGTGCTGCTTGAGTTGCTCGACCGAGGTGAATGATGCGCCGGTCAGCGACTGGCCCTGCAAGATGGAGAACCAGCCCTCGACCTGATTGAGCCACGAGGCGCGTGTCGGCGTAAAGTGGAATGTCACAAGCGGGTGGCGTTTCAGCCATTCGTCGTTCTTCTGGTGCGTATTCAGATTGTCGAGGATGACCTTGAGCCGTGCCTTTGGATAGGCGGCGACGACGTCATCCATGAAGTCGAGGAATTCCTTGCGGCGACGGCGTTTCTTGTGTGTGGCCCGGACCTTGCCAGTGGCGACCTCAAAGGCGGCAAACAGGGTTGTCGTGCCATGCCGCTTGTAGTCGTGGCTTTGCCCGGTCAGGGCGCGCCCGTTCGGCAGTTTCAAGTAACCCTGCGCCCGTTCAAGTGCCTGGATCGACGGTTTCTCATCGACGCACAGGACGATCGCGTTCTTCGGCGGCGCCAGATAGAGGCCGACCACATCGGCGGCCTTTGCCGCAAAATCCGGGTCGTTGCTCTCGCACCAGCTTTTGCGTCCGGCCAGATCGATCTTCTGCTTGCGCAGCGATCGCCAAACATACTGCACATCGACGTCGCCCAAAGCCCGCGCGATCAGTGGCCCGTTCCAGCGTGCAAAACCCTTGGGCGGCGGCTGGTCGAGAACCTTGCGAATGCGCTGGTCGGTCGCCTCGTCGTAGATCGGCGGGGTGCCGGACCGCAGCCGATCCTCCAGCCCATCAAGGCCTTCGCGCGCGTAACGGATACGCCACAAGCTGACCGTGGTCGGCGTCGTCTCCAGCTCGCGGGCGATCTCCCGTGTCGCGTGCCCGCCGGCCGCCTCCAACACGATCCGTATCCGCAACAGCTGCCGCTGCTCGGTGCTGCCGGCGCGCAACCGCGCTTCAAGGATCGCGCGATCTCCCGGCCGCAGCCGGACTTTCATGGCATCGCTTATCATGCCATCTTGAATCACGCCGCAACGCCGCACGATAGTGCAAATATGACTCAGTCACTTCGGATAGTGGGTACTAGGACCGCAAGGTTCTGAGGGGAGCCGGCAGGTGGTCCATGAGCTTTGCAAACTCGCCCGGATCGAGCTTCTCCCAAAGGGTCTCGAACACGCCGCGGGCCACGGTTAGCGGATCCATCGGAAATCGTGGCGGCAATGCTTGCAAAACGTGGTCAGCAAATTCCTGGACGCTGCGATCCTTCACCGGCTTTCCAGCCATATGCCAGCCTTCATAGTAGACGCCGCGCACCAGCGTCGGAAGCTGGGCGCCGAGATGCACCGCGACCTCCGGGGGTAACCGGTCGCGCAACGCATGCAACACGGCCCGCAGCGCCATGTAGGCGTGGTGGCGATCCTCAAAGTGCAACTGCTCAGCGACTGCCCTGAGCCAGACATTGGTTTCCTGAACGGTGTGATCCAGTCCGGCGACGCCTGATGTGTTCATAACGCCCTCCGTTCGCTTCCAGATGGCAGGATCGATCTACGTCTGTCGCCTCTCGTTTGAGGAGCGCAATCTACTCGTGGCGAATCTGGCTCATTTTGATATGCGTCAAGCGCGCTTCAATGGGAGGGAGTCGACAACGATCCGGGATGAATTGGACCGAACCTAACGAACGCCGATCTCCAGCCTCCCGCGCGCCATTATCCCGTACGCGGTGGCTCCTCGTCTTCGTTCTCCGTGAGGATCGCGACAATTTCCGAGGCCACGCCTTGTAAGGCCATTCCGGCGCCGAACACGTCCGGATCGCCGTCAAGCCACACCGATGCTTGTTCGAGGTCCGCAATCGACGGTCGCAGCGACATGATTGCCAGAATCTGAGCCTGATCGAGATCGCCCAAGACGCCCTTGATATCGTCAGGGGTGGCAAATGCAGTCGCGCCAGGATCGGTTTTTGCCATCGGTGCCTCCTCGGTCAGCGTATGTTGGGATGGCCTGCCCTTGCAGGCCAAGTGAGCAGACTGGGTATCGGCTGTCTTGATCAGGATCAATCGTGCACCGCCCCCGGTAAAGCTTAATTTCACCGGTCGGATTGCGGTGAATTGAACCGGCGTTGATTCAGCCAGCGCCGAGACCGGTCAATCGGTCCTTATGAGCGGCAGATTGCGCGGGGCATCTCGATGGGATCGGAAAGCGGATCGGACCAAACAGAAAACCTGACTGCAGGCTCAGACGGTCCACCGCGCGCGCGCGTTTTCGTCGCACTCAAGTTTGCGCCCGGGATCGCCGACGAACTCGCGCGGATGGCGCGCGAACTGCAGCATTTGCCGGTTCGTCTGATTGCCGCTGCCGACATTCATCTCACGCTGGTGCCGCCGTGGAACGAGGCTTCGATATCGGATGCGGTCGGGAAGCTTGGTAGCGTCGCCGGCAGGTTCGGCGAATTCGTGCTGGAATTTCGCCATGTCGGATATGGTCCGGAGCCGAGACGCCCGCGGTTTCTGTGGGCGGAATGCGCGGCCGGACCGGACCTCGCGCAACTGCGCGCCGCGCTGCTTCAGGCGTTTGGGCAAACGGACGAGCGGCCCTTTCGGCCGCATGTCACGCTCGCCCGGCTTCGCGGCAATGGAGCCGCCATCGCGCGGAAATGCCCGATCGATCGGGAGCTTGCGATGGCGCAGCGCATTGGCTCGGTCGAGCTCCTGCAGTCGCCAGCCCCCGGAGAAAGCGGCTACAAGCTGCTTGCGGCGCTCCCGTTCGGCGCCGGTCCGGAACCTGCAACGGGGCCAAATGGTGTTTAGCGGCCCGTTGGCGGTGCGGATTCAACTGCCGCCATTCCCGGTGGCTCGACGATCAGCACGGGAACCCGCCGCGCCGCTGAAATCGCCGAGGCCGCTCCCTCCACCAGGGTGTCGCGGGTCACGACAATCAGCCGCTCCGCGATCTGGCGGAAGGCCTGAGCGCAAGCCGCCGGATCGGCCAGTCGGACGTTGGGCGCGGCCATACGTTTGATGACAAGGCCGGTATCGTCGGCAAGTTTGCGGATGCGCGGATCATCCGCATCGAGGCCGTCGGTTTCGATGACGACCAGCTCTTCCTTTGCCGCGAGCGCGATAGCCGCAGCCGCAAGAATGCTTGGGTCGCCGGACGATGCCGCAATCGCGACAACGGGGCCCTTCGTTCGCGCGATATGCGGCGGCACGAGCATGACAGCGGCCGCCGACCGGAAGGCCCCTTCCAACAGCCATGAGAATTGCTGGGTGGCCCGCTCGGCGGGGCTTCTGGGCTCGGCGATCATGACGATGTCGTCGATTCGCGAGACCGAAGCGAATGTCTGGGCGATCGAACCCCGCGCGACCTCGAACTGGCATCCGGTCGGGAGGCGTTTTGCCGCGTCCATGAATTTCCGTTCGATGCTGCGTGCGGCAAGTTCGAAGTCGCGCGACAGCCGGTCCAGGTCGATCGCGCGCCAGCCGCCGCCGAGCGGCCTGAACTCGCGCGAAAAGGGGATGCTGGCGAGGTCGCGCAGGCCGCTGTCTTCGAGGAACAGCCCCAGCAGATCGAGATGAAGCAGGTCGGCCAGTTCGACGGCCAGCTGCATCGTGCGGTCATGCGCGCCGGGCTGAAGTCCCAGCACGAGCCGCTTGAAACTGTGAGCGTCCTTCGTCATGGCTAGTTGGCGGGTGCTCCGCCGCCGTTGCTCTGGTTGGTGAAATTCCTCCGGATGCTGGCGAAAGCCCGCAGCCGATCTTCCACTCGCCGATTGATGCTGTCGAGCGGATAAGCCCCGTCTGAACCGCGCACGCCGGCGGCAAGCCCGGTCAGGAGCGCGATCCCTTCATTGAGCGTAGCGATCGCGTAGACGGCAAAGCGGCCGGCCGCACAGGCATCGAGCACGTCCTTGCGCAGCATCAGATGTTGGACGTTCGCCTGCGGGATCAGTACGCCTTGCGCTCCAGTCAATCCGCGCTTTTCGCAAATGTCGAAGAAGCCTTCGATCTTTTCGTTGACGCCGCCAATCGCCTGAATTTCGCCGTGCTGGTTCACCGATCCGGTCACCGCAAGATCCTGCCGCAGCGGCACATCCGCGAGGGCCGACAGCAGCGCATAGAGCTCGGCAGACGACGCGCTGTCTCCCTCGACGCCGCCATAGGATTGTTCGAACACCAGACTGGCGAACAGCGACATCGGGGTATCGAGAGCGTATTGCCCTGCCAGGAACCCGGAAAGAATCAGGACGCCCTTGGAGTGGAGCGGGCCGCCGAGTTCGACTTCGCGCTCGATATCGACGACTTTGCCGCTGCCTGGTCTCGCCTGGCAGGTGATGCGGGTCGGGCGCCCGAATGAAAATCCGCCGAGTTCGGTAACGCTCAGGCCATTGATCTGGCCGACATGCGTTCCCGCAGTGTCGATCAGCGCCACCTTCTCGATGATGGCCTCCTGCGTCCGGTCGCGCAGGCGGGCGGCGCGCCGGATGCGGGCCATCAAGGCACTATTCACGTCGGCCCCCGAGATCACGCTCCGCTTAGCTTCGCGCGCGCAATAGTCCGCCTCGATCAGGATCTCCCGAAGCTGTTCCACGACCAGCGAAAGCTTGCCGGAATGTTCGGCCAGGCGCGCCGCATGTTCGAGCACGAGGGCCACTGCATCGCGCTCCAGGGCGTTCAAACCCTCGCGCCGAGCCAGGGTCGCCAGCAGCCGCGCGAGGATCGCTTCGTTCTCGGGCGTTCGCGGAAGATCGTTTTCGAAATCGGCGAGAACCTTGAAATGTTCCGCCATTTCGGGGTCGAGGGCAGCGAGCAGGAAGTACAGCAGGCGGTCGCCGAACAGGATGACCTTCAGCTTGAGCGGGATCGGATCTGGTTCCAGAGACACCGTGCTGGTCAGCCCCAGAAACCGGCCGACGTCTTCGATCGCGATCTCGCCCCGCCGCAGCGTCCGCTTGAGCGCGGCCCAGCTGAATGGTTCGAGCAGAACACTCCTGATGTCGAGCAGCAGGTAGCCGCCGTTGGCGCGATGGATGGCGCCGGCCTTGATCAGGCGGAAGTTCGTCAGTAGCGCCCCCTGCAGGGGAATATACTCGATGCGGCCGATCAGGTTGCCGAGCGCGGGATGCAGTTCCTCGACGATCGGAACCGACTTCTCGCCGTCCTGACTGACGAGGACGTTGACTTCATAGCGGTCGAATGGACTGCCGCTCCTCAACAGGCCCGCTTCGCTCTCGCCATCTTCGCTCTTGACGACGAGCATGCCGACGTTTTCAACCAGATCGGCGCGGACCGTTTCGATGTGCTGCACGACCCTGGGAACGTCGCTGAAGGCGGCTTTGGCATCCTCGATCAACTGATCGACCGCGTATTCTACCGTGTCGCGGCCGAGCTGGCGCGTCTCGTCGCGCCGCTGCGTCTCCCACCGGGGAACCTGACGAATGATATGCTCGAGGTCTTTCTCCAATGCCTCGATGGCGACCTGCACCTCGCGGCGCTTGGCTTCGGGCCAGGTGCCGAATTCGTCCGGCGGAACGACCTTGCCATCCCTGACGGGCGCCAGCGCGAAGCCGAGCGGCGTCCTCAGCACGGCAATATCCTTTTCGGCGGCCTTGTCGCGTAGCGCCGAAAAGGCTTCGCCTTGCCGCTTCTGGAATGACTCGTCGATGGCGGCCTGACGCGTCTGATAATCCTCGCTCTGGAACACCGCAGGCAGGGCGGACTTGAGATCGTCGATCAGCTTGTGCATCGCGTTGTGAAAATCGCGGGCACGGCCGGCAGGAAGTTCGATGGCGATCGGCTTTTCCGGATTGGCGAAATTGTGGACATAGACCCAGTCGGAAGGACCGGGCTTTCCCGCCGCCTCTGCGGCCAGCATGGCCTTGACGGCGTCCTGCATGCGGGCGCCGTTGGGACCGATCACGAAGAGGTTGAAGCCGGCCTTGCCGACTTGCGTTCCGAACCGGATCGCTTCGACCGCGCGGGCCTGACCGACAAGCCCGTCGATCGGCTCTAACTCCGCGGTCGTCGCAAACGCCAGGCCCGACAGATCGGCCGGACGATAGAGCTGTTCGGCCGCCAGCGGCCGAACGGTTGTCTCTGCAGTGCCAGCGTTCACGTGATGCTCCTGATCTGACGGCGCATTTCAGGTCAAACGGCGGCGTTGGCCTTGACGTGCATCAAGCCCCGGGCGCGCATTGGCGCGCTGAGTTCTCAGTGCAGGACATCGATCGCGGCGGTGAAGGGCAGCCGCAGGGCGTCGGCCACGGCGCGGCAAGTGACCTTGCCGTCATGCACATTGAGTCCATTGCGCAGATGCGGATTGTCGATCAGCGCCCGCGGGAATCCCTTGTCGGCGAGCGCCAGCACGAACGGACGGGTGGCATTGTCGAGCGCATATGCCGATGTCCGCGGTACCGCGCCGGGCATATTCGGGACGCAATAATGCACGACGCCGCCGATCAGGAAGGTCGGCTGTGAGTGTGTCGTTGGGCGAGACGTTTCGGCGCAGCCGCCCTGATCGATCGAAACATCGACGATGACGGAGCCCGGCTTCATGGCGGCGACGGTGCGTGCTGGAATAAGCTTGGGCGCAGCGGCGCCCGCGACCAGAGCGGCCCCGATCACCACGTCCGCGGAGGAGCAGAGGGCCTCGATTGCCTCCGCATCAGAGGTGACCGTCGTGACGCCATCGCCAAACCGCTGCGACAGCTGGCGCAAGGTCTCGGGGGTGCGCGCGGCGATGCTGACCTTGGCGCCCATCCCGATTGCCATCTCCGCCGCGTTGGACCCGACGACGCCGCCGCCAAGAACGAGGATGCTGGCGGGCGGCAGGCCGTCGATCCCTCCGAGCAGGATGCCGCGGCCCCCTTGGGGGCGTTGTAGGAAATGGGCGGCGACCTGCGGCGCCATGCGGCCGGCGACCCTCGACATCGGGGCGAGCAGCGGCAGCTTGCCCGCCGCGTCGGTGACGGTTTCGTAGGCAAGCGCCGTCACACCCGAGGCCATCAGGTCGTGGGTCTGCTCGGGATCGGGCGCCAGATGCAAATAGGTGAAGATAATCTGGCCGCGGCGCAATTGCTCCCGCTCGGATGCAAGCGGCTCTTTCACCTTCACGATCAGTTCGGCGCGCTGAAATATCTGATCCGCACTTGTGGCGATCTCGGCGCCGGCGGCGATGTACTCCTGGTCGGCAATGCCGGCCCCGGCACCCGCCACGGTCTCGACCACGACCCGATGCCCCCTCGTTGTCAGTTCCTCGACCGTCGCGGGAGTGAGGCCGACGCGGTATTCGTCGGTTTTGATTTCCTTGGGAACGCCGATGAACATTGTCGTCTCTCAACCTCGGTCAGGCGTTAGAGCCACGGTCGAATTTCCTGCCCTCGACAACATCCAATGCCGTTTCCGGCAGTCCTCACGACGGCCTCTGCCGCATGTTTAGAACCAATTACGAAGCCAGAGCGAAGACTTCGTTCATTTTGCCCGCTCTTGCTTGACAACACCGGGGCCGTGCCGATCGTTCTCGATGGAAGCGAGTAGGCTGGACAGGCGGGCCTCGGCCTCGGAATCGTTTGCCTGCGCGACGACTGTCGCGGTTCCTCGTTCGGGGCGGATGAACTGGCTGTAGAAGGAGTCAAGATCAATCGGCTGCTCATCCTCTACCATCGTGCCCCTGCCGGGCCCGCGCGGACCGATTTCGTCTTCAACGACAATGGTCATCAGCCAGCCGTCGGACGGGTGGGCGGGAGCGATCTCCAGGGTTGCAACAGTGGCGATCTCGCTGAGGTCCTCGCGCTCCTCATCGCCGAGGTGAAGGTCTGCGCGAGCGGGGATTTGGCGCTCCTCGGCTGTGCGGCGCGCGACGATCTTCAGAGACGAGGGGGTGATCCGATGCTCGGCAATGATCCAGCGAACGATCTGCTTGGGATCGATATCTACGGGAAAGGGTTCCATTCGGATATCCTCCGAGCTGTTGCCGTTCGTCTAGTTCTGATGGTTTTCTGTTCGGGCGCGCGAAAGCTCTGGTTCGAAGCGAGCGGGAAAGCATTGGGTTTTGCAAAGCGCAGGGCCCGCGCCTCTCATCCGTCGAACCGAAGTTTCCTCCGGGGTGCTCGGACAGGACAGCTACGGGCCCTTCCGTCACGCTTCGTCAGCAGACTGGTTCATCACATAGGCAGATCCACGCCCTTAGACGGTTCACTGCCGTATTTCGCCAATCTTGCCTCCGCGCAACAGAAAATTATTCAAGCGCCGGAGCCGGCGGAGTGCCTTGACCTGGATCAAAGCTGACCGTTGGCGACGTTATCCCGCACCAGAGCGCTCCCGTCGCGTGAACGGAGGATGCTCAGTCGCCCTGTCAGGCACGGACTTCATCGAAAGAGACGAACTTGCGAGAGACGTCAGGTGGCGGGTCGGTTGGAGATCGGGCGGGAAGGGACGAGCCGGCCGCCCGGATCGAGTACGATGCCGGTCTCGAACCGCAGACATTCCCGCTGGAGCGTCTGTTGCACCCACTCGATGTCCTGCCTCGAGGGGCGGCCAAGCCGGAACTTCCTGATTTGAAGAGGGATGATCTCGAACGCGGCGAGATCTCCGGTCGCCGGTTCGATATCCACGAAATACATCAGCGCCAGGTCGCTGCGGAACTCTTCGTAGCCGCAGATCCCTTCATAATCATTGAGGAAGTCGCCGCAACCATAGAGAATAAGCCGCCTATGGTAGACCTCGATGGCCTTGGCATGATGCGATGAATGGCCATGAACGACAGACACATTCGCTTGGTCGATGAGCGTGCGCGCGAATAGTTGTTGCTCTTCGGGGATTTCGTAGCCCCAATTTGATCCCCAATGGAGCGAGACAACGGCCAAGTCGCCCGGTTGCTTGACGCTGACGATGTATTCCGCGGCGCGTAGTGCGTCCACTTCGGAAAGCCGCGTCAGGAGGTTGACACCGGGAGTGTCCGTTGTGGCGGCCCAACTGCGGGGAATGCCGCTCGTCACAGCGCCGAAAGAAAAGACAAGTACCCGCGCCTTGTTGGCAAGGTCCAGTGCTGCCGGCGCCGCGGCCTCGGAGGCATTTCGACCGGCGCCGGCAGCCTTGATCTTCAGGTGTTCCAGTGCCGCTAATGTCTGCAACAGACCGCTCCGTCCCCAATCCAGGACGTGATTGTTGGCGAGCACACAGCAGTCGATCCCTGCGGCGGAGAGGCAGTCGGCATTCTCCGGACTCATGCGGTAATTGATGCCCTTTCGGGCGTAGTCGTCGCTACGGGTAATGGCCGTTTCCAGGTTGATGATACGCGCGTCCGGCTGCATCCGGCTCAATTCATCGAGCGCGGCGCCCCACACGTACGAAGGCTCGGCGTGTCGGGGAATTGGGCCATTCGCTTGCTCGGCTAAACCAACATAATCCTTTGCCGAGGCGACGTAGCCTTCGTGCAGCGTTGGGTCGCAGGGATGCAGCAGTACCTGATCAATGCCTCGTCCCGTCATGACGTCGCCGCAAAGGAAAAGCCTTACGAATCGCACTGGCCGAGGATCGGTTGATGATTGTGCCGTAACGCTCATGGCCAAATCAGCTTGGCCAAAGATTGTGCAGCGGCTTCGGCGTGGCAACCTTGGCGTCCTCGAGTTCGCCGGCAGGCAAACGTGCCGCAAGTGCGGCGAACACCACGCGAGCGGCCTCTTCTGCATCGATGCCGGGGTCGCGATGGACGCTATCGTGAATACGCTCAAAGAAGGCACCTCTACTCTTCGAGGCCTGGTGGGCGCCCGGATGCCATCCCTCATAATAGAGCCCGCGCAACAAGGGCGGCAGTTGCGCTCCGATGTATATCGCCGCATCCCGCGGAAGGCTGTCGCGCAACGCATGTAGGGTTGCCAGCAGAACCAGATAGGCCCGCTCGCGGTCATGCCAGCCGAGACGGCGTGTGACGTCATCGACCCAAGCCTCTGTCTCAGACACGGCGACGCGGAGATCCTGAAGGGCTGGCATGACTATCTCCCTTAAATATTTTCCACCAAGGCGGCCTGGTGTATTTGCGCGAGATCAAGTGATGCCACTTGTTTTGTTGCTTTCCTCCAAAGCATCTTGCGGCCGGGATAGAGGCGTTTGGCTGAATGACCATAAGTTCTGCCTTGCCAACTGAGCAGAGGAGGGAGTGGGAACATTTTCCGCATGATGCTGACGTTGGACTGCGGGGATGGGGCGCGACACCTGCCGAAGCGTTCGAGCAGGCGGCTTTAGCCCTGATGGCGATTGTCACACAAGCGGAAGTGAATCCGGAAATCGCCGTTCGGCTGAAATGCGAGGCGCCGGATCTCGAGCTGCTCTTCGTCGAATGGCTCAACGCCATCATCTACGAAATGGCGGTTCGTAATATGCTATTTGGGCGTTTTCTAGTCCGAATTGAAAATGACCGCCTTGAGGGGACGCTGTGGGGCGAGCCAGTCGACGTCGAACGGCACGCTCCGGCCTGTGAACCGAAGGGCGCGACCTATACCGCGCTGAGAGTCGCCAAGGACACTGACGGCAGATGGTCGGCCGCTTGCATTGTCGATGTATGATGGAGGTCTGCGATGGACCCTGCTCGATTTACCCGTGTCGACGGTACAACGTGGCGCGTCGAGCCCTCGGGAACGATGCGCGTCCCGGTGATCATCTACGCTGACGAAAACCTGATCCAGGACATGGATGACAAGGTTTTCGAGCAGGCGGTCAACGTCGCGAGGTTGCCCGGGATCGTGCAAGCCTCCTATGTCATGCCGGACGCACATTGGGGTTATGGATTCCCGATTGGCGGCGTGGCGGCGTTCGATCCGGATCGCGGTGGTGTGATCTCTGCCGGCGGCGTGGGCTTCGATATATCGTGTGGCGTGCGTACGATGCTGACGGGACTGTCAGTCGCCGATATCCTTCCCGTACAGAAGCAGCTCGCCGATTCACTGTTTCATCAGATCCCGGCCGGAGTGGGCAGCGAAAGCGCGATCACGCTGGACGCGGCTGAGATGGACGCCATGCTCGCAAAGGGCGCCCATTGGGCAGTTGCGCGCGGCTGGGGGGAAATGCGCGACCTTGAACGGATCGAGGAACAAGGGCGGATGGTTGGTGCCCGGCCGGATTGCGTGTCGGACCGCGCCAAGGAACGCCAGCGACGGGAAATGGGAACGCTTGGCTCAGGCAATCACTATCTCGAGGTCCAAGCGGTGGCCGAGATTTTTGATACGGCGGTTGCAGACGCCTTCGGGCTCGCACAGGACGGCGTTGTCGTGACCATTCACTGCGGTTCGCGCGGCCTCGGCCATCAGATCGGAACCGAGTTTTTGAAAGAGATGGTAGTGACTGCGAAGGAGGTCGGTATTGACCTTCCTGACCGCGAACTCGCCTGCGCGCCGATCGATTCGGAAGTCGGTCAACGCTACCTCGGCGCGATGCGGGCAGCGATCAATTGCGCGCTCGCCAATCGCGAGATTCTCGGGCACTACGTCCGCCGCGTCTTCGCGCACTTCTTTCCGGACAATGATCTGCGCCTTTTGTTCGATGTCTCGCACAACACTTGCAAGGTCGAGCGTCATCTCGTGGACGGAAAGCGGCGCGATCTGTTCGTTCATCGCAAGGGCGCAACCCGAGCCTTTGGACCTGAACATGAGAGCCTGCCTGCGGCACTGCGTCCCGTCGGCCAGCCGGTACTCATCGGCGGCAGCATGGGCACAGGCTCATACGTTCTGGTCGGCGAAACGACGAGCGAGGCGAAGGCGTTTTCCTCGGCGTGTCATGGGGCGGGCCGGGCGCTTTCCCGCCACGCCGCGCTCAAGCAATGGAGCGGGCGCAAGATCGTCGATGATCTCGCCTCACAGGGGATCCTGATTCGGTCGCCGTCGACACGCGGCGTGGCTGAGGAAGCCCCCGGCGCCTATAAGGACGTCGGTGCGGTCGTGGCCGCGGCTGAGCATGCAGGGCTCGCTAGAAGTGTGGCGCGCCTGCGACCGCTGATTTGCATCAAAGGCTAGGATCCGTCCGGAAGCTCGAAAGCTGGCCGCCAACGCACGGATTTTGCATTCAGGGAACGACGACGACGGCACGGGGGGCGAGGCTGACAAGCTTCTGGGATACACTGCCAAGCAACAGTCCGGCCAATTGGCCGCGACCGCGCCGGCCTACCACGATCATCTCGACCGGGCCGCCCGTGGCGATATCGATCAATGATCGGGTGACGTCACCCCAGCCGACCCGCAGTTCGATCTGGGATACGCCAAGGTGGCGAGCGCGCGCTTCGGCCGCCTTCAGCGTCTGTGTTGTCAATGCTTCCAGCACGTCGCCAATGCTTTGTTCGGTTCGTACCAGTTGCTGCGCTTCCTCAAATGCGAGGCTATCCGCAACTGTCACAATCAGCAGATCGCCCGATAAGGCTCTGGCGACCTCCGCCGCCACGTCAACCGCGCGATCTGCCCCGCTGGATCCGTCAGTGGCCACCATAATATGTCGCATGAGATTGTCCTCACCTTTGCTTTACTTCATCGTGCTGGCGGGGCTCCGCACTGATCCAGCTCATACCAAATTCCAGATGCCCATATCTTCGTGCCCAACCGGAATGACGCGAGGATCTCAATGCCAGAGACTATCGCTGATAGATTCCGACGAGGGTTGCCTCGGCAATAACATGCCTGCGTGCTTCTCGCTCGACCTCACGGCAGGATGGCTTGGCGCCGAGCGATAGGTGGTCGACGGAAAGGGCCAGCAATCGAAAGTGATAGCGATGACGTCCATGACCGCGGGGCGGGCAGGGGCCGTTGTAGCCCACCCGGTGAAAGTCGTTGATGGCTTGCTTGAATCTGCCGCCGTCAACGCTGGCGCCTTCGGCAAGTCCGGTTTGGTCAGCATTAATGTCGTAAGCGGCCCAATGATGCCATTTGCCTGCAGGCGCATCTGGGTCGTCACAAAGGAAGGCGAAACTGCGGGTCGTCGAAGGTGCGGCTTCCCAATCAAAGTGTGGGGATAGGTCTTCTCCATCGCAGGTGAAACGACGCGGGATCGCTGAGCCGCCAGAAAAGGCACTTGAGCTAAGTTGCATTGGCTACCTCCAGACGAGAGAGATTGTCTCAGTCGTGGATAGCCTTGATTGATCAGGATCAAGGGCGCGTCACGGTCCGGTCCTCTCGAGCAGGTTCCTCGGCCCCTTACGAGGAAAGCTGCTGCTTGCTCCCAACCATGATTTGGCGCAATCCAAACTGCTGCTGTCATGCATTAAGATAGAACATGCGTCCGCTATTGCATCCAATGCTGATAAACGGGCGAACCGGCGATCCGGCGCTCTATATCGAGACGCTGTTCGAGAAGCGGGCGATCCTGTTCGACCTTGGCGACATCACGTCATTGTCGCCGCGAAAGATTCGACGCCTTGAGCACGTGTTCGTTTCGCACGCGCATATCGACCATTTTTTCGGTTTTGATCGTCTGTTAAGGGTGCTCGTCGGTCGGGACAAGCAGATCCATCTTTATGGCCCGAATGGCTTCGTCAATCACGTCCACCACAAGCTCCAGGCCTATCTCTGGAATCTCGTTGATCGCGAACCTGGTGATCTGGTTTTCGTGGTGACAGAAATCGATGCTTCTCTTTCCACTCAAACAGCTCGGTTTCGCCTCAAGACAGCGTTCGCCGCTGAAGCAATGGGTACGGGCCGGATCGACGAAGGCATCGTGGTCAAGGATCCAACCTTCCGGGTTTCAACCGCAGCGTTGGAGCATCGCACGCCGTGCCTGGGGTTCGCTATCGAGGAACCTGCTCACTTCAATATCTGGAAGACCCGGCTCGCAAAACTCGGACTTCCGGTCGGGCCCTGGTTGGGCAGCCTTAAGCGTGCGGTCATCGAGAGCAAACCGGATGATTTTCCGGTTCGGATCGGCTCTTCCATGACGAGCTCGAACGATCGTGACATGCCACTCGGGAAGCTTCGTGATGTATTGACTGTCACTCCGGGCCAGAAGATCGGGTACGTTACCGATGTCGCAGATACTGCGGGTAATCGCAAAGCGATCGTCGAATTGGTCAAAGGCGCCGACCTTCTGTTCATTGAATCCGCGTTTGCGAGAGCGGATGTGGCTTTGGCGACCGAGCGCGCCCATCTGACGACCGAGGCGGCCGGGCAAATCGCTCGCCAGGCGGGAGTGCGCAGAGTTGAGCCGTTTCACTTCTCCGCCCGTTACACAGGGAAGGACGAGCGAATGCAGAATGAGGTCATGGCGGCCTTTGCCGGGCAACCATGGGTGAAAAAGGATCCATAGTGCTTGGTGTGTCGTTTCGAATTCCGCGCAGCGACGGGTTCACGGTACCGTCGGCTTCACCAATTCTCCCAAGTCGGGCTCGCCACAGCGGGACAATATGCTCCTGCGCACCTCATCACGCAGTCGCAATACCGAACCGAAATCCGTGCCCGATGGCATCACCGGCTCGCCGATTTCTACGGTGACGGCAGTGCGCCTCGGAAACCATTGGTTGCTACGCAGCAGAGATCGCGTCCCGCAAATAGTGCACGGCAGGACGGGAAGTCTTGCCTCGACAGCCACCTTGAATGCACCTAGATAGAATCCAGAAAGGCCCACCCGGCGAGTGAATGTGCCCTCCGGGAAGAAGACCAGAACGCGACCTTGGCGCGCTAACGCAATCAGCTCCTCGGTACCTGTGAGGCTGCCAGTCACATCATAGCGTTCGACAAACGGTATGCCCAGCCGCCGCAGCAGCGAGCCCGCTATAAGCTGTCCAGAAAGCTCCTTTTTGGCTACAATTGCAGGTTCGCCGGGGAGAGCCGCAGCCAATACGAGCGCGTCCATGTAGCTTGAGTGATTGAACGCGAACATCGCTCCTCGGCTGGGAATGCGTTCGATACCGATGATCGAAACCGGAACCCCCATCGCCGCCAGCGTGCCGCGACAAATCCACCTGAGGGCAGCCCACCGCCAAGTCATGCGCGGTAGAACGAGCAAAGCAAGTGAGCCTAACAAGAAGGCACCGGCAAGGACTAGCCACCACCAGGCCGCGTAGAGCATTTCGCGCGCCAATAGCCTTACCCGCCTTATCTGCGGACCGATCCCGGAAAGCGCCAAACGCAAAAGCTGCCACCACAGGGAACGCCGCATCGGGCCGACGTGACCGCTTGCGTAGAGTTCTTTCGCGGCGCTGCGCCGGATCTTGCCACTCGATGTCTTTGGAACAGTGCTCGGTGGTGCGAGCACCACCTCATCCGGTGGGGTTCCGGCGATGTCTGTTGTGACCTCCTGCGCGCGCGCCTGTAATGCTGCGCGCATCGCTGGATCAGTCTCGCGTGTCTCGGCGAGAACGATGACGCGCTCAGTACCAGAGGCTCGATCGGCCACGCCAAAGACGGCGACGCCACCCTTTCGGATTCCGGGAATGCCGGCCACCGCTTCTTCGATCTCCTGAGGATATAGATGACGGCCCGCGCGAATGATGATGTCCTTGATGCGGCCGGTGATGTAGACGTCGCCGCCGGCCATGTATGCGCGGTCGGCGCTGTCGATCCAGCCGTTGTGAATGAGTTCGCGGGTCTTGATCTCGTTGTGGAAATAGCCGCGTGTCGTGGAGGGGCCGCGAAATTCAAGCCTTCCTTCCCGCCGTTCGCCGAGCTCGTAACCTGCCTCATCGACGATGCGAATCTCGTGACCGGGCAGCGGCTGCCCGCAGGCTACGACCTCGAGCGGTTTCGGGTCGCCCGGCTTTGCCGGCTCAGCCTGCCCCTGCATGCTAAGCCTTTCGCGGTTGACGCGATCGATGATTGGCGGTCGGTTGAGCGGCGGGAAAGCGAGTCCGACCGAACTCTCAGCAAGACCATAGACAGGCGCCATGGCTTCTGCGGGGAAGCCGTAGCGGCCAAATCGGTCGATGAATCGGCGTAATGTCTGCACGCTGACGGGCTCTGCACCGTTTGCAACCATGCGCAAGGAACTGAGATCCAATCCTTCAAGGTCCGCATCGGCTACTTTGTTGAGGCACAGTTCGAACCCGAAATTCGGTGACGCTGAAAAGGTGGCGCGAAAGCGGTGGATAGCCCATAGCCAGCTTTCTGGTCGCACGAGGAAGCTCAATGGCGACATGGCATAGAGCGATGCACCAAAGTGCAGGCATCCGAGCCATGCGCCGATCAAGCCCATGTCATGATAGAGGGGCAGCCAGCTGACAAATATATCGGCCGAGCTGGCCTCCATGACCGCACCCATCGCCCGGATGTTGGCAAGGAGGTTCGCGTGGCTGAGCAGCACTCCTTTCGGATCGCCGGTACTGCCGGATGTGTATTGGATAAGTGCGATCGAATCGGGATCCCCAACCAGCGGCAGCCCGGGGATCGCCGTGGAGCGTTCCAGATCCTCGACGCTCTCGGCTGCATTCAGCGTCTCCACCTGCGCGCGCAGCAGGGCGGCAAGCCGCCGGCCCTCGGCCATCGTGATCAGGAGCCGAGTACCGGCGTTGCGCAAGATGCCGGTCTGGCGGCGCAGGTGTTCCTCGATCTGTGAAAGTCGCATCGGAGGGTAAATCGGCACCGGAATAGCGCCGGCGTAAAGAATGCCGAAGAAAGCAATGAAAAAATCGATGCTGGTGGGCAGCATCAGGGCTACGCGGTCCCCGGGGACAATATCTCGGGCGATCAAGCCACGAGCCACGTTGCGTGCTCTTGTGGCGAGTTCGCCATATGTCAGTGTGCCGAGAATCGTGGTCTCATCTTGCAATACCGTCAGATGCAGGCGGTCGGGATGGTGGGCCGCATGCCATTCCAGAACCTCGACCAGGGTCTGTGCTTCGCTCGCGGCTGGAACAGACGGAAGGGCAGGAGCCTGTCGTGTTTCGAGAGCGATTCGTCCTTGCGTCGGTCTGGCCTGTTCCAGCGCCTGCACAAGATCATGAATGGTTTCGGCCTCGCCGATGGTCTGAGCAGGTAGCCGCACGCGAAATGCACGCTCAATTCGCAGGATGAGTTCGGTTCGGCCCAGGCTGTCGATCCCCAGATCGCGCTCTATGCGGCTCGACGGACGGACGTCGATAAATCGAAAGCGTTGAGGATGCAGTTCGCGCACCAATGCCGCCACGACCATGATCAAATCTTGTTCTCGCAGATCCTGCCGGGTGGCAGTGGCAGGCGAATCTGACGAAGTGAGGCGTTCCGACATCATCAATCTGCTTCCCGTTCGAGAACGCAACAGTGCGGAGCCTCGACGCCAGCCGCTCCTTCGCTCAGCACTGCTCCTGTGATCCAGTTGGGGCGAAAAATGGTGCAGCCCTTCAAACCATGGTCGTACGCCAGATCATAGATTTGCTTGAACTCACTGAGAGGATAATCTGACGGTACGTTGATGGTCTTCGAAATCGAATTGTCGACGAATGGCTGCAGTGCCGCCTGCATGGCGATGTGAGTGCGAGCGGAAAGTTCCGAGGCGGTGACGAACCCGACGGGCAATCCTTTGGGCCGGCCGCTGCTCTCGCGCCATTGGTGGAGTGCAAAGTTGGTGAGCACGAAGTCTTTTGCCGTTCCGTTCTCGCCGAGCACCTTGCGATTATAGGAGGCGGCGAAGATCGGCTCCAGACCACTGGACACGTTGCCGCCGAGCAGGCTGATTGTGCCGGTCGGCGCAATCGCAATCAGATGACTGTTGCGGATGCCATATGTGGAGATACCTTCCTGGATATCCTGTGGCAGGCTTCGGATGAAATGGCCTTGCAAATACTTGTCGCGTTCGAAGTAAGGGAAACTGGCTTTTTCTTTCGCAAGCGCAATCGACGTGCGGTAAGCCGCATGACAAATACAGCGCATGATGTCGATGGCCAGAGAGATCGAGCGATCACTGCCGTAAGTGAGGCCGAGCATGACGAGGGCGTCGGCGAGCCCGGTGATGCCGAGGCCGATGCGCCGCGAGCGATACGCATTCTCGGCCTGTGCGGGAAGTGGAAATCGCGAAGCGTCGATGACATTGTCGAGCAGCCGCACGGCGATCTGCGCGGTCTCGGTAAGGCCGTCAAAATCGATGCGTGCGTCTGGCATGAACGGCGATCGCACAAAGCATGTCAGATTCAACGAGCCGAGATCGCAGGCCCCGTACGGGGGCAGCGGGATTTCACCGCAAGGATTTGTGGCAGTGATCCGCTCGCGGTACCAGAGATTATTGAGCTGATTGATACGGTCGATGAAGAGCACGCCGGGTTCGGAATAATCATAGGTAGCCTGCAGAATGCGATCCCAAAGCTGTCGCGCAGGGACACGCCGAAGGATTCGGCAGGGCACCGCCCGAGCGTTGCCCGGCCATTCTCGCAAGACCGTCTCGCCGTCTCCGTCGAATACCGCCGCCGGAAATACCAATGGCCATTCGGCATCGCTGCGCACCGCCGCCATGAAAGCATCCGTCACCTGGATCGACAGGTTGAACCGGCGCAATTGTCCCGGCTTTTGCTTGGCAGCAGCGAACTCTTCAATGTCGGGATGATCGCACCGCAGGGTCGCCATCATGGCGCCGCGTCGGGCGCCAGTTGACAGGATGGTCCCACACATGGCGTCCCAGATCTGCATAAAAGACACTGGGCCGGACGCAACGGTTCCGGCGCCCTTTGCCAGGGTGCCACGGGGCCGCAGGGTTGAGAAATCCAGCCCTATGCCGCCACCCTGCTGCATCGTGACGGCGCCCTCCTGCAAGGCTTTAAAGATGCCGGGGATCGAGTCTTCGATCGGTCCCATCACGAAGCAATTGAAAAGTGTGACGTTTCGCGCCGTTCCGGCACCGGCCTGGATGCGGCCGCCGGGTAGAAACTTGAAGTCTTGCAGGATGCGGAAATACCGCGCTTCCCAGCCGGCGGGATCGTTGGGCTCGACAGCCGCGAGCGCACGCGCAATCCGACGCCAGCTGTCGGTGATCGTGCGCTCGCGCGCGTACCGATACTTGGTCTCCCAGACATGGCGGAAAATATCGGCCATAGGTTCGTTCATCCGGGAACTCCGACCGGCCGCCATGCCATCGAATAGGCTTCGGGCCGGCCCCGACCAAATTATCGATCAGATCGCTCTTCCTGGTCTGATCTGTATCAACGCCGCGGGGACCACCTTTCGGTTGCATGCCCATTACGCATAGCGCGACAGCTATTTCCTGACGATAAGACCTCTTGAAATTCCTCAATCGAGCGGCAGCGGCGTTCGTTCAAACAGATGAAGGCAGCAGGTGGAAGGAAGAAGTCCAAAAAGCGTGGGAGACCGCCAGGATAGCTTGGCAGCGATACCTGTTCGGACGTGTGAAAGCAGCCGGTATCATTAGTTGATAGTCACCGAAATCCGCAACTAGCACGTGGTGTGAAATAATCCCGCCACTGGCTCCCGATCGCGCAGCCGATTGTACAGCGTGACCGCTTCCTGGGTTGGCAGCACATGTGTACGCACGCGACGGTCCGCGAGCAGTCGCAGGGTTTGCGGGCATACACGAAGTCGATTCAGCATGCCCTGCGACAACACGATCGTGGTGGCGCCATGATCAAGCAGCTCAGTGACGTCAGCGGGCTGTATTCCTGGTTGGTGAGCGGTTCCGGTCTCGTTCCAATTCCAAGCCCGCGCTCCGCCTGGGAAAACCTTGGCATCCCTGAATGTGCCAACGCCATCGACCTCGATCCGTCCCCAAGCAAGCGTGGCAATACGCGGCGATAGATACCCACGTTCGGCGTTGACCAGTGATTTCGATGGTCTTGGCATGATCTGCAGTCCAACAAGCTCATTTGTTTCCAATTTTCGGGCGGCGATACGTTGATCTTCGTCAGCCCGGTGAGCTGCACCAGACCGTTGATCGCGACCCGTCAGCAACCCTGACACTGTGGACAGCAATAGGCAGTGCGGCCGCCAACTTTGAAGACCTTCAGGAGGGATCGGCAGCGGGGGCAATGCCCTCCCTTTTTGCGCTCGGGCAGAAAGGAGCCCTTGGGCATTCGCTCGACGAGCTGTTCTGAGCCTGCGCCACGGACAATCGCCGTCTTGAGGACCTCGCGCATTTCCAGAAACAGGCGCTTGAGCTCGCTTGGCGCAAGATTGTCAATCCGCTCAGCTGGGTTTATGCGCGCCTGAAACAGGATCTCGTCGGAAAAAATGTTCCCGATCCCGGCGAGGATTTGTTGATCCATCAAGACCGATTTCACATCGCGTCTGATACCGAGCACGGCGGTTTTGAAGGCATCGAAATCGAAGCGCCGGTCGAGCGCATCCGGTCCCAGTTTTTCAGCCGCGATGAAATCGGCCGCGTCCTCGACCAATCCGACGCGTCCGATCATCCTCTTGTTGGTATAGGCAAGACAGCCATCGCTGGCGAAATCGAGCCGCACCCGAGTAAAAGGCGGTTCGTCGTCGCAGCTCTGGACAAATTTGAGCGCACCAGTCATGCCGAAATGCAGGGTCAGCCAACCGCCATGATCGATATTCGCCATGAGGTGCTTGCCGTGGCGGCGAGCGGCAACGAGCTTGGCGTTTTGCAGGCGGGAGGCAAATGTCCGGGCAGAGAGTTTGCCCAGGATGCGCGCATCGCTCACCACGACCCGAGCGATCGTCTTATACAGGACGTTCTTTGAGAGCACACGTTTGAAGCCTTCGACATCGGGCAATTCGGGCATCTCCGCATCCCTCAATTCTGTGACCCACAGATCAGCGCACTCTTTCTCCTGAGACCAGCTGGCTCGGCTGCCTCCACCAAATAGCAGCCTATGCTGCTGCAATCTCACGGCGTCGTCGAATGAGGCCGGCTTCCACCCTGGCGAACACCAGGCTTTTCCGGCTGTAACGGTTGAGATCAATCGAGAGACGTTTCGCCAGTCGTTCGACCGTCGGCAGCGGAGCGGGGTCAGCTCTTGTCCAGAACGGCCGCAACTCGCGCAGGAAGATGTTCAAGGTAACCGGGCCAACGCCGTAGAACGCGAGCAGTCGTTCCTCAACATCGCGCGCATCGCGTGCCGTATCGTGCAGCCGGCTCAGGCGGCCACCGTAGTCGGCAATAAGCATCTCGCAGTCGCGGAGAATCTGAGTCGATTTGCGGCCATCATAGCGGACATAACCGCCCTCGCGCATCACTGGATAGACGAGGAAATCCCAACCGGCCTCCAGAATTTTTTGCGGATTGGTCAGGCCGTTGCGAATGAAACTCCGATACGTGTTCTTCGCCGTGGTCTCGGAAATTCGTGCCCCGAATAGCAGGCTGGCGAGAAACCAGCGGAAATATTCGGCATCGCTCCGCTTGGCCAGACCAATGCCGAGTTCCTCGGAATAAAGCAGGCTGCGCTCCAATGCGCGCCGCGTCGTGTCTGTGGGCTGCCTGCGCTGCGAACGGCCCGACCGCTGAGCTTGCAATTGGGCGACCATCGAACCCCACGCGTAGAGCGGCGCGTTCGTGTCGCCCGGCCCACCGGGGGCCGTGCTCATGCTGACCGGCATGCGCTTCGATCCCCAGGTGCCGGGCGAGGGAGCGAATCTGCCGGCGCAAGCTGTGCCGCAATCTTTGCATTTGCCGTCGTCGGTCAGGCGCCAGGCCGTGATCTCGTACCAGTCGCGGCCGATGAGCAGCGCCTGGCACTGGTGACAGTAGGTGGCCTGACCAGCTGGATCGTGGACATTGCCGGTGAAGGCATAACGAGCGCCGTTCTTCGTCGCGATGGCACGAGCGCGAGACAACGTTTTTGCCGGAGTCTGCGGGATATCGCGCATCCGCCAATCCGGATGGAAGGCCGTAAAATGCCACGGCACGTCGGGACCAAGATTTTCCACCACCCATTGCGTCATCTGTTCGAGCTCTGCCTCCGAATCATTCAGGCCGGGGATGAGCAGAGTGGTGATTTCAAGCCAGACCCGCGTCTCGCGCTTCACATAGACGAGCGTATCCAGGACCGGCTGCAGATGCGCGTAGCAGACCTTGTGATAGAAATCGTCGGTGAAGCCCTTCAGGTCAATATTGGCCGCATCCATGTGGCGGTAGAACTCGGCCCGCGGTTCCGGGCAGACATAACCGGCCGTCACCGCGATGCTCTTGATGCCGCGCGCATGACAGGCAATTGCAGTGTCGATGGCGTATTCGTGGAAAATCGTCGGATCATTGTAAGTGTAGGCGACGCTCGGACACCCGAGCCGTTCCGCCATCCGCGCAATGTCCTCGGGATAAGCGCGCTCGGCGAGTACGTCGTATTCGCGCGCCTTGCTGATGTCCCAGTTCTGGCAGAACTTGCAGCCCAGATTGCAACCGCTGGTTCCGAATGACAGCACTGGCGACCCCGGCAGGAAGTGGTTGAGCGCCTTTTTCTCGACCGGGTCGACGCAGAAGCCGCTGGAGCGACCATAGGTCGTCAGCACCATCTGGTCGCCCTGCCGCGCGCGCACGAAGCAAAAGGCGCGCTGGTCCTCGTGCAATCTGCAGAAGCGAGGACACAGATCGCACTGAATGCGCCCATCGTCCAGCTTGTGCCAGTATTGAACGGGATAGGAGTCGAAGGACTTTGCCATGACATCACCTCGCCCATCGCCGCCTTCGCAATCTCTGAGTTTAACGTAGCGGTATTCGGCGCCGTGCCATTGGCCCACATAGGGCTCGACCTGGACCTGCATGGCGCGCGCTTGCTATCGCGACGATGGCAAGCCGGTCGAACCGAAATCCTCCGGGGTGCTCGGCCGGAATGGCTACGGATCCCACCGCCATGCTTCATCGGTAGGTTGGTTTATCGCGTAGGCAGATCCACGCCCGTAGATGCTTGACCTGCTGTGCTTGTCCGCACGACAGCAAGATAAGTTAATTGTACGGGCTGAGCGGCCACTTTGATCTTAATCAATTCCGTCCGTGAATCTTATTCTTCTCTGCGAGGGCGAAACCACGAAGGGGCACGGTCGGATTGACTTGTCTCAACGAGGTGCCGCCCAATTCCCTGCCCAATGTTGGCGTTCTGTCAGAGGACATGATCGCCCCAAGCTACGGAGACGGCACATGCGGAAAAAATCGGTACGGACCGAAAGTCCAGCGGATGACGGCGCACAAGTGCTGACGATCTCTCCTGAAAAGGTCTGCTTCATCATCTTCAAGGCCAAGGAATATGACGCCAAGGATGAAGTGACGGAGATTGATCCTGGATCAAATCCGTCCGACGACAAGGACGTCTCAGTTCTCGAGGACCACGAAGACGATCCTGTCGTGGAGGAGCTTACGTCGTTAATCAATTCACTGTCCGAAGACGAGCAGATCGATCTCGTGACATTGGCATGGCTGGGGCGGGATGATTATTCCGCCAGCGACTGGCCGGCGGTGCGCGAAGAGGCGGCGCGTGCGCGTAATCAACGGACGGCCGAATACCTTCTCGGCATGCCCCTTGTCGGCGACTTCCTGGAAGAAGGTCTTTCGATGCTTGGCTATTCCTGCGAGGAGTTCGAAATCGAGCGTCTTTAGTCTGGCCGACAGGGGAAGTCTCGTCGTTGACGATCCGAATCCGCGGTGAGTTCGACGCGCGGGTGTGGCCCATACGTAATGGAGACAATCATGGCGCGGAGCAACAGCAGGCAGCCAAGGCCCGACATCGAAAAGAAGAAGCAAAATGAGCGGCAGCGCCTGGAGGAGGCACTTCAGGAGGGGCTGGAAGAGACCTTCCCGGCTTCCGATGCGGTGGTGGTGACGGAGCCGGCGCGTACGAAGTCCGACATCAGCAATAAATCAGATTAAGCCGGGAGTCTCGTGAACGACAAGGATTGCACAGCGTTCCTTCAATGGGCGTTGCCGCAACTTGAGCTGCGCTGGCCCGGCTTCCGAAAGGTCCGGCGCCAGGTGTGCAAACGCCTAAGGCAGCGGATGCGCGATCTTGGCCTGCATAGCTATTTAGCTTATCGTGCGCGCCTCGAAGATGATCCATCGGAATGGCGTGTTTTTGATGAATGCTGCCACATCACTATTTCACGGTTCTTTCGTGACAGAGGCATATTCGAAGCCGTGCGCAGGCGCCTGCTGCCCGATATCGCTGCGCGAGCCAGGTTCGAAGGGCGCGGCGCGCAACTCTGGTCGGCCGGATGTGCCTCGGGCGAAGAACCTTACACCTTGAAGATGCTCTGGGATTTCGAGGTTGCAACCGCATATCCATGCGTTTCGCTGTCGATCGTCGCCTCGGATGTCGACCAAGCAATGCTTGCACGCGCCCGTGAAGGCTGTTTTGAGCCGACGAGCCTGCACGAACTGCCGCAGACGCTGATCGAACAGGGCTTTGACCGGCTGGACTCTCGCTACTGCGTCAAGCCGGAGCATCGCGAGGGGATCGAGTTTCTTGATCAGGATCTCCGGACGGAGACGCCGGAAGGCCTCTTCGACCTCATCCTCTGCCGATATGTCGCCTTTACCTATTTTGCTGTGCCGCTCCAGCGTAAAGTCCTGGCGAACATGCTGAAACGGCTCCGGCCTCAGGGCTGGTTGGTGATCGGAACCCACGAGCAATTGCCGACCGATGTTCCCGAGCTGGCTGCGCTCGATAGCGTTCCGCAAATCTTCCAGAAAAGAGCAGTATCTGCCTAGGCTCAAGGCCCACTGGCTTGCCGGGCGGGCGATGACGCCCTGGCGGCTGCCGCGCATCACCCGTCAATTGATTGAAATCAAACCCCGCTATTCGCATATCGGTACTCTGTCTGCCCAATAGGAGGCAATGCCATGCCCACCTTCATCATGCTGACGCGACTGAATCCCGATGCGGTGCGCTCGCCGAAAGGGCTTGAGCAACTCGAGCGCGATGCCATGAAGCGCGTTCGGGAGCAATGTCCCGACGTCGAGTGGCTGAGCAGCTATGCGGTGCTGGGGCCGTACGATTATCTCGATGTCTTCAAGGCCAACGACATCGAGAGCGCGGCCCGTGTTTCCACTCTCCTTCGGACATTCGGCCATGCCCAGACCGAAATCTGGACGGCGACGGAGTGGGACCGGTTCAAGGAAATTGTCCGCACGTTGCCCGGACCAGGCTGATCGCATCAGGGGTTTGACGGTCGGGGCATTCGGCAACGACCTGATGATAGCATCTCGTGCATCTCGCCCAGGACGAAGCCCGTTGTGCTTCGTCGGGGTTCCTCAAATTGGCTTCATCGATGAAGGTGAAATCATACGCTGGGTCACTCAAGTTGACGTTCCTCGGTACGCGCGGTGAAGTCGAGGCACGCTCTCGTCGGCATCGACGCCATAGCTCGCTGCTTGTTCAGTGCGACGAGGCGCGCATCATGATTGATTGCGGAACAGATTGGCTGGGCCGGCTTGACGCGGTCGCGCCGACGGCCATTGTGCTGACGCACGCTCATCCGGATCATGCTGCTGGCCTTGCCGAGGGCGCTCCTTGTCCGGTCTACGCGACCAAGGTCACATGGGATTTGATCCGTCGCTTCCCCATTGATGGTCGGCGCAGGCTGCCGCTGCGAAGGTCCATAATGATCGACGGAGTGCGATTCAAGGTATTTCCGGTCGAGCATTCAGTCCGAGCGCCGGCGGTCGGGTTTCGCGTATCGGCAGACGACGGGTGCTTCTTCTATGTGCCCGATGTTGCCGGGATTCCCGATGCGGCGCACGCACTTCGCAGCATCAACGTCTACATCGGCGATGGTGCGACGATGAAGCGATCGATGGTGCGCCGTAAGAGACGGACCGTAATCGGCCATGCGCCAATCTCCAGTCAACTCGATTGGTGTGAAAAGGGCAATGTTAGGCGTGCCATCTTCACCCATTGCGGATCGCCAATCGTGCGTGGCGACGCGCGTAAGCTAAATGCAATGCTCCGGCGGATTGGCCGCCAACATGGCGTCGAGGCGCGTTTTGCCTGCGATGGCGACAGGCTGTCGTTTGCCGACAGTGGATATCGCCGCTGGTAACGAGGGTACCCGAAAAGATATCTGAGTCAGCCAACCGGCCGCTGAGACCTGGTCTTCAACGTCATCTTGCACGCGCCGAAGATCTCGGAACGGCTCGCCATGCTGGATCGAAGATGGCTTGTAGGGCGTCAGCAGCGGAAGCAGACCGGGCGCTGATTGTTGTTCTCTTCAGCGGTGCGAATTGATCCAGGAGGCGATGTCCGGCCACACCTGGGCGTGCGCCTCACGCCCGATCAGGATCCCGAGGTGCTGCAAGCCGACGCCGATCTCGCCGGGATATTCGATGATGCGAACATCGCTCGTGGGCATTGCATCTATAAAGGGCTTGACCGAGTCGAGAGGTGCGACATCGTCCGCCGTGTTGATAATTGCAAGCGTGGGCACCGACACGCCTTGTGGACCGACCAAGGTGCCGCCAATCCTTAGAGCGCCTTGGCAGAACAGGTTCTCGCGATAGAGCCACTCGATGATTTGATGGACCAATTTGCCCGGAAGGGGAACCTCGTCGAGAGCCCAACGCTCGACCCGTGTATGAATTTCCATTGCGTGACTGTCGGTGATGCTGAATGCTGCGTCCGTCAGCCTTGACCATATGAACGTGTCGGGTGATGCGAGGGCGCTCACGTGAGACAGAAGCGAGCCCGGACACGGCTCCGCTTCGGTCAGACCCGACGGCACCAGGGCGACCAGCCCATCGCGGAAACGGCTCGTTGTCGGCCGGAAGCATAGCGGTGCACCAAGCAGCAGAAGACCGCGGATGGAGGTAGGCGCCAGGGCGCCGAATATGGCTGCCAGGGTGCCACCAAGAGAATGACCGATCAGAAACGGCTTTACGCCCGCGCTTTCGCCTGAGATCTTCGCGACGCAATCGCTGATGGCCTCCGTGTATTCTGTGAGGCCATTGTTGCCCGTCGTTCGAGAGGCCGGCAGCCATTCCAGGAGGTGCACATGCAAATCCTGTCCCAGACAGAAGCGGATCGCGCTCGCCGTGGGAGCAAGGTCCCAAATGTATGGGCGCTTGATTGGAGCCGCAACAATAAGCAGGGATTGTGCCGTATCGTGTTTGGTGTAGTCGCGAAGGCGCCAAAATGGACCCGAGGCAATGACCTGATAGGGACATTCGTTCGGGTTCAGACCAAACGCTCCGAATGCATGCCCTTGTGCGCGCCGCAGGATGTCGGCGACACCGAACTGAAACCAGCAGGCGTCCAGTGCCGCATCGATCGGAATGCTCTGGGCCACCAAAGCCACCATAGATGTGTTCTCCTTCGTCGATCAGGACCAACCATCAGCACCCGGCACGTAGGTCCGAACGTGATGGCAGGCGGTCAGCACCCCGAACGTGCCGTCGCGAAAGCTCCTTCAATCTGCGGGTCGACGGCCGTGGAATCGTAGCGTCTTCATCCGGCAAGCTTGGCCTCATAAAGCCCCTTCGCAACATGATCGTGCAGATCGGGATCGTCGACGATCGCCGCGGTGATCGCGTCGTCGCCGAGCATCTCGGCTTCAGCCAAGCCCTGATGCCACTTCTTGGCTGCGAGGTGCCCCTGACCGATCCGCATTAGCGCAAAGAGCTCACGACGCGCCGGTTCGGACAGCGAGCGGATTGCCTCGGACAAAGCCGCTGCCGGCTTGGAAGCGTCAGCCGGAAGCGGTTCGACTCCAAGTTCAACGGTGGGGTTGCGTTCACCTCGCCCGGGCGTCACACCATCAAGATCATTCTCCGCCACATTGCCGAGCAATGCGTCGCGCTGCGCTCGCGCGGTGTTCGCGAGAAGCGCAATGAAGCGGGCCTGATCCACGTGCAGGTCCTTGAGCATATTCGGTCTCATCTACTGAGTGGTCGTAACCAAGGCGACCGACCAAATGTGAGCGACGCGGTCGACCGACTAGACATGATGCCCGGAGACCGCCCGCAACATTTCACCCGAAAGCTCTTTGCTGACCTTGTGCGAAATGTCGCCGAGGCTGAGCATGCCGACCATGGTCTTGTGGCTATCTGTCACGGGCAGGCGGCGGATTTGTTTCGCTTCCATGGTCTCGATCGCAATCTGGATGTCGTCATCCAGTGAACAGCATACGACGTCCTTCGTCATGACGTCCTTGGCAGTCATCTCGGCCAGGTTGCCGCTGTCTGCGAGTGCGCGGCAGGTTATGTCACGATCGGTGACTATTCCCACCAACTGACTGTCTGCCTTGACAGGGATCGCGCCGACATCGCTTTCACGCATGCGTTTCGCGATTTCCCTCACAGGCGTGCTGGGTTCGACGCAGGTTGTACCTTTGTGCATGACGTCCTTGACTTTCATTTCGTCCTCCTCCGGTCCAATTCAAGACGCTACCAGATAGTTGAAAATAATCGCGCGCGCAGGCCGGCACTCATTGATCTGTGTCAAGAGCGGAGCACCTCGGCGGGAATAATAGGCGGTTCCGCCGTAGGTCGTTCACATCGATGGCACAGGCAAATCACTGGGTTTTCGTGCGTGAGCCGACGGTCTCGCGCACGCCGCCTTTGCGGTGTCAGCCGTCGAGAGCATGAGCGTGTCGTGCTTGTCACTGCGGCCGCACTCATGAGGTTTGACCGCGATGGACTTTCGATGACCGAGCAACCCCAGCAGCCCGTTGTTCCCGATGGCAACGTAGTCGCCGCTCGTGAAGCGGGCACGTTGTGGGGGCTGTTCTGCGAGTGTGTCCGGCGCTGTCCGGTTGGCATTGCCTACCGAGACTACGATCCTGTCGCGGGGAATTGGTGCGATCACACTTGGCAGACGATTGCCGCGCGCGTTGACCGATTCCGCGCCGCACTCGCACAGGAGAAGCTTGAGGCCGGAGACCGAGTAGCGATTCTGCTGCCCAACGGGATCGATTGGGTGTGTCTCGACATGGCGGCGCATGCGTCGGGCCTGGTTGTTGTGGCGCTTTACCCGCACGACAACGCAGCAAGCAACGCCTACATCCTCGGCCACTCCGGGGCCCGTCTGGTTCTTCTCGATAGCGATGCGCGCCGGCAGTCACTCCGGCCGTTTCGGTCAGAATTCCCATCGCTCGAACGCATGTGGATCCGCGACGTCGGTGCAGGCTCTGCCACGCCAACTTCCGAACTCATCGTACGCAATCTCGCCGATGTCCTTGCAAACGCCTCCGAGCCGCCGGTGCCGCATCCGGCGGCACCGAGCGATCTCGCTTCGCTGGTTTACACCTCCGGCACCACCGGCAGGCCCAAAGGCGTCATGCTGTCACACTTCGCCCTGCTGTGGAACGCCGAAGCGTCAGCCGCGATCATTCCGCCGCGGCGGGACGACGTATTTCTGTCGGTTCTCCCACTTGCGCATGCATTCGAGCGCACCGTCGGCTACTACCTACCCATGATGGGAGGCAGCACCGTTGCTTACGCACGCTCCGTACAAGACTTGCGCGACGATCTCATCGCGGTCCGCCCAACGGCGATGCTAGGCGTTCCTCTTCTCTACGAGCGAATGTCTGCCGCGATCCGGGCGAATGTTGCAGGGAGCTTCGCTAAGCGGAATCTGTTGCAAATCGCCGCGCTTCTCGGCTGGCGCCGCTTTGAGGCCGCACAGCATCGGGCCAGTCCAGGTCTTGCTGCGCGATTGTTTGGGCCGATCCTTAAGCACTACATCGCAGCACCGGTGCTGGCGGCGTTCGGCGGACGGCTTCGTGCCGCGATCAGTGGAGGAGCCCCGCTGGATCAAGACGTCGCTCGGCTATTGATCGGCTTGAGCCTGCCGTTGGTCGAGGGATACGGTCTCACCGAAGCAGCGCCGGTGGTTGCGGCGAACGGACTCGATGACAATTTGCCCGGCTCGGTCGGGCGTCCCTTGCAAGGAGTTGAGGTGAAGCTCACGCCGGAAGGCGAACTGCTGGTGCGCTCGCCTTCCATGATGACGGGGTACTGGAAGGATCCGGGCGAAACGGCGCGCGCGCTCGATCCGATGGGGTGGCTCTCAACCGGCGACTTCGCCGAACTGAAGGACGGCCGCATCTTCGTCCGCGGCCGCCTTAGGGAGATGATCGTTCTATCCATCGGCGAGAAGGTCAATCCGAACACCGTGGAAACAGAGCTCACCCGCGATTGCCTGTTCAAGCAGGCCGTAGTGGTCGGCGATCGCCGCCCATTCCTGATTGCCGTGATCGTCCTGGACCCTGACGCGTGGAGACGCTTCGCTGCCGACAAAGGCCTTGACCCGGAGCGGCCCAATCACGCCGCCAGCAAGACCGAGTTGCTTGCGAGAGTCACGCCGCTCCTTGCCACCCTGCCACGGTATGCGCAGGTTCGCGCCGTGCACTTGATACTGGAGTCGTGGACGATCGAAGCTGGGTTATTGACGCCAACCCTCAAGGTCAAAAGGGACGTCGTGCAGAAAATGTTCGCCCGGGAGATCAACGCTTTGTATGCCGAGCTGCCCCAAAGCCGCCCATGGCCCTGCTGAATCTGGAAAATGTATGCACCGACATATTCTGATCCCGACTGATGGCTCGGAGCTGTCACGGAATGCAATCGGCTACGGCACGTCCTTTAGCGAAGTCGGTCAACGCCAAAGTCGCGGTACTGACCGTATCGACGCCGTTTCATACGTTTGCGGTTGAGCAAGGTATGATCACCAATTCGCCGGAGCGTTACGGGAAGCGCATGGCGACCCTTGCGGCAAAAGACCTCAAGGTCGCGAAGGAGGGCAGCCGGTGTGAGCTGCGAGACGATGCACGTCGAGCCCGATCAGCCATATCTGGCCATCATCGAGACGGCGGCACGTGGATCGTGCGACCTGATGCAGATCGCAGACCCAGATTCAGGCCACGGCTATTCCTCCCGCACTCGCGCCAGCAACGCCGAGCCCGCCACGAAGAATACCACCAGCACCGCCATGCCGGCCTTCTGGCTTGCGGTGATCGCCGTAATCGTGCCGATCAGCAGTGGCCCGGCGAATGATGTGATCTTTCCGGTCAGTGCGAACAGTCCGAAATACTGGGCGATGTGGTCCTTCGGCGCCAGGTGGATCAGGAGCGTGCGCGACGCCGCCTGCAGCGGGCCGCCGGCGGCACCGATCAGACATCCGAGTATGAGATAGATACGTTCCGTAGCCGCGGCGAATAGCGCTCCGTCAGGCACCGGCGGCGCGACCGTGACGAACAAGATGCGATCCTTGTCGACCAGCAGGATCGCAACGATCGAAAGCAGCAGGATCAGCATGCTGCCGGCGATCACCCGTTTCGGTCCGAGCTTGTCGTCGAGCTTGCCGCCAAGCCACGCGCCGAAAGTACCGGCAATCGCGAGCAGAATGCCGAATGTGCCGATCTGAATCGTGTTCCAGCCGAAGGTACCAGCGGCGTAGATGCCGCCGAACGTGAACAGCGATACCAGAGCGTCGGTGTAGATCATGTTGGCGAGCAGAAATGCCGCCATCGATTGTCGTTTCGGCAATTCGGCGAGCGTTTGTCGTAACTCTGTCAATCCCTCGCGCAATGCTTCGCCTATTCGCCTCCTGGCGGGATAATCGGGCGTCAGCAGGAACATCGGCAGCACGAAGATGGTGAACCAGATGCCGGTCAGCGGGCCGGTAATGCGGTCACCCTGATGGGTAACGGGATCAAGACCGAACAACGGGATAAATCCGAACAGCGTGCGCCCCGTGTCCGGGCTGGCGGCGAGAAAGCCGAGCACCAGAACCAGACTGAGGATTCCGCCGGCATACCCGGTAGCCCAGCCGGTGCCGGACAACCGGCCAATCATGCCCGGCGGCACCAGCGACGGCATCATGGCGTTATTGAATACTGTGGCTAATTCGACGCCGATGGTAGCGATCCCATAGGCGAGCAGTAGCGGTGGAATGACGCTGGTGTCGCCGGGCTTTCCAAACCACATCAGACCAGAGCCGATCACCAGTAGCGCACCGAACGCCGCGATCCACGGCTTGCGGCGGCCGCTCCTGTCCGCGATTGCGCCCAGAACAGGTGACATCAGGGCAATCATCAACCCCGCAGCCGCAGTCGCGAAGCCCCACTGCGCCTGTCCGCTTGCTGGGTCCGAGGCCACATGCGTTGCGAAATAGGGTGCGAACACGAAGGTTGTGATCAGCGTGAAGAAAGGCTGCGTCGCCCAATCGAAGAGAATCCAGCTAATGACGGCGGCACGCGGGGCATAATTCTGCTGCATATCAGCGATGTGTGGGCCCGAATCTGCTGTCACTGCCATGGTCGAAGAGACCTTATCACCCCGCTGGCGCATCTGGATCATCGCAGAGAACGACAGAGCCTGGAGTTCGCGCCGGTGCGTCGCTCCAATCTGGGGGAGGGACACGTCTTCGCCGTCGCTGGTGAATGCGACCTGGGATCGCTAAGCCGTCGGTAAAGGCAACTGAGCTCAGCTGCACGAGCCTTCGTCCCGATACTGCAGTAAATGATGGGTCAACTTCGACTTCAGCATGCGCCCGGTGCGGAGTATGGTTCCGGCCAGATCGTGCGGAGATCATCAGGCAACGCGTGCCGCACGTGCTTGATCTCGCCTGCCGTTACTTTCTTCGATAAGAGTTCAAAGACGGCCATAACTGCCTGCTCAGTGTTGGCTGGCGGATCTTGCTCGAAGTCTTCATCAATTCGCGCCAAGAAGGCCGCCTTGCTGCGTGACCGCACGGGAGTTCCTGATGGCCGCCACTGTTCATAGTAGATGCCGCGGAGCAATGTTGGAAGTTGGGCACCGAGGTCGGCTGCTTCATTGAGCTGTAACCAATCTCGTAACGCATGAAGAACGCTCTTCAGCAGCCGATAGGCTCGCGGCTTGTTGTGCCATTCGAGCCGTTCGTCAAGGTCGTTGATCCAGGTGTGAGTGAGTTCGAGCGTATGCTGCAGGCCTTCGAGCCCCTTAATGCTCATATTCGCCTCCCTACTGACCATCCGCGTTGACGTAAGCTGACAGAGACGGAGGGGCCGCAATTGATCTCGCGCAAGTGCGGAGGGCTATTTCGGGGAAGGGGAGGGGGCAGATGGAGGCGACGCCGTATTCGAAATTGCGGTCAGCTGGAGGTCCGGCCAGAAAGTCCGCGCCTCTTGCTTTTCAAGATCGTCGAGCGCCTTCAGCCCCAGCGGACCATCGGGAAGGTGCGGCGGCATCGCCTTCGGGCCACACTGATGCTTGTCCGATGTCCGCGACTGTCGGTCGCAGCGACATGATCGCCAGTCACGATCCTCAAGGTGCCGTGAGCACTTTGACTGCTGCGGTTCGATGTGAAGTGCCCGCCCGGCATTTACAGACCCATCGGAGCGACCAGAAACATCTGGATCCCGGCAGGCATCTTTTTACCTCCTGTTGAGAGCATTTTTGACCATCGATTGCGCGGGCGGCCGAGCTGATTTTTGTCAACTCCGGTGGTTCCCTCGCGCGCATACTAAGCCGGCTGCTCGAATTCTTCAGGCGCTTCAAGCCGTCCTTCGGCCATTGCATTGCCGGCGATGAAGTCTGGAACGGGCGCCCCCCGAAACGTAAGCGCCGCGGAAAGGTGACGCCGGATCACATGGAGCAACAGCGGCGCAAATTGTGAGGCACAATATTCGCCGGAACAAGCCCACCTCTCCCGTGCCTGAACTGTATTGATCTGCATCAACAAGCCCACCGACAAGGTTAGGCAATCTTATAACTATTCAGGAGGCAGATCATGAACGAATTGAAACTGCGTGACGATATCCTGGACGAACTCGGTTATGAACCCATCGTTGATGCAGCTCATATCGGCGTGGCCGTAGATCAGGATGTTGTAACGCTTACCGGACACGTCGCCAGCTATGCGCAGAAGCTCGCGGCAATATCCGCGGTGCGCCGGGTAAAGGGCGTGCATGGAATCGCGGACGAGATCGAAGTTCGCTACTCTTCGGATGCGAAGGCGACTGACGATGAGATCGCCAGACGCGCGATCAACGTGCTGTCCTGGGACAGCGTCGTTCCGAGTAATGCAATCCAGGTCACGGTGCGGGACGGGCTGGTAACTTTGACCGGAAAAGTCAACTGGTACTATCAAAAGAGCAGCGCCGAGCGCGATGTTCGCAAGCTGTCGGGGGTGCGCAGCATCGTCAACAATATCGAAATTGAGCCGCATGCGAAGGCCGACAACGTAAAAATGAAGATCGAAGCGGCTCTGAAACGGCACGCTGAAATCGAAGCCAAGGACATACGTGTCACCGTTCGAGATGATGATGAAGTCTTGCTTGAAGGCAGGGTTCGCAATTGGGACGAGAAGTTTGCGGTCGAGAACGCGGCTTGGTCGGCGCCCGGTGTGAAGAACGTCAAGGATCGGCTGACGATAGAGTCTTAGCGTCAGCGTCTTGACTGACATCGGCTTCATCCGATGAGGAGAGAGTAATGCAAACGCCAGTTGAAGTAGAATTTCAGGATATGGTTTCCAGCCCTGCGGTCCAGGACATGCTCGCGGAGCATGTGAAGAAGCTTGAACAACTCTTTGGTCGGATTACAGCATGTCGGATCGTCGTTAAAGGTCCCGGGAAACGTCACAAGAGCGGCGGCTTATATGAAATCAATATTCGACTGGCGCTACCGGATGGTCGTGAAGTCGATATCGGGCGGACGCCGAAGGAAGACGAGCGACATTCGGACTTGCCATTTGCAATTAACGATGCGTTCAAGCGGGCAGGCAGGCAACTTCAGGATAGCTCGCGGCGCATGGAGGGAATGGTCAAAAGCCACGAAGGGCAACCCATCGGAACCGTCGTACGACTGGACGCCTCCGGCGAATTCGGATTCCTTCGGTCAAACGATGGCGAGGAGATTTACTTCCATCGCAATAGCGTTCTTGACGGAGCGTTTTCCGAACTGGCCATCGGCTCCCGGGTCGTGTTTGCCGATGAGATCGGCGAAAAGGGCCCACAGGCGACCACAGTAAAGCTGCTCGGAAAACACGGGTTGCGGGTCTGACCGCCTCGTTCGCTGGCGCGGCGTTATGCAGATCCGTTTTCCCAGGAATAGCTCTGCTGCCGTCGTTGATGGAAATCATCAATTACGCGAAGTCGCCGGCGGCGATGGCCTGGATGCCAAGATTTTGCAAAGCGGATCGCGCTGCTTCCGCCGATCCGTCGACATCGATGCTGCGGCAAGCATCCTCGATCACGAAGACGGAAAAGCCGGCGCGTTGTGCGTCCTCGGCTGAGTAGCGGACGCAGAAGTCGAACGCCAGCCCGGCGAGAAAAACACGTGTCAGCGAGCGCTCCCGCAAATATCCGATAAGACCGGTCGGTGTCTGACGGTCATTCTCGTAAAACGCCGAGTATGAATCGATCGTGCGATGAAACCCCTTGCGCAGGATCATCGTGGCTTGCGGAACGCATAGCGATTCGTGAAATTGAGCTCCTGACGTTCCCTGCACGCAATGGTCCGGCCAAAGGATCTGAGGACCATAAGGGGCGGCAATGATGTCGTTTGGTTGCTTTCCCGGATGCATTGAAGCAAACGAAAAGTGGTTGTGCGGGTGCCAGTCCTGGGTGACAACTATGCTTGCAAAGCGCCCGGCAAGCCGATTTATGACGGGCACCACGTCGCTGCCGCCTGGCACTGGAAGGCGACCTCCGGAACAAAAATCATTCTGGACATCGACCACGATCAATACGTCGGTATCGCCTGCGATCATATGAGCGCCCATCTCTGCGGCTCCAGTTTCGCTAGTAGGACTATTGGTGTCCTTGAGGAACTGGCCCTGATCTGAATCAATTCCGGCTTGTCGAGCCATGCGATATTTCCTTGGCAAAATCCGGCTGTTGTGGGTCTTCGACATGCCCGTGCAGAACGCGGAAATCGCCGCTATGTTCGACCAGGCCGCCGAACTCCTTGAGATCGGGGGAGAGAACCAGTTTCGCGTGCGCGCCTACCGCCGCGCCGCGCGCGTCATCGAGGGCCTGCCGAAAGCGGCCGGAAGCTTGCTGAAATCCGGACGCGATCTGTCGGAGCTGCCGGGGATCGGCAAGGATCTCGCCGGCAAGATTGCCGATATCGTCAAGACCGGGCATTTCGGCCTGCTCGACACGCTGAAAAGGAAACTCCCCGGCGAACTCGGCGATATGGCGGCTCTTCCCGGACTCGGACCGAAGCGTATCAAGCTGCTCTATGACAAGATGAAAGTGCGAACCCTCAGCGACCTTCGTCAGGCCATCAAAACAGGACGGTTGCGCGAGCTTCGCGGGTTTGGCCCTGTGATCGAGAAGAAACTGCTCGATGCGCTTGAGAAGCCGCAGCCTGCAAGGCGGTTCAAGCTTTCGGTGGCCGAAGCTGAAGCTGAAGCCTTGGTCGGCTTTCTCCGCGGTAGCGGACGCGTCGTCGTCGCCGGAAGCTATCGGCGGCGCCGCGACACCGTCGGCGATCTTGACGTGCTGGTGACCGCGAAGGACGGTGCCGCGGTTGGCGACAGGCTGGCGAAGTATGAAAATGTCGCGCAGGTCGTCGCTCACGGACCGACGCGCACCACCGTGATGCTGCGCTCCGGCCTGCAGGTCGATGTCCGTGCGGTCCGCGAGGAAAGCTATGGCGCAGCACTTCTGTATTTCACGGGTTCGAAAGCCCACAACATCGCGCTACGCGGGCTCGCCAACCAGCACGGATGGAAGCTGAACGAATACGGATTATTCTCAGGCAAGCGGCGGATTGCCGGTGCCACGGAGGAGGATGTCTACGAGAAGCTCAAGCTCGCATACATCGTGCCGGAGTTGCGCGAGGACCGCGGGGAGATTGCGGCGGCCCAGGCCGGCAAGCTGCCCAGGCTTGTGAAGCTTTCCGATGTCAGAGGTGACCTTCACGTGCACTCCGACTGGACCGATGGCACCGTCACCATCGCTGAAATGGCGGCGGCGGCGCAGGCGCGCGGTTATGAATACATCGCCCTGACCGACCACAGCCGCCGGGTTGCCATGACGCACGGTCTCGATCCGGCGCGCCTGGCACGCCAGATCCACGAAATCGACCGGCTCAATGAAAGACTCAAGAATTTCACGATTCTCAAGGGTATCGAGGTCGATATACTCCGGGACGGTAGTCTTGATCTGCCGGAGTCAAGCCTGGCGAAGCTGGACATCGTGGTGGCCGCGGTGCATTCGCATTTCGATCTGCCGCGGCAGGCGCAGACCGAGCGCGTCGTCCGTGCCCTGGAGAACCGTCATGTGTCCATTCTGGCGCATCCGACCGGGCGATTGATCGGCGAGCGCGAGCCTTACGACATCGATATGGATCGCGTGATTTCGACGGCGCGCAAGACCGGCTGTTACCTCGAGATCAATGCGGAGCCGGATCGCCTGGATTTGCACGATCTGCATGCTCGCGCGGCGAAGCTCGCCGGGGTGAAGCTGGCGGTCTCGACGGATGCGCACTCCGTAGATGCATATCAGTGCATGCGGTTCGGGATCGATCAGGCGCGACGCGCCTGGCTCACGGTAAACGATGTGCTCAATACCCGGCCACTTGCCGAATTGCGCAAGCTGCTGAAGCGTCGAGCCTCCGTCCGGGGTTGACGTTTTGAACGCGCGCGGGGGAGGGTGTTGGGTCCCGTCAAAAATCTATTATATTCAATTGGTTAGGAGGCTCTTTTTGAATAAGGGAGGCGCGTCGTGATGGGAAATCAGACTTGGTCGCCTTCCGCCGTCGGACCGATTGCACGCCGCCATCTGCGGTTATTCGTCTTGAACGGAGCCGACGATCTCGGGCGCGATATCAGCAAGCTGCTGGCGCGTCCCCTCAGCGCCCATGAGCCATTCTGAGGTGCTTCCCAAGCCGACCGGCTTCGATCCCCTGAATCCAGGTGAACAGCCGCGACCTATTCTATTCTATCGACACCCAGCGATCGCCATCCTTGACGTAGGTCCGCTTGACGGCCGCCCAGGCGGTGCGGTGAGCGATCTCTTCCTGCCGAATGTCCCCCGCATGGGCTGCGAAGGCATGGTTGAACGCGGCACGATAGATGTCCTGCGCATGCGGCGGAAGGTGGTCGCGGACCGATGCGGGAAGATCGGTATTGGCGCGGTATGGCATGGGTTTCCCCCAAATGAAGCAACGAAGGTGTGTCTGTCAGAACAGATCTGCTTCGACTTCTTCTGATGAATGACCGAATTTCGAGAGCGCCTCTTCTTCCAGATGATCGGCTAGCATCGGCATTCCCAACGGATACGCGGCTGTTCGCTTATTGTGCGCACGGGCGGCCTCGGCGCGAAGTTCGTCCCAACTTTCGATATCTCCGTCGCCGCGTCCGAGCCAGGTGAGGGCAACAAGATCGGTCTGCTCGTCGTTGTTCAAATCGTGGATAAAGCTTACCAGTTCAGTGCGAACCGGATCATCCGTTCGGTTCTCCAGCACTGAACGCGTGCCGTTATCGCTGGCATTGGAGCCGGAGTCCGGGTCGGTGACGCCGTCCTTGGCGTCGAATTGGCGAGCCTTGGCGATGATGAAGTACGCTTTTCCCGGCGAAATCGACAGATCTGGGAGCTCGGCCATCGTACGCCTCACGAAAATTTAAGAGACATCCCCCTTATGAGCGCAACCAACGAATCCAGGCTTGAGCGAGATCAAGTGATCAGGAACCTGGTGCACGGCAATATACTCTTCGCAGTAGGACTTCCATCCTTTCGGAAGGACAATGAAGTAACCCGGCGTTTGATGCTGCCACCTCGTATGGGATTGGCCACATGTATCCTGCGACAAGCCCTCTGCTGACCGATTTGTATCAACTGAACATGGTTCAGGCGTATCTGGACCATGGTCAAATGGATACAGCTGTATTCGAGTTCTTCGTGCGTCGGCTGCCGGCTCGAAGGGGCTTCCTCATGGCGGCAGGGCTGGAGCAGGCCCTCGATTTTCTCGAGAACCTGCAATTCTCCAGCGAGGAGATTGATTGGCTCCGTAAGAACTATCGGTTCACGGATGGATTCCTTGATTACCTCGCGCGCCTGCGCTTTACCGGCGATGTCGATGCCATGCCGGAAGGCACGATTTTCTTCGCCAACGAACCAATCATTCGCGTGACCGCGCCGCTTCCGGAGGCGCAATTGGTCGAGACTCGTCTTATCAACATCCTCCACTTTCAATCGGTGGTCGCCTCCAAGGCGGCGCGAATGGTCCTTGCAGCACCGGGTAAGCAACTGATCGATTTCGGATTGCGGCGAGCACATGGAGCGGAGGCCGGGCTGATGGCCGCGCGCGCCAGCTATCTGGCGGGATTTGACGGAACGGCCACCGTGCTTGCACGGGAATACTTCGGAATTCCGGTCTTCGGAACGATGGCTCACTCCTTCATCCAGGCACATGACGATGAAACATCGGCCTTTTTGGAGTTTGCGCGCTCGCGACCAGACAATCTCGTCTTGCTGATCGACACCTACGATACCGAAGCCGCAGCCCGAAAAGTCGTCACACTGGCGCCTCGCCTGAAGAAGGAAGGCATTGCCGTGCGCGGAGTCCGTCTCGACAGCGGCGATCTGATCGTGTTGTCGAAGGCTGTCCGGCGCATTCTGGACGATGGAGGTTTGCATGACGTGACCATATTTGCGAGTGGGGGGCTCGACGAAGACGAACTTGCAAAGATGATGGATGCGAATGCTCCGATTGATGGCTTTGGAATCGGTACCAGCCTGACGACATCCTCCGACGCGCCGGCGTTCGATTGCGCCTACAAGCTTCAGGAATATGCCGGCATAGCGCGACGCAAACGATCTGTTGGAAAGGCCACGTGGCCTGGTCGCAAGCAGGTCTGGCGCAGCTTTGGTGACGACGGATGCATGACCGGCGACGTATTGGCTCTCGATCATGATCGACAAGCGGGCGAACCACTGTTGGTACCCGTCATGCGTCATGGCCGACGCCTTGCTGCGCCTTCGACACTAGCCGATATCCGGAAGAGGGCGGCGCAAGGCCTTGCCCAGTTGCCCTGGTCGTTGCGCCACCTGAGTGACGGAACAATGCTCCCGGTCACTGTAGCGCCGGGACTGATAGCGCTCGCGGAGGAAGTCGATCGCCGATGTGCAGCCATGATGTGACGAGCGATGCGACGATCTTCATTACCTGGAGGCGCCCATCTCTTCGAATGACTCGAACCTTGATGTGAGTCAAAGGTGTCCCTGCGGGACGTGGCTCAATGTTTTATCGTCGCACGCGGGGAGCCACCATGTCCTATGCAACGCTGATGGTTTGCGTCAATGTCGATCACGTCTCGAAAACGCTTGTCGGCGTCGCCGCAGGCCTCACAGACAAGTTCTCGGCAAAGCTGATCGGATTATCGGCTCTTGCGATCACGCCGCCATTTGTTGCGGAGGGAGTGGTGATCGTCGACAATGCGTCGGAATCCGATGTCGCACAGGTGAAGACAAGACTGGCTGAGGCCGAAGACAAGTTCCGTGCATTTGCGGGAGCTGGCCGTGAGGTTGAGTGGCGATCGGCGCTCGAGATCCCCACGGATGCCCTGATTAGGGAAGCGCGATGTGCGGATCTGATCGTGTTCGAAAAAAGCAGCCGTTCGATAGATTTTTATAGGGTAGCCGATAGCGGGGCGGCAATTCTGGGGGCAGGGCGCCCCTTCCTGATAGTGCCGGGGTCAGTGAAATCGCTCACCGCGGACCATGTAGTGGTTGGATGGAAGGATACCCGTGAGGCGCGGCGGGCAATTCAGGACGCGCTGCCATTCCTGCATGAGGCGAAGCGCGTAATGGTCGTCGAAATCTGCGAGAATGATCAAAAGGAGGCTGCGCGTCATCATGTCGATGATGTCGTGCTCTACCTGGCGCGGCACAGAATAAAGGCCGAAGGTCGGGTCGAAAAGCAGTTGCCGGGATCAAGTGCCGATCAGATCATCGGGTTCGCCGAGGACGAGGGAGCTGACCTGCTTGTGACCGGGGCGTACGGACACAGCCGGCTTAACGAATGGATCTTCGGTGGAATGACCCACGATCTCCTGGCGTCAAGCCCGATCTGCTGCCTGATGTCTCATTGACGGGCGCTTGTGCTCTCAAGTAGCTGGCAGAGGAAGAGCAAAAAAGAACGCTCTCCGAAAGAAGGAAAAAGAGTGGGTTGTACTCAGCTCGCCCAGGCGCGGTGGGCCGACTAGACGTGATGCCCCGAAACGGCCCGCAACATTTCACCCGAAAATCTCTTTGCTGACCTCGTGCGAAATGTCGCCGAGGTTCAGCATGCCGATCATGGTCTTGTGGCTATCCGCTACGGGCAGACACGGAGTTGCTGTCTTTCCCATGGTCTCGACTGCGACTTTGATGTCGTCCTCCGGGAGCAACATGCAACGTCCTTCGTCATGACGTTCTTGGCGGGTCATTTTGGCCAGATTACCGCTGTCTGCGAGCGCGCGGCAGGTAGTGTCACGATCGGTGATTGCTCCCACCCAGCCGACTGTCTGTCTTGACGGGGATCGCGCCGACATCGCTTTCACGCATGCGCTTCGCGATTTCCCTCACGAGCGTGCAGGGTTCGACGCAGGTTGTGCTTTTGTGTATGACGTCTTTGTCTTTCATTTCATCCTCCTCAAAAAACGTCATCGCGTGCGCAGATCGACATTCTTTGATCTGTGTCAAGAACGAAGCATCTCGATAGGAACAGGCTTTAAGCTGCCTTATGCATAAGATCGTTACTAGCAAGAGCCGGACCGCTTTTCGTCCGCAGGTTCGCACCATATTGGAGTTGCGGACGATCGAAGCTGGGCTATTGACGCCAACTCTCGTGGCCAAAAAGGCACGTTGCAGAGAATGTTCGCGCGGGAGATCAACGCTTCGTATGCCGAGTCACCCCAAAATCCGCTCCTGGACCAACTGAATCTGGAGGATGTATGCATCGACATATTCTGATCCCGACTGACGGCTCGGAGCTGTCACAAAATGCAATCGACTATGGCATGGCTTTAGCGAAGTCGGTCAATGCCAAAGTGACGGCACTGACCGTATCGACGCCATTTCCCACGTTCGCGGTTGAGCCGGGTATGGTCATCGATACGCCGGAACAATACGGGAAGCGCATGGCGACACTTGCTGCAAAATACCTCAAGGTCGCGAAGGAGGCCGCAGCGGCAGCCGGTGTGAGCTGCGAGACGATGCACATCGAGCACGATCAGCCATACCTGGCCATCATCGAGACGGCAGCACGAAGATCGTGCGATCTGATTGTCATGGCTTCGCATGGCCGGCGCGGGATTTCCGCGATCGTGCTTGGGAGCGAAACCGTCAAGGTGCTGACACACAGCACCATCCCGGTTCTAGTCTTTCGCGCGCCGCACCAGGGAATCTTCACGGCGCTGGCGTCGTTGACCTGACGGATATTTTGGACCAGCGGGCTAGGACTACTGCATCGCTGCGATCCAATCCAGATCGAGGCTTTCCGGGGCTGGGCGTGAAAGACTGGAACATCATTGTCACGATCTACCAGGAGGGTTTCAGGCGGGCGCTCCGCGCCTTGCAGGACGTTGGGCAAGCCGAGCGCGGTCCGTACCACAATGTGCTGGTGATGAAAGCTGACGATCCGATGGCGGTTCTCGAGTCCGTCGAGCGTCTGACCGAGGAACGCCCGGCGCTCTACGATGCGATCGCGCGGGTGGCGCCGGCGATGCGGGCGTTCGATTTTTCATCTGCGGAGAACTTCAAGGACAATGCGAGATCCATCGTGCTCGAATGGCTACCGAGCCTGGCTGGAAAGTCATTTCACGCGCGCCTGCATCAGCGCGGGCCCAAACTTGGACTGCACACGCCGGATGTCGAACGGTTCTTGAACGATGTCATCATCGAGGCCACGGCCAAGGCCGGGCGACCGGGTCGGATATCGTTCACGGACCCGGATGCGGTGATAGTGATCGACACCGTCGATGATCGGGCCGGGCTCGCCATGTGGGCTCGCGAGGATATCGCTCGCCATCGCTTGCTGAGGCCGGACTAGTGCCGGTCGCCACAAGGGCTTCGATGCCGATGGCGTGGTCGCCCTGATCTCAAACGCGGTCCTTGGGCCCAGGCAGTTGTGACCAATCGAGTCCAAGTTCTTCGCAAGCCCGGCGCGTAACGCGCGGATCAAGGATACGTTGCGAGCCACCGAGAGGAACCTCAGCCTTTCGGCCTTCCCGGTGCACCGTGACCATTACGTGACCTTTGCCCCGCTCTCCATGACCATGGCGATCGAAGCGGCACCCTTGCTCGGCTAACCATTTTCGGAACGTTGCGCTCTCCATTTTTGCACTCCTGTCCTCCCGTTGCGATTGCCAAAACACATTATCGCAACATTTTCCATCGGCCTTGTGCGAGATCAATCCCCGTTGGTGACTTTAAAACCAAAGGCAGATCAGCCGTTTAGGAGGGAAATTCGACACAGTGCCGAGTGCATTGGGTCACGACGCAAACAAGGCGAATGCGGAAGCGGCCAGGCCAAGGATGATGTCGTGCGTGAGGAAGATGATAGTCGTATCTAATCCGACGCGCAGGTGCTGCGATGCGTCGGATCATGCAAAATGGATAGTTCCGAAAAGGACGAGACTGTCTGGTACGTGGTATTTGACGCAATGGTGGCACTGTTTGTTGCATCCAACTACTCGTCTCTATCCTTTGGGCGATTGATACCTTGCCGATTCCGCGGCGCATCCGCGCCGAGCTATGATAGGGCTCAAATACCTCCAAGCATTGATCGGTTCGCCAATTCAAACCCCTGTTTTCTGAGCGCCGCTCCGCCCCAGCTCATCCGCCGCGGGCTTCGGCGCCCCGCCCATGCCGCATGCGTTGATGCACATCAATGCGGACGGGCGCGGTTTCCGATCAAGTATCACTTAATCGCTAGGCGCATGCTTCTCATCGAGGGGTTTGATATTTTCAAGTTCGGTTGAGCAGGAGGCGGGCCATGGGCGTTGCAATTACTCTCGCGCAATACCTCGCCGAACGAGGCGTTAAGTACGACGTGGTGGAACATCCGCATGCGGTGACAGCCTCGGAGAGTGCCAAGACGAGCCATATACCGCCCAATCGGCTGGCCAAGGCGGTGGTTCTCAAGGGGGAAGACGGCTTCATGCTCGCGGTATTGCCGGCCTCCGCTCACATCCAGTTCGGCCGACTCCGCAAGCAGCTCGGAGCCGATGTGGATATGGCCAGTGAGGAGCAGATTGAAACGCTGTTTCTCGATTGTGAGCCGGGCGCCGTGCCTGCAATCGGGGCCGCATATGGGCTTAAGGTCATTGTCGACGACAGCTTGGCAAACGAGCCGGAGATTTATCTCGAGGGCGGAGATCACGCCAGCCTGGTTCATATCAGCGGGAGCGCATTTCAGAAGCTTCTGGCTGATGCCCGGCATGCGCGGTTCACTGAATCGCCTTAGACGTCGCTCGCGGCGGAAGAACGCCCAAGCGCACGACCGCGCTGCAGTGCGGCCGTTCGAGACTTTGGCTCGCGAAATCGATCGACTTGACTGCTATGTCATATTGACATGGGTCAAAGTCATGCAGGCGCCTCGGCGTCAGACTTTGCATGCGCACTAACGCCAAAATGTTCCCCGAAGGAGACTGACATGGCCACGCGCAAACAAACGAGATCCTCAAACCGAACGAGGCAGGCGAGGATGCCGATTGCCAATAGGACAACGGCCTCGCCCCGAAAACTCAGCAAACCGCCCCTCAGCGAACCATTTTACGTTGCAGTCGATCGGCAATTGAAGTCCGGACACCAAAACTACGAAGCGGCCGAGAAGGCGGCGCTTGGTATCAAAAAGCGGTATCCGAAGCTTCATGTGACCGTATTTGGCGCCAAAGAACAGCGGCATACTCTCATTGATCAGCCGGGGCTGGCGGGGGCCTCGAACAACAAAAACCGACTTGCCGAGCAAGCACCTCGGAACGCTGTTGCGGGGCGCAAGGCTGCTGCTGGAGGCAGGCCGTGACCGCCGATTATCGGCGCCTCATGACGCAAGCGCTGCGTTACATCGCGGCAAAACTCGGATCGAGCAAGACGTAAGGGAGTTGTCGACCCCGCAAACCGCTTGATCCGCATCAAAGCCGCAGAGGTGGAGTTTGCCTTTCCACCAAGGTACGCCTCGACGAGCGCGTCCTGGCCAATCTGTCTTCATTCTCCCTGCTCTCGTCAGGACCAACAACAGGCAGGCGCTCAATACCAGCTGTTTCCTTTAGGCGCCATTTGGGCGGACGCAATATCAATTCGCTACCATCAGTTTGCGGTGCAGTGGGGCCTGTGAGGTTTCTCTTTCGCGCTTGCGTCATGACGCTTTGATGGGCCGTTGATCTGCGTCAATGACCGCGTCGGAATCGGGACCAGTCTTTTTACCTAGGCGCAGCTGAAAGCGACCTCATCAGATCGGGAGAAAATGCCATGGCTGATCGCAACGACGCGCATTCGCACGATGCGCAACGAAAGTCTCCGTCTGCAAGCCGACGTAACTTCCTTCAGGCGCTCGCAGGCGCAGGCGCCGCGATTTCGTTCAGCAGCAGGATTGCCAACGCGCAGCAGGGTGAGATCGGCTATTGGGCCAAGGATCTCTCCGACGCTCAACTGACCAACATGTTCAGCACGATCCTGAAGATCCGCTGGTACGAGCGAACATTGGTCGACAAGATGCTGACCGATTCCAACTATCGCGGTTACAATCACTTCTATGTCGGTCAGGAGGCGGTGGCGACCGGCGTTTGCGCTGCCTTGAAAAACACCGGCGGCGTCATGGAAGCGGATCTCATCTACAGCACGCATCGGCCGTCCGGCCATGCCATCGCCAAGGGCACCGACATCAAGAAGATGGCGGCAGAGTATGACTTCAGAGCCACCGGCCTGAACAAGGGATACGCCGGCGAGATGCATATCTCCGACAAATCGATCGGGTTCATGGGCGCCGACGGCATGATTGGTCCGGGACCTGTAATCGCGACCGGCTCCGCCTTTGCGATCCGTGCCCGCGGCAGCAAACAGGTCGTCGTCAATTTCGGCGGTGACGGCACTTACGCCACGCCGCATTTTCACAGTGCGATGAATAATGCGGCGTTGCTCAAGCTGCCGTTCATCTACGTTATCGAAAACAACCTTTATCACCAGTATGCGCATTATTCATGGTCGTGTCCGATGAAGGATATCGCGGAAGCCGCGGGAACTTACGGCGTTCCCGGCGTCGTGGTCGACGGACAGGACGTGATGCAGGTCTACAACGCCGCCAAGACCGCGGTTGAGCGGGCGCGGGCCGGCCAAGGCCCGACGCTGATCGAGGCCAAGACTTACCGCTATTACAATCACTGGGGCGCGCCCGGCGCCAAACCAGGCGAACTCGGCGCATTCGGTTACGATCCGCTGGCGATATCGTCGTTCCGGCCCGAGCGGGAGGTGCGCGAATGGATGACTCGTGATCCCGTCGACATCTGCCGAAATACCCTGATCGGCTGGAAGGTGATCGACGCCACCAAAGCCACCGCGATGGAGGCTGCGATCAAGCAGGAGGTTCTCGATGCGGTCGCGTGGGCCGACAAGCAGCCGTTCTGCAAGCCGGAGGACGGCCTCAAGAACGTCTTTGTCGAGGGAAGCGTCGCCGCCCGCCAGTTCGGCTAGGCAAGCGCACAGCAATTCGTCCAGACGTTTGCAGACTCGCACAGCGGATTAGAATTTGGAGAGACACAATGGCACGCAAGAGCTTCATGTACTCGGTCCTTGAGGCGGTTCAATATGAAATGCGTCAGGACAAAAATATGATCTGGATCTTCGAGCTAACTCCACCAGTTGCCTCCAATCCGGGGCGGCCGGTGATCAATCTCGAAACCGAGTTTGGCCGCCTGCGGGTGGCCAACACCGGCATCGACGAAAACTGGATGGCGGGATGCGTGCTGGGCGCCGGGCTCGCCGGCTCGAAAGCCCTGACCTACATTCCCTATCAGGGCGCCTGCATGCCCTTCCAGATGATCCAGAATCATGCCGGCAAGTTGCGGTCGATGACCGGCGGCGATGCTGCAATGCCGGTCGTGTTCATCATGGAGATGACCGGACAGACGGCCGGTTTCGCCGGCCAGCATTCCGACTACGAGATCGACACCTATTACGCGCACATTCCCGGCGTGAAAACGGTCATTCCGTCCACACCGGCAGATGCGAAAGGTATGATGGCCTCGGCGATCCGCGACCCCGATCCCGTCGTGTTTCTGTATGCAGCGGGCCTGCGCGAACTGGTCGAGGAAGTTCCGGATGAACAATATCTGACGCCGCTTAACAAGGCCGTTGTGCGCACCACCGGCAGCGACCTTACCATCGTCAGCTCCGGCGCCGGCATGCCGGATGTGCTCGATGCCACGGAGAAGTTGCAGAAGGCAGGGATGAAGGTCGAGGCCATTGATCTGCGCTGCCTCAAGCCCATGGATACCGAGACCCTCGTCAAGTCGGTGCAGAAGACCAAGCGCCTGCTGACCTTCGATCAATCCTACTACACGTTATGCCCTGGCGCCGAGGTCATCGCCCGCGTGGCGGAGAATGTCGACGGCGCCAAGTATAAGCGCATTGCCTTCCCGGATGCGCCGCCTCCGGCCGCTCCTGAGATGTTCAACTGGATGCGGCCCAATGCCGACCACATCATCGCCGCGGCGAAAAGACTCGTCAGCTGATTTGATTTGCACGGCCGGCAATTCGAGGAATCGGCGGGATCAACCGTCAGCTTCGTGACAGAGGTGAATGATGTCGATAGAATCCAGCGGTGAGCAGCCCGGCGCGGTTTGCCCGGGCTGTGGCGGTTCAGACATCGGCATGGCCCAAGTGCGTTCCGCATTTTTCCACGAAGACCGGCTCGTGGTCGTCGAGGACATTCCCGCGCTGGTCTGCGCGGGCTGCAACGAGCAGTTCTATGACGACCGGACCGTCGTCTGGCTCGACCTGCTTCGTGGCGCTGGTTTCCCAACGGAGCGCGCGCGCGATGAACTGCGTGTTCCGGTGTTCTCGTTTCGCGACTGCCTTATGACTGAGGCGGAGACATGATTGCGCCGGCATGCGCGCGCCGGCTCCTGGTCGCTCTGAGTGTTCTTGCGATCGGGCTTTCGCCGGCGACAGCACAAGAGGACGAGCGATTCATGCCGAGGGGCGGCAAGACGCTGTTTCTCGAGTTGGCGGACACACCTCGCGCCGCTGAACTGCGCGAGATAGCCGGTATCAGCCGCACCGAGGCGGAATGGCGAAGCTTTTTGCTGGAGCGCCACAAGCAGCTTGCCGAGCGGGAAGTCAGCGAACTCGCAGCCTATCTTGCGGTAAACCTTCCGCTTCCAGAAGGGGCGGTTCAGCAAGCCGAGAGCAGCGGCGACATCACCTCGGCTCTGCCGGCGGACGGCCGTGAACTGGCCTGGACACAGTGCCAGTTCTGTCATTCGCTCTTTACCAGCTATCTGACGCAGCAGCGCGACGTGCAGGGCTGGCGCAGCACCTTCCTCTCGCCGTTTCATCGCGGGCTGAAGATGACCGCGCGACAGCGCGAGACCTTCGCTCGTTACTCAGCCATTAACATGCCGATGAAGGCCGACGACGTGCCCGCAGCGCTCCGCTATTGAGGGTGCATGACCAATCATCGAAGAGACTACGGGCACCCGACAGGAATGGGAGACAGGCGATGAGGTCCATTCGAGTATTGCTTTGTGGCGCCCTTATCGTATGCAGCGCCATGCTGGTCAATCCGCTGCTGGCGCAAACCAAGGATGTGTTTGCGTTCATTCCAGCCGGGGGCAGGACCCTGTTTGCGCAGGTGGTCGCGAGCCATCCGCCGGCTGACGACCTGCAGGCGATCCTGACCGGCAAACGTACGCGGGCCGAATGGCTCACCTTTCTCAGAAGCAAGGTGAAGAGCGTGCCGGCGCTTCAGAAATTCAGTGAGCAAGAGCAGATCACGCTGGCAGATTACCTGTCGTTCAACATGCCGCTGGCGTCGGGGCAGGGGCCTGCGGATCTGGCCAAGGCTGACCTGGAGAAGGCCCTGCCGCCGGACGGGCGCGACTTCGCTCTCGAAAAATGTCAGGGCTGTCACATCATCACGGTCGTGATTACCCAGGTTCGACCCGTGCCGGCCTGGCTGGGGACCATGAACAAGCCCAGCCATGCACGGATCAAGCTGTCACCTGAGCAGCGCGAGGCGTTGGCCAGCTATCTTGTGCTCAACGGCGGGATTCCGATCGATGACGTGCCCGAGGAACTGCGGGCGGGCGGCGCGTCGTATTGAGGTGATCGAGACAGCATAAGGCTGGAGCAAATGCTGTTCACATCACTTGGATTCTTCGCGTTCCTGCCTCTGGTCTGGTTGTTGTTCTCGGCGATGCCCGTTACCCAGCGATGGGCGGTCCTGCTGCTGGTCAGCTATCTTTTCTACGGCATCTGGCAGCCGTTCAATCTGGTCTATCTCGGCGTCGTAACGCTGGTGGTCTATGGCTGCGGCTGGGCGCTGGAACGGACGTTGCGTCCGGCTGGCAGGAAAGCGTGGATGGCCATAGGGCTTGTCGCACTGCTCGGCTCGCTGGTCATTTTCAAATTCTATGATTTCATCGCTGGGGAGCTGGAGCGTTCGCTGGCCCCGACATTTCCGATGGCATTGCCGAGACTGGGCGTGAGCACGCCGGTTGGATATTCTTTCTACGCCTTCTCGGCCTCGAGCTATCTGATCGATGTCTACGCGCGGCGGCTCGGCGGAGGCCATCATCCCGGTCGTGTCGCGCTTTATGTCGCCTATTTTCCGAAGATTTTCGCCGGCCCCATCGAACGCGCGACGGCATTTCTGCCGCAACTGGTCGCGGGCCTGCGCGCGGACCCGGGCCGGGCCATTTTGGGGCTTCAACTGATCGGCTGGGGCCTGTTCAAGAAGGTCGTCATTGCCGACAATCTGGCACCGCTGGTCGATCGCAACTTCGGCATTGTGGCGTTTGCCTCGCCGATCGAGCTTTTGGTCAGCGTCTATTTTTTCGCATTCCAGATTTACTGCGATTTCTCCGGCTATACCGACATTGCCATCGGCGTCTCCCTGCTGTTCGGCCTGCAATTGATGGAGAATTTTCGCCGGCCCTATCTGTCGCGCAGTACTGCCGAGTTCTGGGGGGAGCGCTGGCACATCTCGCTCGGGCGCTGGTTTCGCGACTATCTCTACATTCCCCTGGGTGGAAGCCGGTCGGGGCCACTGCGCCGGTATGTCAACATCATGCTGGTGTTCACCGTCAGCGGGCTGTGGCACGCAGGCCTCGGCTATGGGGTGGGGTGGACGTTCGTGATCTGGGGCGCGCTCAACGGCGCGTACCAGTGGGCCGGGCTGGCCACGCGTGGATTGTGGGAGTGGCTCGGCGGATTGCTGCCGGCCCTGCGCCAAAGCGCCGGGCTGACGCTGCTGCGCATCGTCCTGACCTTTCATCTGATCGCGATTTCCTGGATTTTCTTCCGCGCCAGGTCGGTTAACGACGCGCTGATCGTCATTCGGAAGATCGGGACAAACCTGCTAGAGATTCCGTCTTTGGTTATCCAGTATCCCTTCACCTCGGAACACGGCATCGGCTTCGGCCTGATTGCCTGTCTGCTGGCGGTGGAGACGTTCGACGAACGCCGGCCGATTGTGCTGCGCCTGGCCGCGGCGCCGGCGGTCCTGCGTTGGGGCTCCTACTATCTCGTGATCTTTGGTTTGCTGATCCTTGGTCGATGGCAGGCCAAGGAATTCATCTACATGCAGTTTTGACGGGTCAACGATAGGCCAGGCAGCACATGAGCAGGTAACCATGACGCGACCGGGCAGATCAGCGATTGCTTTCATCGGAATAGGTCTGCTGATCTATGCCGCTGTCTATTTTGCTGCCGAGCGGCTGATGTATCGCAATGGTCACAGCAATCCGTTCTTCAAGATCGCAACCGCCAAGGAGGAGGCATTCGATTGGGTGATCCTCGGCGCGTCCCACGCGATGCCGCTCGATTTTGCGGATTTCAACGGCCAGATGCAGAGCGAGACCGGTCTAAAAATCATCAACCTCGCATCGCCTGGGACCGGTCCGCTCTACCATCGCTTTGTGCTGGAGGCGTTTCTGCGCGAGCACACTGCAAGGAATGTACTCTATGTCGTCGATTCCTTCGCTTTCTACTCGCGCACATGGAACGAGGATCGCTTTGGCGATGCCAAATTGCTCAGAGCCACACCGTTCGATCCGGGTACCGCGTGGCTGCTGTGGCAATACAGCCGCCGCGAAGGAGTCGATCCGCGCGCTGCTGCGGATTACCTCGCTGGATTCTCGAAAATCAACAACCGAGATCGTTTCAAGAGAGATGCCTGGGAGGGGGAGTTGCAGTTTGATCGCGTCTATCGTCCATCGGCAGTCGCGACCATGAGCCGGATCGCCTATCTATTTCCGAATGTTGGGCGGGAAGCAGCGCTTGCGCGCTATTTGACGGAATTCACGAGGATGCTTGAGCTCGCGAAGCAACGAAATGTCCGTGTCGTCGTGATCAAAATGCCAACGCCCGGTCAATTCCGGGCCCTCCTGCCGAACGAGGCGGCGTTTGACGAAGCGATGACGGCGGCGAGCCACGGGATCGGCTTCAAGGACCTCTCGCTTGAGCTGGACGAGCCGCGCTTCTATTTCGATACCGACCACCTCAACAGGTTAGGGGTCACGGAATTGTTCGCTCGTCATCTGAAGGCGATTCTGACGGCGCCGACGAACTAGGCGGACCTCGCGGCGCTACCTTTGCGCTACTCCACGGTCTGGATCGTCGTATTCTGCAGTCCGTGCCTCTGCATCTGCACCATCGACACTCGGCACGCGACGAGCCCTTTGCTGACGTTTGTTTCCATTCGGTCGGGGCGCGTCGATTTCGTACTGGGAAATCTTTGCGATCTCTCGTTCTACCGTGGTGACTCAAGGGTCATTTCGCAAGCCTCTCTCTGACAATCTCCCCCGGTGCTCGAGTCAGTGCAGGAATGCCTTTGATGCTCGCCCTGTAAGCTGCTCGAGATGATTGCGAGAATCCACCGCCACGTTTGCGTTATTGGTGGAGGCTTTACGGCATCCCCGTGAACAAACGGCGATAATGGTGGTCAAAGCTGTTCAAATATCGTTGATATTTTTTTTATTGGTATTTCCCAACAGATAGCAACGTTCGGGACGCAGGGGTCGCAGGTTCAAATCCTGCCACTCCGACAGTCATTTTCGGGCGTTTTGCCTTCTTTCCCGAGCGCTTTCAAGGCTAGCCACGGGTCAACACCCAAAGCCCACCCCAAGGCCGTCTCCCCGCCACCAGGTTTCGCCTTCGGCGTGCCCGATGACAGGCTCCTGCGGGGAATCCAGGATGTGAATGTGTGGCGCGTTCGCATTCGGGAATTGCACGGACGTTCTTCGCAATCAGGCCCGTAACGTCCTGTGCCTCAGGCCTCCTGCGCATAGCGCGAAAGCGAAGCCTTGAGCATCTCCAGCATTTCGTCCCTGATGAGATCGCGTGTACCGCGAGTCCAAGCCGCGGCAAGCGGCAGCCTGTTCATATCGGACGCCTCAAGCGGGATATATCTAACACCGCGCGCCGCCATTCGGGATGTCCATCTCGGAACGATGGCGACGCCCAGTTCGGCGGCGACAAGATTGACGATGGTCTGCTTTTCATCGGCAAGCTGGGCGATGCGTGCATGCAGTCCGGCTTGAGCAAATAGCTTCATGGTGAGATCGTGACTGTGCGGACGCGAACGGCGCTCGGGTACGATCAACGGCTGCTCTGCGAGATCGGTGATGGTCACCCGCTTTCTCGATGCGAGCGGGTGACGACTGGAGACAGCGACTACAGCCGTCTCGTGAAAGAGAAGCAGAAATTCAAGCCGGCCGTCTGGTTTGTCCGGAGGGCGCACCAAAGCGAGGTCCAGCCGCCCGGAGATCAGCCGGGGCAGCAGGCGGATCGTCTTGTCCTCTGTCAATTTCACCGTGACATCCGGCCTCCGCTCGCGAAAATCGTGAAGCAGCATCGGAAAAAGTCCTGCAGCAGCGCTATCGATCGCGCCGACGCGGATGGTCGAGGCCTGCCTCCGGCCGCGCGCGCGGAATTTGACCGCAAGGCTGTCCGCCTGCGCCAGCAAGGTGCGGGCTTCCCTGAGAAGGACGGCGCCGTCATCGGTCAGCGTTACGCTGCGGGTGGTGCGCGTCATGAGCCTCGTGCCGAGATCGTCTTCGAGCAGCCGGATGTGCCGCCCAAGCGCGGAGGGCAGCATTTCGAGCCGTTGGGCTGCGCGTCCAAAATGAAGGTCCTCGGCCGCGGCAACGAAACAGCGAAGCTGGTGCAATTCCATCTCCGATCCTCCTCAAACCAGATTATATCAAATATTTGTATAATCGCACGCCAATTGCAGGGGCGCGACATCAGGACGTAGTTTGCCCGGAAACGCTGAACGCACAGCGGAATCAGCCAACCAACAAATTTTGATGGGAGTGACCAATGCGGTTCAGTCGTCGCGCGATCCTTTCCGGCGCCATCACTGTCATGTCGACTTTCCTGTCGCAGGCCGTCACGGCGCAGACCGCCTTTCCGACCAAGCCGATCACGCTCATTGTTCCGGCCGCGTCTGGAGGGCCGACCGACACCGTGGCCCGCCTCATTGGGGAATCGATGGGCAGGACCCTCGGTCAGACGGTCCTGGTCGAAAATCTCGGCGGAGCAGGCGGGACACTCGGCATGGCTCGTGTGTCAAAGTCGGCCGCTGACGGATACACGATCGCGGTTTGGCACATCGCGCACGCAACCGCTCCGGCGCTCTACGAATCTCTCAAATACGACGTCGTCAACGACTTCGATCACCTCGGTCGCATTACCGACGTGCCCATGACCCTCGTGTCAAAACCGACACTGCCGGCCAACAACGTGACCGAGCTTCTGGAGTGGATTCGCGCTAACAAGGACAAAGCCACCTATGGGCATGCTGGTGTCGGCTCCGCCTCGCATCTTTGCATGCTGATGCTGATGAAAGAGCTTGGTGTGCAAATGAACGGGATTCCCTATCGCGGCACCGGGCCGGCTATGAACGACCTGCTGGGTAACCAGTTCGATTTGATGTGTGACCAGACGACCAATACCACCAATCAGATCAAGGACGGCAAGATCAAGGGCTTCGCCGTCACGACCAAATCCAGGGTCTCATCAGTGCCCGACCTGCCGCCGCTCGACGCGGGAGCCATCAAAGGCTTCGAGGTGTCGGCTTGGCACGCAATGTGGGCCCCGAAGGGATTGCCGAAAGATATTTCCGACAAGCTTGTCGCAGCTCTCCAAGCGGCGCTAAGGGATGCCAAGGTCATCGAGCGGTTTGCGAACCTCGGCACCGAGCCGGTCCAGGCGAATTTGGCGACGCCGGCGGCACTCAAGGCCCATCTCGCAGCCGAAGTGCCGCGGTGGGGAGCAGTCATCAAGGCTTCAGGCGCGAAAGGGAATTGAACTCTCCGCCACAGGCGGCTGATCACCAATAACTGACAAGCGACCATTCGCGATCCGGAGACTTTCCATGAAGACGTATGCCATAGCAGCCATCCCGGGCGACGGGATCGGCACCGAAGTCGTTGCCGCAGGTGTGGAGGTCTTGCACGCCTTGGCCGGCCGCGACGGCAATTTCCAGTTTCGGGTAGACCATTTCGACTGGGGGTCCGCGTACTACAAGAAACACGGCGTCATGATGCCGGAGAACGGCCGCGACCAGATCAGGAAGCACGACGCCATCTTGTTCGGCTCGGCCGGCGCGCCTGATGTGCCGGATCACATCACGCTATGGGGCTTGCGGCTGGCGATCTGCCAGCCGTTCGATCAATATGCCAATGTCCGGCCGACCCGAATCCTGCCCGGCATCACCAGCCCGCTGCGCAATGTCCACGGCAAAGAGCTCGACTGGGTGATCGTTCGCGAAAATTCCGAGGGCGAATATGCCGGCGTGGGTGGCCGCGTACACAAGGGCCTGCCGCTCGAAGTCGCGACGGACGTGTCGATCCTGACGCGCGCCGGCGTCGAGCGCATCATGCGCTTCGCTTTCAAGCTGGCTCAGTCTCGGCCGCGCAAGCTGCTGACTGTCGTTACCAAATCCAACGCCCAGCGCCACGCGATGGTGATGTGGGATGAGATCGCCGCCGAGATCGCGGCAGAGTTCAGTGACGTCGCCTGGGACAAGATGCTGGTCGACGCCATGACCATGCGCATGGTCATGAAGCCGGAAACCCTTGATACGGTCGTGGCGACCAACCTGCATGCCGATGTCCTGTCGGATCTCGCTGCTGCGCTCGCGGGATCACTCGGGATCGCGCCGACGGCGAACCTCAATCCGGAACGAACTTACCCGTCGATGTTCGAGCCGATTCATGGCTCGGCCTTCGACATCATCGGCAAAGGCATCGCCAATCCGATCGGCACGTTCTGGTCTGCGGTGATGATGCTGGAACATCTCGGCGAGCCAGCTGCCGCAACGCGATTGATGCAGGCGATCGAGCGTGTCACTGCAGACAAGCGCTTTCACACGCCGGACCTCGGCGGCAAGGCCCGGACGGCGGAAGTCACGGCTGCCGTCATCGACTCCATCCACGGCGCCAACGACTGAAGATAGTCCTGCTTTCCAGGCGCCTGTAGCGCGCAATCGCAGCGCCGGTGTCCGGCGCTGCGATGTGCTTGGTGTCTCGACTTCAGCTCTGCCGCAAGCGCGACCTGTCGTTCATCCCTTGACGAGATACGGAATCGTTCCGGCCAGATCGGTATCGTCGATCAGCTGGAAGCGGCTTTCGCTGCCGTCCCGGCGCGCCGCGGCGTAACTGACGTAGGCGGGATCGGTGACGAAGGATTCCGCTGCTTTCGCCGTTGGGAACGCCATGATCGCGATCAGCGACGTATCGAGTGGCGTGCCTTCCAATGTCTTCACATTGCCGCTGCGCGACAGATACTTGCCGCCGTGCTTGTGCACGAGGTCGTGCACCGAGGCCGCGTAGTCCGGCACCCATTTGTCGTCGGTCACCTTGATGTCTGTGATCAAAAACGCCGTCATGCCATGTCTCTCCTGGTTCGATGTCAGCCCCCGCGGGAATGGGAGGTCTGACCTCGGCTTGCCAGATGAGCGACGCTGCGTGCCAGTTCAGGAAGTGGATCAGGCCAATACAGAGACTGTACTGGCCGTATCGCCAGTACAGTTTCTGTATCTGCCTCGATTCACTTCCTGAACTGGCTGGCCGCAGTGAGGATCGATAATCGACCGGGATTGCGAGCAGGAGCTCGCCTGCGGGAGGTGTGTTTTGCCTTGCACCGGCGTTCCGCCGGCAATCGCCGAACCGCATGCCTGCAGTCCTCAAAATGCAAAAGGATCCTCCATGAAGAACAACATCACCGCATTGGTCCGTTCCGCGGCGCTTTGCGCCGTCACGCTTGGCTTTGGCGCGATGCCGGCGTCCGCGGCCACCTTGACCCGCAGCGTCGAGGTCAACGGCGCGCCCTCGGCGGTGTGGTCCGTGATCGGTGCATTCTGCGCCATCAAGGATTGGTTGCCGCCGGTCGGCATGTGCATCGAAGACGGCAAATCTCCGCCAACCCGGACGCTCGTCACCAGGGATGGCAAGGCTTCGTTCGTCGAGACGCAGATCTCGCGCAACGACAGGGAGTGCAGCTACTCCTACGCTTTCATATCGAGCCCGTTGCCGGTCACCAATTATAGGTCGACCATCAAGGTCACCGCCAAGGGTGGCGGCGTTTCCGTCATGACCTGGACCGGCGCCTACACGCCCGATTCAGGCAAGGAGAAGGATGCGATGGACACCCTGAACGGCGTCTACGAATCCGGCCTGGCCGCGATCCAGGCCAAGTTCAAGAAGTAGGCGGCTCGCGGAGAGCGGCTACACAGCAGTAGCCCGGATGTGCGCAGCGATATCGTCGCTCATCCGGGCTGCGCTTTCCGTCCTCGGGAGTGTGGCAACATGGGATGGATCCTCCACGACGCGCGACACAACGCATAAAAACAGCATTTGGTCCCTGATCCCTCGCTCGCGCCTTGATCTAGCGCACCTTCCCGCTGTTTCGGGACGACGGCGGATCAATCCGCCAATGCGCATCGCGCACGGTGTCGAATTGACCTGGATCAGTGCAATTCAGCCCAGCCTGGGAGTTAAATGCCCGTGCATAAATGGGGAGCCAGTCGATGCGGTCACTGATTGCAGCTTTCATCGCGACGGCGCTATCTACTCTTGCAAGTCCTGGCTGGGCGGCCAGCCAGAGCGACTATGATGACTGCAATCAGACAAAGGACCAGGATCGGCGTATCGCCGGCTGCACGCGTGTCATCGACGATCGCAAGGAGCCGGCTGGCAATCGTGCTAAGGCCCACTACGGGCGAGGAATCGGCTGGTACGTCAAGGGTGATTTCGACCGCGCGCTGGCAGACCTCAGCGAAGCGATCCGGCTCGATCCCAAGTTTACGGCGGCTTACAATGACCGCGGTATCGTGTTTCAGGAAAAACGCGATTATGCCCGAGCCATCAGCGATACGACGCGCGCCATGGAGCTGCGCGGCAAGGCGAGTTACGAGGACTACCTGACGCGCGCCAATTCCTTTCGGCTGTCGGGTAACCCTTCGGCGGCGCTCGATGACATCAAGGCTGCCGGTTCGGCCTATCCCGACCAGCAGGGGCCGTCATATTACTATTTTCTGGGATGGAACCTGTATCTGCTTGGCCGGTACGACGAAGCCATCGACGCCATGACGTCAGCTATCGCGCAACGGGCGGACTATTACTGGGCGTATTTCCGGCGTGGCGCGAGTTACGACAAGAAAGGCGATCGCGCGAAAGCGCGGGAAGATCTGCAAAAGGCCGCCGCCCATATCGAGGCGGAATACTGGGATGACGAGGCCAAGGCCGTTTTCGCGCAGTTCGGATTGCAGTCGCCTACCGGGTTGCCGGTCAACGCGCAAAGTCTGGTGGGTATGTACGATCTCTACAATCTGAAGCGATTCCGCACGGCGGGAGAGCTGCCGGCGCCGGCCAGCCGCATGGTCATCGCCGCGGGTGACGGCGGCACCATCCAGGCGGGCAGCCCGAGCGACGTCGTCAAACCCGAATCCGTCTGGAAGAGTGTCGGCAAGCTCCAGGGCAGGCACGGCTATTACGACTGGAAATTCGAAGACGGCAAGACCGGACGCACGGATTTCGTCGTCACCGCCGATAATGACCTGATCGGTCACGTGCAGATTTCGGACCCGGCGCGGCAAGCCCAATTCAACTGGTGGTACCTCGCGAAGCGGCGGCCATAGCCGAGCCGATAGATGGCGGCCAGATCCGTCTCGCTGAGCTGCGCCTGCTTCGCTTTGCGTTTCAGCTCTCGTGCTCGGTGAATTTCTTGTAGATCCAGCGCCGGCCGTCATGGCGCCGCCAGACCCGGCCGGTCAGCAGGCGTCCGGTGATCGATCGCCGGGGCATGACGACGTTCCAGAGATGCCAGACCTCGGCCCAGGCGGGCTTTGGGCTCAGGCCCAATATTCGAAATCGCTCCCGGCGTTCAGCGAGCATCATGCCTTCCGCTAACCAAGCCGTCATGCGGATCTGGATCGCTCGACGGCCGTGCGCCGGGAGAATTCCCGGTCAGTGCACGATAGCGCGCACCGGTAGCGCCGCAATTGAAGTCGCCGGTTAAGCTAACCTGTCAACCTTACCGGCGGCCATCGCGCGCTCGGCGGGCGCGCGGCCCTTTGCGGTCAGGCGAACGGGGTTCCCGCTTCGCTTCGCGCGACGTGCTTCTTCTAGGCGGGGACCGCCGCCCGGCCGGCCCGCGTACGGGCGATGATGGTCTTCATGATCTGGGCCGTGCCGTCGCCGATCTGGAAGCCGAGGACGTCGCGCAGTCGCTGCTCCATCGGGCCACGGTCGTAGCCGCCGTGGCCGAACATCAGCAGGCATTGATGAACGACATCATAGGCAAGCTTTGGTGCCCACCATTTGCACATGGCTGCCTCCGCGCTATGCCGGGCTCCCTTGTCTTTCAGCCACAGTGTCTGCAGGCAAAGCAGGCGGGCCGCCTCGAGCTGCGTGTCGAGTTCGGCGAGCGGATGCGACACGCCCTGAAAGGCAGCCAATGGTTGGCCGAACGCCTGCCGCTCCACGACATAGGCCCAGGCCTCCTCCAGTGCGACGCGCGCGACGGCGAGAACCTGCAGTCCGATCAGGGCACGCGAGAAATCGAAGCCCTGCATCACCTGCACGAAGCCTTTGTTCTCCTCGCCGAGGCGATGCGAAACGGGCACGCGAACGTTTTCGAAAAACAGGGAGCCGCGTCCGATGGCGCGCTGGCCGTGACAATCGAAGCGGCTCCGCGTGATGCCCGGCAGATCCATCGGGATGAGCAGTGCCGTAACGCCATGGGCGCCGGATTCCGGCGGTCCGGTACGACCGAACACCACGGCCGCATCCGCCTGATCGGCAGCCGAAATCGATGTCTTTTCGCCATTGACGACGTATTCGTCGCCGATCCGTTCGACCTGCAGGCGCAGATTGGCTGCGTCGGAACCGCCACGCGGTTCGGTCAGTGCGAGGGCCAGAAGCGCCTCGCCGCTGATCAGACGCGCGAGCCAGGGTTTGGCGACATCCGGCCGGCCGTGATGCGACAGGATCTGACCATTCAGCCAGGCCAGCAGATTGACGTAGGAAATGCTGAGATCGGCGCGTGCGACCTCTTCGTGGATCACTCCGGCCGCAAGGCAGCCCGTTCCCAGGCCACCGAATCGCTCCGGCAGTTCCGGGGCGATGAATCCCATTTCGCCCATCGCCTTCATCAGCCCGCGATCGAGGAGGCGCGTCCTGTCACGCTCCTGGAAGCCTGGAGCGATGCGGTCGGCCGCGAACCGCCTGACCTGATCGCCGAGCGCGACCAGATCTTCGTCGAGATACGGGTTCACCTACTCGCCTCCTTGACATATGAGACATATCCCCACCGGGCCGCCTGAACGGCGGTTTTGCATGCGGTTCGTTACTTGGAGAACTTGCGGAAGTCGGGCTTGCGCTTCTCCTGCAGCGCCTTGACGCCTTCGCGGGATTCCTCGGTGTCGTAATAGAGCTTGAGCGCATACAGGCCCATGCCGGCGATGCCGGCCTGGTGGGCGGTATCCATGTTGAAGCTGCGCTTGGCGATCGCGATCGCTGTCGGGCTGCGCTCGCACAATTCCTCGCCCCACTTCTGCACTTCCGCGTCGAGTTGGTCGTGCGGAACGCAGGTGTTGGCCAGCCCCATGGCGACTGCCTCCTGCCCGGAGTAGCGGCGGCACATATACCACATCTCGCGAGCCTTCTTTTCGCCGACGACCCGGGCCAGAAACGCCGTGCCGTAGCCGGGATCCACCGAGCCCATCTTGGGGCCGACCTGGCCAAAGGTGGCCTTCTCCGAACAGATTGTCAGGTCGCATATCGTGCACAGCACGTTGCCGCCGCCGATCGCATAACCCTGCACGCGTGCAATCACCACCTTTGGCACGTCGCGTATCGCCGTATGCAGCTCTTCCATCGGCAGGCCGATCGTGCCTCGGCCGTCATAGTTGCCGTCATGGGCCGACTGGTCGCCGCCCGTGCAAAAGGCCCGATCGCCTGCGCCGGCGAGAACGATCGCGCCGACGTTCTTGTCATAGCCTGCCTTGTACAGCGCCTTGATCAGCTCGTCGCAGGTCTTGCCGCGAAAGGCGTTCATCTTGTCCGGCCGGTTGATGATGATCCAGGCCACGCCGTTGCGGATTTCGTAAATCAGATCCTCGAATTCCATCTTTTCCTCCCCAAAATCTCGATCAGCCGTTCATCGTCAGGCCGCCGGATACGCTCAGCACCTGGCCCGTCACATAGGCGGCATCGTCGCTCGCGAAGAACAGGATGGCGCCAGGCAGGTCCTCGGGCTGGCCGATGCGTCCGAGGGGGATCGACCGCTTGAACGCTTCCACCAGTTTTTCCGGATTGCCGGCACCCTCCTTGTAATCGGCAAACAGCGCAGTGTCGGTTGGTCCCGGACAGACGACGTTCACGGTGATGCCATGACGGGCGTGCTCGCGAGCGATCGTCTTCGAGAACGCCACGAGGCCGCCCTTGCAGGCGGCATAAACGGCCTCGCCGGACGAGCCGACGCGCGCAGCGTCCGACGAGATGTTGACGATGCGGCCAGACTTGCGCGCGGTCATGCCGGGCAGCACCGCGTGGTGCATATGCAACGCGCCGGTCAGGTTAACCGCGATGAGCTTGTCCCATTGCGCCGGTTCAGTTTTGGCGAAAGGACAAAAGATGTCCCAGCCGGCGTTGTTGACCAATATGTCGATTGGCGCAAACCTGGATTCCGCGGCGGCGACCGCAGCATCGACGCTCTTTCTTTCCGTGATGTCGCAACGGAACGCTTCCGCGGCACCGCCATCCTTCCGGATAGCCGAAGCCACTTTTTCTGCCGCTTCAGGATTGAGATCGAACACGGCGACCTGCGCGCCTTCACGGGCGAACCTGCGGCAAGTCGCACCGCCGATGCCGCCGCCCCCGCCTGTGACGATGACCGTCTTGCCAGCGAAACGCTTCATGACACCTCCCGTTTTTGTGCCGGGCTCTCGGTCTGAGCCGTAGTCTAGGCCGAATGCCTTGCATCCCGGCATATTATATGACAATATATTGTCATAGTATGCATCCAGGCACAAGAGCGAAAATCGCGATGGCAAAGAGCCGGCAGCTAACGTTAGCAGCATCAGGAGAGCTTGCGACCAGGCTGGAATTGGCCAACAGGCTGTTCTTTCGCCTCTATCAATGTGCTAATATGTTGCATAAAACGGGGAGCCGGGCGGTCGAGGCGGAAGGTCTCACCACGCAGCAATGGGCGGTACTGGGGGCGCTGTCGCGGGAAGGCGCGCAAAGCGGCATAAGCATCGGTGATCTCGCGAAGTACCTCATGGTGACCCGGCAGAGCCTGGCCGGGCTGATCAGCCGCATGGAGCGGGACGGTCATATCTCAGTCGCTACCGCTTCGCGGGATCGGCGCTCCAGAATGGTGACGATGACCGCATCGGGGCGTCGCGTGTGGCAAATTCAGGCTCAGCCGAAAATCCGCGCATACTACGAACAGGTACTCACGGATTTTTCCATCAACGACATTGCGCATGCGCTCCACTACCTGCTCAAGATACTGGAAAACATGCAGAGATTGGATGACAGTGAGCCCTCCGCCGAGGATTGAAGTCGCGGTCAGGCTGACCCCTCAACCTCACCGGCGGTTCACGATGGGTTTAGGCGGTGTTCTCGATGTGGAATTCTCTCAAGCACACGGCCGGGCTGCTGACGGTGCTGATGGTTGCATGCGGCGCGAATAGTGCTGCCGCGACGCCGCTGACGCCGTTTCGTTACGAGGCGCAGGCGCAACGGCATTGTCCCGCCGACACCGTGGTGTGGCTCGATTTCCGAAAAGGTATCTATTACGCCAAGCGTCAGAAGCGCTACGGGCAGGGCAGCAACGGCAGCTTCGCGTGCCTGGAGGAAGTGCGCAGCAACGGCTATCGCCGCTCGCTGCTCGGGGTTCGCTAGGCAGGATTGCTTGAGGGGCATCAACCGTTCTCGCCATGCACATGCCGCGCTCATCGTGGCCGGGGGCGGCAACTGCGGAACGGCTGGTAACGCAGCACGCCCGTGCACCAGGGGCTCTTGAGACGAACTGCGATCCGCCGCCGTTTGGGCGCGTCAGCCGCCTTGCGGTTGCCGGCGGCTGCGGGACCAGACTTCGCGTTTGTTTCGGGAACAGCGGCGCCGGAGGTTTGAGGGCTTTCCGTGCTGCGCGGCGAAAGATTTCTCGCGGCCTCAGTGGCCTGCAGCGCTTCGAAGGACCGAACGAGTTCATCGTCATAGCGTGAAAGTTCCGACGCCGCCGGTCTGTACTCGAAGCGATCGCCGGTGGCGGTCACCACGATGGCCGCAGCGAGCAGAACGGCGCAGCAGGTCAGCGCCGCCACGGTCGCGATGGTCCAGCGGAATTCGTCGTAGCCTTCCTGCTGAAAGGACGATGCGCTCATGACATTTTTGTATCGGGGTGCGGCTGCGCCGGCCTGACCCAGATCAAGTATCGCGTCGCCCGCCCGGTCCGTGCCGAGGCGGGTTCGCTTGACACAGATCAACAGGGGGCGGCGGAGGGGCGGCTACCAAGAAATCGAGACCAACAGTGGAGTGATGTTCATGAGAACGGTTTCATTGGCATTTGGTTTGCTGGCCGCTGTCGCCGCAACCGGAGCGTCGGCGCAATCGATCAACCTGACCGGCACCTACAAATGCGTCCAGATGTGCCGGCAAGGCCTCGTCGGCTATCAGGCCTTCATCACCCAAAACGGCCCCCAACTGAATCTGTTGAATGAGGCGGGCGAGCCTTCCCGTGCTTGGCCCGACTGGTTTGCGCCGGCGACCCGGATCTGGGTCGAGAACCAGAACCAGGGCGCGGTCTATTCGCCGGACGGCATGCTGATCCAGTTCGATAACGGGACGATCTGGCAGCGCGACCTCGGACTGCCGCTGCCGCCACCGGCCCGGCGCCGCAGATAGTCCATCTCGCAAGCGCGGCCGCCGCCGATTCGGCGCAACAGCGTATTTTGGCCCTTGACGGGTGCCCCGACGCTGAACACTTGCTAGCAATATGATTTTTCCTGGAGTTGTGCGGAGCGCGCAGTGGCAACCTTCCAGCTGAGCCTTGTATCGCCGGAAAGGCTGTTGTTCGCAGGCCAGGCCGATCAGGTCGACCTGCCCGGGGTGGAGGGCGATTTCGGTGTCCTTGCCGGCCACGCACCTGTTGTCGCCACGCTCCGTCCGGGGATCGTGACGGCGATCGCCGGAAGCGTCCGCGACAGCTTCGTCGTGCTGGGAGGCCTCGCCGAATTTTCGCGAGGCGAACTCACCATCCTTGCGGAAAGCGCTGTAACAGTCGACGACTTCGATCTGGCCGGATTCAAGGCGACGATCGAGGAGATGCAGGAGGGGCTCGCGAGCAAGTCGGCCGGCGATGAACTCGATCGCGCGGTCGCGCTGCTAGACCATTACAAGTCTATCCACACGAGTCTGGCTACGACGGCGGCGTTCTGAACAGACCGCGGGGGCAGGGAGCCGCGAGAAGGCATGATGGATCTGGAGACAATCGAGGACCACGATCATGACCACCTTCGACAAACGTGAGCAGGGCTTTGAGAACAAGTTCGTCCACGACGAGGAAATCAGGTTCAAGGCGACGGCAAGGCGCAACAAGCTGCTCGGCGATTGGGCTGCCGGACAACTCGGCCTCGCCGGCGATGCGGCCAGGGCCTACGCCAGTGAGCTGGTCACCGCGGATCTGGCAAACCAGCGCGACGAGGACACTTTGCTCAAGGTGTCGAAAGATCTCGCGCCAAAGGGGATTTCGCAACAGCTGATCGCCGCCAGGATGGACGAATTCTATCGCTTCGCCCTGGAGCAAGTTCAGGCCGGAAACTGATTACCCGACTGGTATCGGAAAATCTGGATCGACGGCCCTGATGCGTTGTACGGATTTCTGGTAGAAGTACGGTCTCCTGTTCTGCGACGGCATCCCGCAATGGAGAACTGAGTGAGCGAGCCGCTTCATCCAACCGCTACCCATCATCTCCCGAGCTTCATAACGGCTCCGGGCGATACCGATGTCCTGATGGTAGTGGTCGGTATCGTTCTGATCGGTGCCGTTCTGGCGGTCGGCAATTTCTATCTGCATTTGCACACTTTGCCGGAGCGGATGGCGCACAGGTCACAGAAGCTGCAATTCGAAATCGTGGCTGTACTGGGCTTGCTCGCGCTCTTCACGCATATGCACATTTTTTGGGTAATCGGGCTGTTTCTTGCCATGATCGATTTGCCCGATTTCGGCACGCCGCTGCGCAGAATCGCGGGGTCGGTCGAGAAAATGGCGGGCGTACCGCCCGGTGACGGAGCGGCGGAGAAGGTCGGCGAAAGCGCCATTCACGTGGTTGCCGCGGAAGGGCCGGAGACGAAAGTCGGCGCCGGCAATAGCGAGGTGCAGGGCCATGCTTGAGCTGCTTCTCTGCTCCCTGCTGACCATCTTTCCGGACTATCTCTATCGCCGTTATCGGCAGGGAAAGCGTCTCGGCCACGAGATCACGCTCTATTCGGTGTGGTTTGAACTGAGGTTTGGCATCATCGCCTGCTTGATGCTGACTGTCGCCCTGATCACGGTCATCTTCTATTTTCACCCGTCAACCACGACCGCTACCTTGTTCTTCAGGACCGTTCCCATCGTTCCCGAGATCAACGGCCGGGTGTCGGAGGTTCACGTTGACTTCAGCGCTCCCGTCAAGAAGGGTGACGTGATCTTCAAGCTGGACAGTACAAAGCAGGAGGCCGCGCTGGAAACGGCCCGGCGCAAGATTGCCGAAGTGGATGCCGCTCTGCTGGCCGCGCAGGCGGATGTTCTCAAGGCGGACGGACAGATCCAGCAAGCGAAGGGCGACTATCAGCAGGCTTCGGATGAGCTCGACGTCAAGCGGGAACTGCAAAAACGTAGTCCCGGCATCGTCCCGCAGCGTGACATCGAGAAGCTCGAGGTGCTGCTCGCGGGCCGCCAGGGCGCCCTCGATTCCGCAACGGCTTCGAAGCAATCGGCGTCGATCCGCCTGACCGCACTTCTGCCCGCTGAGAAAGCAAGCGCGCAGGCGGCGCTCGCCGAAGCCCAGGTGGATCTGGACAAGACCTATATTCGCGCGGGAGTCGCAGGCCGCGTCGAGCAGTTCACCTTGCGCGCGGGAGATGTCGTCAATCCGGTGATGCGGTCTGCCGGCATTCTCATTCCCGACGGTGCGGGAGAGCGAACCCTTTCGGCAGGGTTTGGACAAATCGAGGCGCAGGTCATGAAGGTTGGAATGGTCGCCGAGGCGGTATGCATTTCAAAGCCGTGGACCGTCATTCCGATGGTGGTGACGGGCGTACAGAATTACATCGCCGCGGGCCAGTTCAGGGGTGGCGAGCAACTGCTCGACGCGCGGCAAGTGTTGGCTCCGGGCACCATTCTCGCGTTCATGGAGCCGATCTATAAAGGCGGTCTCGAGGACGTTACGCCGGGGAGCAGTTGCATCGTCAATGCCTATACCAGCAACCACGAGCTGATTGCCGCAAAGGAAACCGGCGCGTTCAAGCGTTTTGTGTTGCATGCCGTGGACGCCGTCGGCATCGTGCATGCGATGTTGTTACGCATCCAGGCTCTGCTGCTTCCGGTCAAGACCCTGGTTCTGAGCGGACACTAAGTCCCGTTTGACCGGAAGGCCGGCGTTTCCGATCTCCATGCTCAGGGACGTTGTCCCGCATGGGCTCGCTTCCGGAATACTGGACCTGCGCGGGGCCAGCCTTTAAGTAGGCGCCATGGATACAGCACCGGACGCTCCGCAAGCGCGCTATTACAGGTCTCAGGGACTTCGGCTTCACTACACCGACTGGGGCAACCCGTCGGCGCCGCCGCTGATCCTCGTTCACGGCGGCCTCGATCAATCCCGCAGCTGGGATCATCTGGCCCGCGCGCTGAGGGGGAGATTTCATGTCATCGCTCCCGATCTCCGCGGGCATGGCGATTCCGAGTGGGCGACGGGCAGCAGCTACAGCCTGGCCGATCACGTCTACGATCTGAGATGCCTGGTGAAGTCCGAGGGGCTGGAAAAATTCGCGCTCGTCGGCCATTCGATGGGAGGCATGGTCAGCCTGGCCTATGCCGGGGCCTTTCCGGAACAAGTATCGCGGTTGGTCGTGCTCGACGGCGTGACCAATTTTCCGGCGAGAAAAGTCAAGCCGATCGACGTGCGGATCGCCGAATGGGTATCCGATCTCGACAAGACGGCGCAGCGAAAGGCGCATCGCTACGCTTCGGTGGCCGATGGCGCCGATCGAATCCAGGCGCGCAATGCCAGGCTGACGCGCGAGCAGGCGATGCATCTGGCCACCCACGCGCTGAAGCAGGATGCCGACGGCAGATACAGCTGGAAGTTCGATCCCTATCTGCGCGCCCGTGCGCCGTACCGGCTGTCGCTGGAAGACTACGTCGCGCTGTGGTCGCGCATCGCGTGCCCGACCCTGCTGGTCTCGGGCAGCGAGAGCTTCCTGCCCGATCCGGCGACCGCCGGGGTGCTCGGGCATTTCCGGCAGGCCGAACTGGTGCGGATCGAAGGCGCGGCGCACTGGCTGCAGCACGACAAGCCCGAGGAAGTCCTGAAGGCCCTCGAGGGCTTTCTTGCCGCCGAGGCCGAACCGGCGTTGTCGGCCGAAGGCTAGCCGCGCCCACACGGCCGCAGGCGTTGCGCGCCCGCCGCGGGACTATTCGGCGGCGACCGCAAAGCGGCTGTTTTCCAGCTCCGCTTCCAGCCGCGCCTTCTCGGCCAGCGCCTTGCCGATGCTCTGTTCCTTGATGTGGCCATAGCCGCGGATCGTTTCCGGAAGCCGCGCCAGTCTGGCCAGCACCGGAATCTGCTCGCCCTTCAGATTTGCGGAGCGCTGCTCGATCATCGCGAGGTAGTCGTCGATCAGCTTGCGTTCGGTTTTCCGCTCGGCGGTGTAGCCGAACGGATCGAACGCCGTGCCGCGCAGGAATTTGAGCCGCGCCAGCAGCCGGAACGCGTGGATCATCCAGCCACCATACTCCTTCTTCAGCAGATGGCCGGTTGCCTTGTCGCGGTGCGCGAAGACGGGCGGGGCGAGATGAAATTTGAGGCGGACGTTGCCGTCGAATTTCTCGCCGAGATTCGCGGCGAAGGAGCCGTCGGTGTAGAGTCGCGCCACCTCGTATTCGTCCTTGTAGGCCATCAGCTTGAAGAGGTTTTTCGCCACCGCCTCGGTGAGTTCGCTGGAACCGGGCGCGGCCCTGGTTTCAGCGTTGCGAACCCGGGCGACGGCTGCGAGATAGCGGTCGGCGTAGGACTGATCCTGATACGCGCTCAGGAACTTGGCCCGGTAGGCGATCGATTCATCCAGCGTCCGGGTTGCCGGCGCCGCGGCGCGAGACCGGAACTGGATGACGTTGCGAACGCGGGCGAGATCGTGCGCCGCCAGCCTGCCCCAGGAGAATGCCTGCTTGTTCATCTCGATCGCGGCGCCGTTGATCTCGATGGCGCGCAGGATAGCTTCCAGCGAAAGCGGAATGGTGCCCTTCTGGAAGGCATAGCCGAGCAGGAACGAATTGGTGGCGATGCTGTCGCCCATCAGGGCCGACGCGATGCCGGTGGCGTCGAGGATGTCGAGATTCCTGTCGCCGATAGCCTCGCGCAGCGCGCTCTGCATCGCATTCATCTCGAAATCGATATCGGGATTCATCACGAAGCTTGCGGTCGGCTGCAGGTCGGCGTTGACGATGGCCCGGGTCGCGCCGCGTTCGACACGGCTGAGCGCGGTGTCGTTGGCGGAAACCACGATGTCGCAGCCGAGAATGAGGTCGGCGCCACCAGAGGCGATCCGCACCGTGGCGATGTCCTCCGGAGCCGGTGCGATCCGGACATGGCTCATCACGGCGCCGTTCTTCTGCGATAGCCCGGTGAAGTCCAGCGCCGAACAGCCGCGGCCGTCGAGATGGGCGGCCATGCCCAGAAGCGCGCCGATGGTGATGACCCCGGTGCCGCCGATGCCGGTGACGAGGATGTTGTATGGCCCGTCCAGTTCGCGCCGCGGCGGCAGCGGAAGGTCGGCGAACAGCTGGCCTGAATCGACCGCGGAGGTTTCCGCTTTCTTCAGCGTGCCGCCATGGACGGTGACGAAGCTCGGGCAAAATCCCTCGACGCAGGAATAGTCCTTGTTGCAGTTCGATTGGTCGATCTGCCGCTTGCGCCCGAATTCGGTATCGAGCGGCTGCACCGACACGCAATTGGAGGTCTGCGAGCAATCGCCGCAGCCCTCGCAGACGAGATCGTTGATGAAGACCCGCTTCGGCGGATCCGGATAGAGGCCGCGCTTGCGGCGGCGGCGCTTCTCGGCGGCGCAGGTCTGGTCGTAGATCAGAACGGTGAGACCCTTGACCTCGCGCAGCTCGCGCTGAACCTGGTCGAGCTCGCGGCGGTGGTGCACCGTGGCGCCTTGCGGGAAGTAATCCCTGCCCGGGTATTTCGCCGGATCGTCCGAGACGACCGCGACGCGCTTGGCGCCTTCGGCCCAGACCTGATGGGCGATCTGCGAGACGGTGAGGCCGCCCTCGGCGGGCTGCCCGCCGGTCATGGCGACGGCGTCGTTGTAGAGGATCTTGTAGGTGATGCTGACGCCAGAGGCCGAGGCCGCCCGCAGCGCCAGCAGGCCCGAATGGGTGTAGGTGCCGTCGCCGAGATTCTGGAAGATGTGCGGCTCCGAGGTGAACGGCGCCTGGCCGATCCAGTTCACGCCCTCGGCGCCCATATGCGAGATGGTCGCGGTGCGGCGGCTCGGAATCGACAGCGCCATGCCGTGACAGCCGATGCCGGCCATCGCGCGGCTGCCCTCCGGCACCTTGGTGGAGGTGTTGTGCGGGCAACCCGAACAGAAATACGGCGTCCGCTGCAGCGCCAGCGGCGCGCGCATCGTCGCCGGGTGTTCGAAGGCTTCGAGCCGCGCCAGCCGCTGTTCCAGAGCCGGACTTTGGTGACCGAGGCGGCGCAGGCGCGAGACCAGGGCTGCGGCGACCATGGTCGGCGTCAGCTCGCCCTCGCTCGGCAGCAGCACGGCGCCGGATTCGTCGCGCTTGCCGACCACCGACGGACGCCTCGAGGCGTCCATGTTGTAGAGAATGCGCACCAGCTGATCTTCGATGAAGCCGCGCTTTTCCTCGACCACCAGCACGTCCTGCAGGCCTTCGGCAAAACGTTTCGCGCCGCTCTCTTCCAGCGGCCAGGTCATCGCGACCTTGTAGATGCGAAGGCCGATCTCCTGGGCGTCGCGCTCGCTGATTCCGAGGTCGGCCATCGCCTGCCGCAAATCCAGATAGGCTTTGCCGGTCGCGACGATGCCGAGCCGTGCCGGCTTGCTGTCGAGCACGACGCGGTCGAGCTGGTTGGCGCGCGCAAAGGCTGCGACGGCCGCCATTTTCGCACCGTGCAGCCGCCGCTCCGCTTCGAGCGGTGGATCGGGCCATCGGATGTTCAATCCGCCCGGCGGCATTTCGAAGTCCGTCGGCAATACGACCTGAATGCGGGACGGATCGCTGTAGATCGAGGCCGAACTCTCGACGGTTTCCGAGATCGCCTTGAAGCCGACCCAGCAGCCGGAGAAGCGGGACAGCGCAAAGCCGTAGGTTCCGAGATCGAGGTAGTCCTGCAGCGTCGCCGGATTGAGGATCGGCATCAGGGCTGCGGCAAAGATCTGTTCGCTCTGGTGCGCGAGCGTGGAGGATTGGCAGCCATGATCGTCGCCGGCCAGCGCCAGCACCCCGCCATGCCGTGCCGAGCCTGCCGAATTGGCATGCTTCAGCGCATCGGCCGAGCGATCCACGCCGGGCCCCTTGCCGTACCAGATGCCGAACACACCATCGACCTTGGCGCCGGGAAACAGTCCGACCTGCTGGCTGCCCCAGACCGCTGTTGCCGCAAGGTCCTCGTTTAGTCCGGGGACGAAAGCGATATCGTGCGACTGCAGGAACGGTTTGGCGCGCCACAAGGCGTTGTCGTACATGCCGAGCGGCGAGCCGCGGTAGCCGGAGATGAATCCGGCGGTGTTGAGACCCTGGATGCGGTCGCGTTCGCGCTGCAGCATCGGCAACCGCACCAGCGCCTGGGTTCCGGAAAGGTAGATCCGCTTGGCCTCGAGCCGGTACTTGTCGTCCAACCCGACCTGCATCAGCGTCATCTTGTGCTCCGTTAAATCGTCAGGGAGAGGGCGTGGCGAGGAGTCTTGTTGTTCGTTATTGGACGTTATCCGGCAGGCGGCCGACCGCAAGCCGGTCAAATCCGGTGCGGCAGTGAAAACCATATGCCGTCAATGTCAATATCGGTTTGCGCGGGCCTCACCCGGCGGGTGTGGGTGGCAGCGCGTCATTGCAGCGCACGTTGCTGCTGCGTTCGCATCCGACGAAGCATGTAGTCTCTGGAAAATCAGGCCGCAGCAATGCGGCTGTCTCAGCCGTTGCGCGATCCGTAAGCGAGGTCGCGGCTGCGCAGCCGGCCGCGCCGGATCGACCACTGCTCATTGTAGTTATTGCGCATCGCATCGGCGAGCGCCGGGCGCGCGTTCAATTGCCGTTCCGGGATGCAGGCGATGATCGCGTTGCGGTCTTCGATGCCCTGCTCGTCGACGACCCATACCTTCAAGCTGTCGCCGGCGAGCCGCGCCGCAATCCGGTCGGGCAGGGGATCGATATCGTTCATCACCAGGACGTTCATGACGATGCGGCCGCCCGGCGCCAGCCGGGCGCGGATCGCCTCGCAGGTCTCGACGTCGAACTCGTCGTTGAACTGGAAACCGGGGCCGCCGATGTCGATGGCGATGCCGTCGTAGAGCGTGTCGTCCTGATAGATGAACCTGCGGAAATCGGAGACCATGCAGTTCAGGTCGTCGGGCAGCCCGAAAAACTTGTGCGCGATCACGAAGCTGATCGGATTGTTGTCGACGATGGTCAGCGTCTTGCCGCGGCGGGCCAGTCGGGTGGCGAGGTTGCCGCCGCCGCAGCCGAGCACGAGGATGTTGGCCGAGCGGTGCAACAGCTCGTCCATCAGCTTCACATAGGTGAATACGCTCTCACCGTCGGGCGTCGCCTGGCTCTGCCGCACGCCTTCTTCGAAATAGATGCGGGTGCCGTCCCACGAACATTCGACGATTTCGATCTCGCCGCTTCTTCCCTGGTAGCGCCCCAACAGCCGCACTGCCGACAACCCCATCCGAGTTAAGACATTAAATAATATGCATGAAACATCTGTTATAATGCAATATGCGGGAACGCCGATCCGGCCGGCGGCCGATATGGAGGCGGCTCCGCCCGCGCCGTCGAAGGTTCGCTGATATACTGCGCTTGTAAATTGATGCGTGAAGCCGTAATTTGCATGGGACGAATATATTCGGCCGCAACCGGGGCGACGTTTCATGATTACCGCCAATCAACTCAGGGCCGCGCGTGCGATCCTGAGCATCGATCAGCGGCAGACGGCCGAACTGGCGGGCCTTTCGGTGCCGACGATCCAGCGCATGGAAGCCAGCGACGGCGTCATCCGCGCCAATGTCGATTCCCTCATGAAGCTGGTTTCGGCGCTCGAAAACGCGGGCATCGAGCTGATCAATCCGGGCGTTCCGAGCATGGCCGGAGGCCGCGGCGTCCGGCTCCGGGAACATGTCGCAAAGCCGGAGCCGGTGCGGCAACCCAAGGCGTCCTCCGCGCGCGCCCTCGAGCGGGCCCGATGAATTGATGCCTGCCGCGATGGGCTCGCGCGGGACCAGCGCAGACAGCGGCATCGAAACGAGCTTCAGGACGCAACGGCATCCACCCGTTCGAGCAGCGCCAGCAGCCCTTGCAGCATGGTCATCGGATTGGGGGGGCAGCCCGGTATGTGCAAGTCGACCGGGATCACCTCGGCGACGCCGCCAACGATCGCATAGCTGCCGGCGAAACAGCCGCCATCGCGCGCGCAATCTCCGACCGCGACCACCCATTTCGGATTGGGGGTCGCATGATAGGTGCGCTCCAGCGCCTCGCGCATGTTCTTGGTGACGGGACCGGTCACCATCAGGACATCGGCATGGCGCGGCGAGGCCACGAAGCGAAGACCGAAGCGTTCGACGTCGTAATAGGCGTTGTTGAGCGCGTGGATTTCCAGTTCGCATCCGTTGCAGGACCCGGCGTCGACCTCGCGGATCGAGAGGCTGCGGCCGAGCCGCCGCCGCGCCGCGCGGCCGACCGCGGCTGCAAGCTCGCTCAGCGCGGCATCGTCCGGCGACGGCGCCGTTTCCGTGAACGGCCGGCGAAACAGGCTTTCAAACAGCAGCTTGCGCATCGCTAGAGATCCTGGCCCGAATACGAGCAGTTGAACGACTTATTGCAGAGCGGAAAGTCCGCGACGATGTTGTTCTCGATCACGGCTTCGAGCAGCGGCCATTGAAACCAGCTGGGGTCGCGCAGGTGGCAACGTTCGATCCGGCCATCGCGCAGGCGGAGCCAGACCAGAACGTCGCCGCGGAATCCCTCGACGATCGCCATGCCTTCCCGCGCTTCGCGGATATGGCCGGCATGGGTTCCCAGCGGTCCGTCGGGGAGCCGTTCCAGGATCTGGTCGATCAGGGAAAGGCTCTGCTCGACCTCGCGGATACGGATCCAGACCCGCGCGTTGACATCGCCCTCGTTCAGGACCGGCACCTCGAAGCGCAGACTGTCATACGGCGCATAGGCAAGCGTGCGGCGCGCGTCGAAGGACCGGCCGGCGGCGCGGCCGACATAGCCTCCCGCGGCATATTGTTGGGCCATTGCCGGTTTGAGCATGCCGGTATCGACGGTGCGATCCTGCAGCGATGCGGTGTTGTCGTATAGTTCGATCAAATCGGGGAAGCGCAGGCGGATGTTGTCCAGCGTCGCCTGGATGGTTTCCGGCCCTTGCTCGTCGATGTCGCGGCTCACGCCGCCGGGCACGATGATATCCCGCAGCAATCGATGACCGAACGCGGAATTGGATGCACGCAGCACGCTCTCGCGCAGCACGCTGCAATGCGCGTGCATCAGCGTGAAGGATGCATCGTTGCAGACGGCGCCGATGTCGCCGAGATGATTGGCGAGCCGCTCGAGTTCGGCGAGCAGCGCGCGCAGCCACACCGCGCGATCGGGCACGGTGAGCTGCAGGGCCGCTTCGACGGCTCGCGAGAACGCGTAGGAATAGGCGACGGTGCTGTCGCCGGAGACGCGCCCGGCGAGCTGGACGGCCCGCTCGTAACCGGCGCCGGTCATCAGTCCCTCGATGCCCTTGTGGACGTATCCGAGCCGCTGCTCGAGCCGGACCACGGTCTCGCCGCTCGCCGTGAAGCGGAAATGGCCGGGCTCGATGATTCCTGCATGTACCGGACCGACCGCGATCTGGTGCAAGCCGTCGCCCTCCGCCGGCAGGAAGCGATAGGGCGTTGCCTTCGGCAGCGCATCGATGCGGTCGCCGAGGGGAAAACGCACGCCCCACCTGACGTGATCGAGCCAGGGGCGGGTATCGGGCAAGCCTTCCGCCGCCAGTCCGAACAGATCGTTGACGGTGCGCTCCAGCCGAAGCGCCGGCGGGTGCTGCCTGCCGACCGAAGGAAAGGCGCGATCGGGACAATCCAGGCTGACCACGGCGACGTCGGCGGTGCGCGCGTCCAGGATCGCCATGTGCACGGTTGCGGGTTCGCCCCACAGGCCGAGCAGGCTCCAGTTTCCCTGCGCCAGTTCCCCTGCCGCAAATCGCCAGGCCGAAGCATCCACCACGGCGCGCGGCCACGGACCGTGTTGCTCGACCTTGCGGCCTTCCTGGATGAGATCGATCAGTGACGGCATTTGCTGTGATCCCTTTGGCCTATCCTAGCAGGCGAGCGACATGCTGGAACCAGACCACGAGCGGCGCGGGAAGATAGATGCCCGCGCCCAAGACCAGCGCGAGATGGGCGAACATCGGCACGTAGGAGGCCTCGGCCGACGCCGTGCTGCCGCGGGGTTCGCCGAACGCGACGCTGGTCAGGCGCATCATCAATGCGCCGAAGGCCAGCAGGATCCCGAACACCAGCGCGATCGCGAGCAGCGGCTGCCGCGCGAAAGTGGAACTCACGACGAGAAATTCGCTCATGAAGATGCCGAGCGGCGGCAATCCGGCGATCGCCGCGACGCCCACCACGAGGCCCCAGCCGAGCGCCGGATGGGTCACCGTCAGGCCGCGGATCCTGGATATCCGCTGGGTGCCCTTGATCTGCGAAATGTGGCCGACGGCGAAGAAGATCGCCGACTTGGTCAGGCTGTGCATCACCATGTGCAGGAGCCCGGCGAAGTTGGCGAGCGGGCCGCCCATGCCGAACGCAAACACGATGATGCCCATGTGCTCGATCGAGGAATAGGCGAACAGGCGTTTGATGTCGCGCCGGCGGTAGAGCATGAAAGCGGCGAAGATCAGCGAGACCAGCCCCATCGTCACCATCAGCGGGCCGGGCGCGATCGCGGCCGGATTGGCGGCGAGCAATATCTTGAAGCGCAGCAGCGCATAGAGCGCGACGTTCAGGAGCAGGCCCGACAGCACCGCCGATATCGGGGTCGGGCCTTCGGCATGCGCGTCGGGAAGCCAGGCATGCAGCGGTGCCAGGCCGACCTTAGTGCCATAGCCGAGAAACAGGAACACGAAGGCGACATTGAGCAAGGCAGGGTCGAACGTCGCGGCATGCTGGATCAGCAGCGTCCAGACCATGCCGTCCTGGCCTTCGCCGACGACCGGGCGTGCCGCCATGTAGACCAGGATGGTGCCGAACAGCGCGAACGCGATGCCGACGCTGCCGAGGATGAAATATTTCCATGCCGCTTCCAGCGCGGCGTGGGTGCGATAGATGCCGACCATCAGCACCGTGGTCAGTGTGGCGATTTCTACCGCGACCCACATCAGGCCGATATTGTTCGACACGAAGGCGAGGTTCATGCCGAACATCATGATCTGGTACATGGCGTGGTAGAAACGCAGGTATACCGGGGTCAGCCGGCCGGTCTCCAGTTCGTGGCCGATGTAGCTGGCGCTGAAGATGCTGGTCGTGAAACCGACGAAGGTGTTGAGCACGATGAAGACGATGTTGAGGTCGTCGACCAGCACGTAGGGCCCGGGGTGCGGACGGTCGATCACGAACAGCGACAGCGCCGAGAGAAATGTCGCGAGGCTGGCGACCACGTTGAGGCGCGCCGTCAGCCGGTAGCCCGGCAACACGGCCAACAGTGCTGCCGAGGCGATCGGAATCAGCAGCACGGCCGTTACGGGATTGAAGGAAGCCACGCTCATCGCCGTTCGCCCCGGAAGTCGTCGAGCGCGGAGACGTCGACGGAATCGAAGCGTTCGCGAATCCGGAACAGGAAGATGCCGATGACGATGAAAGCGATCAGGATCGAGAAGGCCACGCTGATCTCGACCACCAGCGGCATGCCCTTGGCGCCGGTCGCCGCCAGCACCAGTCCGTTCTCCAGCGACATGAATCCGACGACCTGACTGACGGCGTTGCGGCGTGTCACCATGACCAGCAATCCGAGCAGCACCACCGACAGCGCAAAGGCGAGATCCTCGCGCGCCAGCGGGTCGGCCTCGGAGGTCACCCGCAGCATCAGCACCATGGAGAGCGCGACCAGTCCCATCCCGGCCAGCATGGTCGGACCGATGCCCACCGCCGACTCGATGTCGCGATGAATGCCGAGCTGCTTGACGATGCGGTGCAGTCCCACCGGAATCACGATCGCCTTGAATACCAGCGCGATGACAGCGGTGACGTAGAGATGCGGCGCGTCCTGGACATAGGCCTGCCAGGCGACGGAGAGCGCGAGCACCACGGCATGCAGCGCAAAGACGTTGAGCAGCGAATAGAGCCGGTCCTGGTACAGCATCATGAAGCTGATCAGGACGAGGCCGCCGGCCAGCGTATGCGAGATGTCGAAGGCGAGGTTGTGCATCAAAGGCTCCTCGACACGAACAGCAGGAGGGTACCGAGCAGGCCCAGCATGAGGGCCGCGCCGAGAAACTGCGGAACGCGGAACACCCGCATCTTCGCCGTGGCGGTCTCGAACAGCGCGAGCAGGAAGCCGGCCACCGCCAATTTGACGATGTAGACGCCGGCGCCGACCGCGTAGGCCAGCGGTCCGGTGCCGAACAGCGCGATCTTCCAGGGAAAGAATACGCAGGCGATCAGCGAGATATAGAGCAGGAGCTTGAGGAACGCGCCGAATTCGATCATGGCGAGATGGCGTCCCGAATATTCGAGAACCATCGCTTCATGCACCATGGTGAGTTCCAGATGCGTGGCCGGATTATCGACCGGGATTCGCGCGTTCTCGGCCAGCGCCACCATGATCAGCGCGATCACCGCCATTCCCAGCGACACCCGCAAGCCGACGCCGGACGAGCCCATGAAATTGGCGACCGTGGAAAGCTGGGTGGAGCCCGCGACCAGCGCCATGCAGAAGAAGATCAGCAGCATCGCCGGCTCCGCCAGTGCGGCGATCATGACTTCGCGGCTGGAGCCGATGCCGCCGAAACTGGTGCCGACGTCCATGCCGGCCAGCGCCAGGAAGAAGCGGGCGCTTCCGAGTAGCGCAACGATGGCGATCAGGTCGGCGGTCCAGTTGAACAACAGGCCGGTGGCGAAGGTGGGCACCAGCGCGGCGGCGACCCAGATCGCCGCAAAGGTCACGTAGGGCGTGACGCGGAACAGCCACGAGGCGTTGTCGGCCAGCACCACCTCCTTGCGCAAGAGGCGCAGCAGGTCGCGATAGGGCTGAAGCACCGAAGGTCCCTGGCGGCGCACCATCCGGGCCTTGATCTTGCGCACGAAGCCGGTCAGCAGCGGCGCGAGCAGCAGCACCAGCAGCATCTGTATGCCCTGAACGAGGATGTCCGAGATCACGACCATATCGCGAGCACCAGGAGCAGCGTGACGAGGGTGGCAAAGACGAGACTGAGGTAACGGCGGATGGTGAGGAACTGCAGCCGGTTGAGCCGGTCGGCGGCGAAGCCGACCGCGCCTGCGAGCGGCTGGTACATTCCCTCCCAGACCAGGTCGTGCAGTTCGATCCTGAGCCGCGCCGGCCTGGTATCGCCGGGGGCGGGCATGTCGACATGGTCGCGGGCGTGGAACACCATGGTGCCGAACACCCGGCGGATCGGCTGCGCGAAGCTCGCGCCCGAATACTGCGCCAAAGGCGTCGGATCGGTGAAGCCGCAGCCCCAGGCCGGTCCCCGCCGCAGCGCATGCGAAGCGAAGCGGTGAATGAAGTAGACCGCGAGCGAAGCGGATATCGTGATGAACACCATCACCAGCAATCCGTTATAGGAGCCCCGGCTTTCGCTGATCGGCACGATCGTCAGCCACGGCACATGGGCCTGCACCGGCAGGCGACCGCCGAGGATCTCGACCGCGACCGGCGACAGCGCGTCCATCACCGGCCCCGGCAGGATGCCGGCCAAGAGGCAGAGCGCGGCGAGGATGAACATCGCCGAAAGCGAGTAGCGATCGACTTCGCCGGCGGTTTCCGCCGCCGGGCTGCGCGGCCGCCCGAGAAAGGTCACGCCGAATGCCTTGACGAAGCAGGCGGCTGCCAGTGCCGCGGCCAGCGCCAGCATGGCGCCTACCGCAGGCACCATGATTTTCAAGGCCCATTGCGGCAGTTCCGGACTTTGCAGCACGGCCTGGAACATCAGCCATTCCGAAACAAAGCCGTTGAAGGGCGGCAGCGCCGAGATCGCGACGCAGCCCACCAGCACGACGAAGCTGGTGAATGGCATCCGGTGGATCAGGCCGCCCAATTTGTCCATGTCGCGTTCGCCGGTCGACATCAGGACGGCGCCGGCTCCGAAGAACAGCAGGCTCTTGAAGAACGAGTGGTTGAGCACATGAAACAGCGCGGCCGTGAAGGCGAGTGCGGCGGGCAGCTTCAGGCCGTTGGCCTGAAACGCCAGCGCCAGGCCGAGGCTGACGAAGATGATGCCGACGTTTTCGATCGTGCTGTAGGCCAAAAGGCGCTTCAGGTCCTTCTCCATCATCGCATACAGGATGCCCATGACGGCGGTGATGCTGCCGAGGAAGAGAACGATCACGCTCGCCGGCCAGCTCGGCTGTCCCAGGAGATCGAAGACGACGCGGATGAATCCGTAGATCGCGACCTTGGTCATGACGCCGCTCATCAGCGCCGAAACGTGGCTCGGAGCCGCCGGATGCGCGAGCGGCAGCCAGACATGCAGCGGCACCAGGCCGGCCTTCGAACCGGCCCCGAGCAGCATCAGGATCAATACCAATGCGGCTACATACGGCGTATGCGGCGCATTGCGAATGGCGGCAAAGCCGTAGTCTCCGGCCGCTCCGGCCAGCAGGCCGAACGCCAGCAGCAGCGCCAGCGTGCCGAAGCTTGCCATCACCAGATAGACGTAGCCCGCCTTGGCGTTGCCGGCTTCGCGGTGGTGCGCCATCACCAGCGCCCAGGATGCGAGCGACATGAATTCCCAGCACAGGAGATAGGAGAATGCATCGTCCGCCAGCACCACGAGGTTCATGCCGGCCAGGAAGGCGGGGAAGAACGGAAGCACGCGATACGGCGTATGCTCGTGGTGGCCGTAGCCGAGCCCGTAGAGGCTTGCCGCCGCGCCGCCCAGGTTGACGACGATCAGGAAGAACGCAGCCAGGGCGTCGAGGCGAAAATGGGCGCCGAGCCACGGCAATCCGATCGGCAGGATCAGTTCGGTGGCTTTGGCCGCGCCGCCAAGCAGCCAAATGAGGGACCCGGCCAGGGCGGCCAGGCAGATTACCAACGTCGCGCCGTAGATCACCGCGGTGGCGCTCTTGCTGCGGCTCAATGCGATCGCGAGAATCGCGAGCCCGAGCAACCCCGCGACGCAGGACATTTGCAGGACGACGGCGGAGACAGCGAGCGCAGCAATCATTTGTTGTCCGATCGAGCGCCCGGAAGCGGCTTGGCCGAACCTGAAGGGGCTCTCAGCCGTACCCCGCGCCCCTGCGAATGACTGACGGCTCCTTCGTCGATCATCTCGATCCCGGCCGCGTCGAATGCGGCGATCAGCTTGACCAGTGAATCGACGTTGCCCCGAACCATCGTTTCACTTGCCTCCATGCGTTGAATGGTGGGCACCGAAAGTCCGGACAGCTCCGCGAGCTGGCGTTGGTCGATGCCGAGAAGCACCCGGGCCGCCCGCAACTGAGCTGCCGTGATCATGCGTTTGCCTCACTGGCGGGTCCCCGGTGGATATCAAACATCATTGGTCCATGGTAATTAATGATGTTAAACTGTCAACAAGTGATAGATAGGACATCTATTCTGAGGGGCGCTTCCGGGCGAATTACCCACAGGAGAGCAAAGCGCCAAGCAGTGACGGGGGCGGGGACAGCTTGCAGCACCCGCCGCGCTAACCTTGCCGGCAGGATCGGCTGGCATTGCGCGTTCTGCTTCCTAGATGATGGGTGTTCCCTTTTTGAGTGTTTCAGGAGGCCTTCGATGGTCCCCAAAAATCTCTTCCGAGACGGCTTGGCCGCCATGATCTGCATCATGCTGCTGGCATGGAGCGGCGTTTCGGTCGCGGACGAGTATCGTCCGGATGAGTTCCTCGGTCTCGACCTTTCCAGGGCGGCGCTGTCGCCGAAGCGGCTGGGGCCTGACGCCCGCTTCGCGCCGGTTCGGATCGAGGCACGGGCCGATCGCGCGCCCTCGACGGCCCGCGCCGAACGCGCCACGCCGACCAAGGCTCGCATTGCGCATCAGCGCGCGGAGGAGCCGCGCCGCGCAGCCCGCACCAAGCTGGCGCGGCGGCACGGCAATCCGCTCGATGCGCAGGCGTCGGATACGCGGATTCAGGCCTGGCCGTGCAGGACCGGCGGCATCTGTAACTGGAAGTGACCCGGGCGCCGGCGCGATCAGGCGCGATATAGTTCAGCGCGTCACGAACAGATAGCCGCCCAGCACCAATAGGAGCGACAGGACCACCAGCACGCCGACCACGCCGGCAACGATCGCGGGCAGTTCATGGCTCTCCAGCCATTGTCGTAACGCCTTGCCCATCGTCTATCTAACCCGATCTTGATTTGAGCCCGGCGCCGCGGGCAGACTATCGCTGATACGCTCTCTCACCGATCACCTCAACAAAAACCCGTTCACGCCGCATCGCCGCTGCTCGTCCGGCGGTTCGAGCCCCCAGGAGTATCCATGGAACCTCTGCAAACCCAGGGCATCAGCCTGCCGCGGCTCGGGCTCGGCACCTTTCGCCTGCAGGGCGATGCCTGCCGGGCGGCGGTGGAAAGCGCGCTCGGTCTCGGCTACCGGCATATCGACACCGCGGAGATGTACGGCAACGAGGAAGCGATCGGCGCGGCGATTGCCGCTTCCGGCGTCGCGCGCGGGGATCTGCACGTCACCACCAAGGTTTGGCACGAGAACCTGGCGCCGGACGCGATCCGCCGGGCGTTCGACGCCAGCCTGAACGAGCTCGGGCTCGATCGCGTCGATCTCTATCTGGTGCATTGGCCGTCGAGAAACATGAACCTGCCGGCGATCTTCGAAACGCTGATGAAGCTGAAGGAAGAGGGCCGCACCCGCGCCATCGGGGTCGCCAATTTCAACCTCGCGCTGTTGAAGACCGTGGTCGAGGAGATCGGGGCGCCGATCGCCTGCAACCAGGTCGAATATCATGTCATGCTGGATCAGACGCCGCTGCGCCGATATCTCGGCGCGAGGTCGATCCCGCTGGTGGCCTATTGCCCGCTGGCGCAAGGGCGCGTGGCGTCTGACGAGACGCTGATGGCGATCGGCCGCAAGCACGGCGCCAGCGCGGCGCAGGTGGCGCTGAAATGGCTGCTCGACCAGGACGGCGTGGCCGCGATCCCGAAAGCGTCGCGCAGCGAGAGTCAGAAGGCCAATCTCGAGGCGCTGCATGTCGGGCTCGATGACGAGGACATCAAGGCGATCGCGGCGTTGCCGAAGGACAAACGCTGCGTCAATCCCGCCTTCGCGCCGGTGTGGGATTAGGGCGGGGCGCGTTCGCTACTTGCATCCGCTACTTGCATTTGTGCTGCGCCGGGCTGGGATTGCCGTTGGCGGTGAAGTTGCCGTCCTTGATGGTGTATTCTTCCTTCGCATTGCGGTTGTACATCGCCCGTATCGTCCCGTCGGGCTGTTTCATCACGCCGAATTCACGGGTCACTTTCAGCTTCGAGAATGAAACCCGCAGATGCAGCATGCCGTTGTCGGAAACCATGGCGCTCAGCACTTTATTTTCATCCTTGGCGTCACCGAAGTCGCGCTTGTGCACGAGGTGGCCGTCCGGCTTGACTTCATAGACGAGCAGGGTGCCCTGGCCCTGGCCGGGAGGGACTGAACAGTCCAGCGCCCATGACCCGATCAATCCCCATTCGCGTGCGGCCTGGGCTGCCGATTCCGCGGATGCGTTGAATGTGAGCGGCAAGCCAAACAGCAATGCCAGCGTCAATCGACACCAATGCCGATTCATATTCCGCCCCCGCCTTCGTGAGACCAAGGGAGCTTAACACTTCGATGTCGCCGCGCAACGCGCCGATGGCATGTGCAGGCGATTTGATCCGCGTCAATGCGGCCGCCCGGGCGCCTGGGCGACCATGCCGGCCGTAAGGGCTGAACCGTGGCAAACAGCGAACCCCAGATTCGGGCGAAAGCGCCCTCCGGCTTTGCCGCGCAGGCGGCAGCGCCCGGCGAAGCATTCGGGCGTTCGGAAAGCGAATTTCTCGTCCAGCTCGGCGAACGCGTGCGCGACACGCGCATGCTCCGAGGGATGTCGCGCCGGGAACTCGCCCGCAGGTCCGGCATTTCCGAGCGGTATATTGCCCAGATCGAGGTCGGCAAGGGCAACGTGTCGATCATGCTGCTGCTCCGGATCGCGCAAGCGTTCCGCAGCGGCCAATAGCCGCCGAGGAAAGGAATTCGATGGGACAGCTCGTTCTTGCCGCCAAGGTCAGCCACGTCCCGTCGCTGATGCTATCCGAGGCCGAGGGTAGTCCGCTCAAGTCGGCGCGGGCGGGCGCGGTGCGGGCGCTGCGCGAACTCGGCCGCCGCGCCAAGGACCGCCGCGTCTCGACCTTCGTGGTGTTCGATACGCACTGGCTGTCGAATTTCGGCTACCACATCAATGCCAATCCGCACCATCAGGGGTCGTTCACCAGCCACGAAGCCCCGCAGATGATCCAGGATTTGCGCTACGACCTGCCGGGAGATACCGCGCTCGCCGAGGCGATCGCGAAAGAGGCCGGCGAGGCCGGCCTCAATGTCATCGCCCACAAGGTCGCAAGCCTCGGGCTCGAATACGGCACCATCGTGCCGATGCACTACATGAACCCCGACGGCTGGGCCAAGGTGGTCTCGGTCGCCTCGCCGCTGTTCACCTCGCTGGAGGAGAGCCGCCTTCTTGGTGAGGCGACGCGGCGCGCGATCGAACGGTCAGGCGAACGGGTGGCGGTTCTCGCCAGCGGATCGCTGTCGCACCGGCTCTGGCCCAACAAGCAGCTCGGGCCGGAGGCGTGGACGTCGGTGGCGAGCGAATTCAACCGTCAGGTCGATCTGCGCGTGCTCGAGCTGTGGCAGCAGCGCCGCTATCGCGAGTTCATCGACATGCTCCCGGACTACGCCGTCAAGTGCAACGGCGAGGGCGGCATGGCCGATACTATCATGCTGTTTGCAGCACTCGGCTGGGACGGTTTTCACGGCGCCGCCGAGCAGCTCTGCGACTACTTTCCGTCCAGCGGCAGCGGTCAGGTCAACGTCGAGTTTCACGTCGACGGATGATCCGGGTCGGGCTGTGCCCGCCCCGCCGGCGACAGCACGTCCGCGGTCACGTCCTCGACATGATGCAATAGAAAGATCAGGATGCCATCCCTGTCGTGAATCGGCGAATTGACCGGTTGCCAGTAACGCTCGACGAATTCACCGTCGGGATCGCGGATATCGTAGCGCTGGATCGCCATGGCGTGTGCCTGGCCGGTCTTCACCACCGTCCGCAGCGAGGTGTAGAGATTGCTGACGCCGTCGGCGAGCGCGTCGTCGGGGTTGTCCGGAAAGATCTCGAACAGCGAGCGGCCGACCACGTCCTCGCGTCTGGTGAAAGTGGCCTGGGCATAGGCGTCGTTGATGTCGACGATCAGCAGGCCGGGCGCCGGATCGAGCAGCATGTAGGGATGCGACGACGCTTCAAATTCGGGTTGAAACTGCTGTCTGATTCCATTTGCGTCGCCGTTCCGCCGCCGGCGCGCTTCGAGCGGCGATTCCTCTGCGCCGAACTCCGTCGATTCCAGCATCGCGAGATCGCGCCGCGCGGACTTCAGCAGGCCGTCAAGCGTTCGGCGCAGGGCAGGGTCCGTCGCCTCTGCTAGAAGTTTCTGAAAATGAGCGATGTTTTGTTCGCAAATGAACCTTTGCATCCTCCGACCTCCAACCGAAGCCGCAGTCCGAGTGCTGCGGCGATCGCCGTCTTGTCGAAAGAAGACATTTTGCCTCAGGAGGCCTATGCCGCACAAGCGCGCAAATTGAGGGGCAGGCAGGCTGCAATCGCAGTTGCGCGATCTCGGAACCGTGTTCCGATCAGGCGCGAACCTGCTTCTCCACATTGGCAATTCGCGCCGGGACGCCGAATTCCTTGCGGCAGACTTCGGCCAGCACCGCTACGCCCTCGCGGATCTGCTCGTGCGAGGGACTGGCGAAGCACAGCCGCAACCGGCTGCCGGCATAGGCCTTGTCGGTCGACCATTCCGGCCCGGGATTGATGGCGACGCCGGCGGCAAGTGCGGCCTGGTACAGCTTCAGCGTATCGACGTTGTCGGGCAGTTTCACCCACAGGAAGATGCCGCCCTTGGGGTCTTCGAATTCAGCCGCGGTGCCGAACTGCTCGTTGAGCGCCTCCATCAGCGTGTCGAGCTTGGCGCGCAGGCCGCGCGCCAGCTTCGGCACATGCGCGGCGAAATGTGGCGTGCAATATTCCGCCAGCACCATCTGCTCGAGCGCGCCGGAACCGGCGTCGGTCTTCAGCGCCAGCATCCGCGACAGGATCGCCCAGGGCGCAACGATGAAGCCGACCCGCAGCGCCGGCGCAATCGATTTCGAGAACGAGCCGATGTGAATCACGCCGCCGGTCTTGCTCATGGCGTAGAGCGCGGGCGGGCGCTTGCCGTCCCAGACCAGGTCGGCGTAGCAATCGTCCTCGAAAACCGGCACGCCATATTGCTGCGACAGTTTGAGAAGTTCGGCGCGGCGCGATTCCGGCATGATGGTGGCGGTCGGGTTCTGCACGGTGGGGATGGTGTAGATGTATTTCGGCGTGATGCCTTTGCTCTTGAGGTCGGCCAGCGCCTTCTCCAGCGCGTCCATCCGCATTCCCTGATCGTCGAGCGGAATGCCGACGATGTTGACGCCGAGCCGGGTCAGCCGGTTGATCGCCCCTTGATAGGTGTCCTGCTCGATGATGACGGTATCGCCGCGCGCCAGCAGCGTGGCGTTGACGAGATCGAGCGCCTGCAGCGAGCCGGAGACGATCAGGATGTCGTCGGCGGTGCAGTCGATGCCGGCGTCGCGCTTGAGTTTTTTGGTGAGGAATTCGCGCAGCGGCCGGTAGCCCTGCGGGCCGCTGGCCAGCCCGTAGGTGGCAAGCGTTTGGCCCTCGCGCCTGAGCACCGCGTTGACGGCGCCGATCAGGCCTTCGACCGGAACCTGGTCGGGATCGTTGTTGCCGCCGACGAAACTGTATTTCGCCAGTCCGGTCCACCTCGCGGCCGGCGCCGGCAATCCCGCCGGAAGCAATGGTGCGAAGTCGAATTGCGCTGCGGTCATGGACGTCATCCCCGTTTGATTTTCTTGCTTGAGGGGCCCGGATGCCCGGGCTTCGATGGCAGGCTAGTTCCTGCCGATCACCTTTACAGGCCGGCCCTGGGTCGTAAAGGCGTAATGCCCGCTGCCGATGCTGCCGACCATCAGCGCCTCGATCACGGGTTCGGCGATCTCGCCGGACGCGGCCCAGTCCACCACGAAATTGGCCCCGGTGCCGCCGCGGATGTCGGTGGTGGGAACGAACACCTCGACGGTCGAGAACGGCTTCAGCGCCACCGGGGCCTTGAGGTGGCTTTCCACCAGCTTGCCCGCGGTGTCGAAATAGGCGATTCGCCGCAGCACCAGCGGCCTCGTTTCCGAGGCGTTGTGGATGCTCAGCGTCACCGAGAAATCCGCGCGCAACTTGCCCTGGCTCATCGACACGCTGGAATAGACCGGAACATAGAACGCACCCGACACGACGAGGCCTTCGGTGGGCATCGCGGTCAGGGAACTCGCAAAAGTCTGCTCGATGCTGGCCGCCTGGGCGTGCGCGGCAGGCGCGCAAGGCATCGACAGCAAGGCCAGAATCGCCAAAAGAACGTATCCCGTCCGGATGTGACACATTGCTTGTTTGACCTTCAAGCTCCTGCCTTTAGGTTGCGGCGAGGGGAGGTCCTTAGTCATGCATGAGCTTATTCGCGATATCACCTTATGCATCCTGTTCGCCTGGGGGCTCGGGCTTCTCGCCCATTTCTTCCGCCAGCCGCTGATCCTCGCCTACCTTATCGCCGGCTTCTTCATTGGTCCATTCGGGATGGGCTGGGTCAAGTCGCAGGAATCGATCACCGTCATCTCCGAACTCGGCCTGATTTTCATGCTGTTCATGATCGGGCTGGAAATCGACCTCAAGAAGATCGTGCGCGCCGGCCGGGTGATCCTGTTCGCCGCCGGCGGGCAGCTGGTCGGCGGCTGCGTGCTCGGCATCGCCTTCTTCATGGGCATTGGGCTCGCGATGGGCGGCGGCGGTTTCGATGCGCTGTATCTTACCATCGCCTGCGCGCTTTCCTCCACCGTCATCATCGTCAAGGTGCTGTACGAAAAGCGCGAGCTCGACACGCTGCCCGGACGCATCACGCTCGGCGTGCTGGTGCTGCAGGACATCTTCGCCATCCTGTTCCTGGCGGTGCAGCCGAGCCTCGCCAATCTCCAGGTCAGCGTGATCCTGCTGTCGGTCGGCCGGGTCGGCGTGCTGGTGGCGACCGCGCTGGTGCTGAGCCGCTACGTCCTGCCGCGGCTGTTCCACCAGATCGCGCGCCGCCCCGAACTGATCCTGCTCGGCGCGCTGGCATGGTGCTTCCTGATCGGCGAGATCGCCGAGCAACTGCATTTGTCGCGCGAAATGGGATCGCTGGTGGCGGGCGTCTCGCTCTCGACCTTTCCCTATGCGCTCGACGTCACCGCCAAGGTCACGACCTTGCGCGATTTCTTCATCACGCTGTTCTTCGTCGCATTGGGCATGACGATCCCGATTCCGAACATGTCGGTGATCGGGCTGGCGCTGGTGATCGCGGCCTTCACGGTGGTGAGCCGCGTGGTGACGACGTTCGCGCCGCTCTATCTGATGAAGCAGGGCCTGCGCGCCAGCCTGCTGCCGGCGCTCAATTTGGCGCAGATCAGCGAATTCTCGTTGGTGGTGATCCAGACCGGCGTTGCCGCCGGGCACATCCAGACCCAGACCGCGAGCGCGGCCTCTTTCGCCTTCGTGGTGCTGGCGGTGCTCTCCACCTTCGTGATCATGCGCAGCGACCAGATCACGCGGTTTGCGATCGGCCCCTTGAAGCGGATCGGCCTGCGCGATCTCGACCACGGCCATGCGCACGACGCCGGCCACGACGACGGCGGCCACGGCGAGGCGCGGCGGATCGTGATCCTCGGCTTTTTTCGTGCCGCCAGCGCGCTTTTGAGCGAGATCGGACGCCAGAACGAATCCCTGCTCGATCAGATCAGCGTGGTCGACTTCAATCCGAATGTGTTCCGCACCCTGGCGGATCGCGGCCTGCACGTGATCTACGGCGATATCAGCAACGTCGATACCCTGGTGCATGCCGGCGTCGGCAAGGCGGAACTCATCATCCTGAGCGTGCCCGACTCGCTCCTGAAGGGCGCCAACAACGAAAAGCTGGTCCGGCACGTGCGTGCGCTCAACCCGACCGCCAAGATCGTCGCCACCGCCGATCTGTTGTCCGACGTCGGGGATCTCTACGCCGCCGGCGCGGACTATGTGACCGTCACCCGGATTACCGATGCCCACGAACTCTACGCGGTGATCGAGGCCGCCGACGCCGGCCTCCTGGAAGACAAGCGCGCCGAGATCGATGCGCAGCTCGCCGAACGCAAGGAAGTGCTGCCGTAAGCGCCTCCGTGCTACGCTATCAGGCGCCCGCGGCCTGCCGGGATCGCCGCTATCCGGCACCCCTGCAGCGCCGTTCTGCCCTGCGTAATGATGCTGGCGCGGCGTTCCGAGTCCGGCTAATGCTGCCCGGCACGAAGTGAGAGACTTTGAGAATATGGCCGACCCGATCCAGGAAGTACTGCATGCCTTCGCCCACGGCGAGCTCGTCGTCGTCACCGACGACGAAGACCGCGAAGGCGAGGGCGATCTGATCGTCGCAGCGTCGCTGTGCACCGCCGACAAGATGGCGTTCATCATCCGCCACACCTCCGGTATCGTCTGCGCGCCGATCACCACCGAGGACGCGCGCCGGCTGCGGCTCGATCCGATGGTGGCGCACAACGAATCCGCCCACACCACCGCGTTCACGGTGTCGATCGACTACAAGCCCGACAACGGCACCGGCATTTCGGCCGACGAGCGCGCCTCCTGCTGCCGCGCGCTGGCCAATCCGAACGTCGGCGCCAATGATTTTGCCCGGCCCGGCCATATTTTTCCGCTGATCGCCCGCGACGGCGGCGTGCTGCTGCGCTCCGGCCATACCGAGGCCGCGGTCGACCTGTGCAAGCTCTCGGGGCTGCCGCCGGTCGGCGTCATCAGCGAGCTGATGAACGACGACGGCACGGTCATGAAGGGCGAGCAGGTCGCCAAATTCGCAGCCAGCCACAAGCTCAAGCATGTCACCATCGCCGACATGATCGCCTACCGCCAGGCGCGCGAGAAACTGATCGAGCGGGTTTCGACCTTCACGACCGACAGCCCGATCGGACCGCTGCAGGGCTACGCCTATCGCTCGCCGTTCGATTCCATCGCCCATGTCGCTTTCGTCTATAACGGCGTCGGCGACGGCAAGAACGTGCTGACGCGGTTTCACAAGCCCAATATCGTCAAGGACATCTTCACCGGGCCGAAGCGCATGCAGGCGGTGCTGGAGCATTTCAGGAAGAACGGCAGCGGCGTGCTGATCTACCTGCGCGATGGCGCGGCCGGCGTTCCGGTCTCGCCGCTCCCGGAGGAGAAGTCGGCGGAAGCCGACCGCAACCGGCAATGGCGCGAGGTCGGCGTCGGCGCGCAGATCCTGCGCGATCTCGGCGTCACCTCGATCCGTCACCTGACGTCGTCGGTGCACGACTACAAGGGACTGTCCGGTTTCGGGATCGAGATCCTCTCCAACGAACAGCTTGAAGGCTAAACGCGGCCGCGCTGTCATTCCGGGATGGTCCGAAGGACCAGACCCGGAATCTCGAGATTCCGGGTTCGCGCTGCGCTCGCCCCGGAATGACGTCAAGGACCAATCCAATTGCGCTTGACCCCATAGCGCTCTATTTTGGCTGGCAAATTCGCAAGGATCGAAAGGAACTTTCATGAGCGTGCGCCCCCAGGCCAAGGACAAGCCGGCTTCGGTCGAATTCCAGTGGGACGATCCGTTCATGCTCGACGAGCAGCTCACCGAAGACGAGCGCATGATCCGCGACACCGCGCGCGCCTATGCGCAGGACAAGCTCTTGCCGCGCATCACCAAGGCCTATCTCGAAGAGAAGACCGACCGCGAGATTTTCAACGAGATGGGTGAGCTCGGCCTGATCGGTATCACGCTGCCGGAGGAATATGGCTGCGCCAACGCGAGCTACGTGGCCTATGGCCTGGTGGCGCGCGAGATCGAACGCGTCGATTCCGGCTATCGCTCGATGAACTCCGTGCAGTCGTCGCTGGTGATGCACCCGATCTACGCCTATGGCGACGAGAACCAGCGCAAGAAGTACCTGCCCAAGCTCGCCACCGGCGAATGGGTCGGCTGCTTCGGCCTGACCGAGCCGGATGCCGGCTCCGATCCCGGCGGCATGAAGACCCGCGCCGAGAAGACCTCGGACGGCTACCGGCTGACCGGTTCCAAGATGTGGATTTCCAACGCGCCGATCGCCGACGTGTTCGTGGTGTGGGCCAAGTCGACCGCCCACGACAACCAGATCCGCGGCTTCATTCTCGAGAAGGGCATGAAGGGCCTGTCGGCGCCGAAGATCGGCGGCAAGCTCTCGCTTCGCGCCTCCATCACCGGCGAGATCGTGATGGAAGGCGTCGAGGTGCCGGAGAGCGCGCTGTTGCCCAATGTATCGGGCCTGAAGGGGCCGTTCGGCTGCCTCAACCGCGCCCGCTACGGCATTTCCTGGGGCGTGATGGGGGCTGCGGAAGACTGCATGGCGCGCGCGCGGCAATACACGCTCGACCGCAAGCAGTTCAACCGGCCCTTGGCGGCGACGCAACTGGTGCAGAAGAAGCTCGCGGACATGCAGACCGAGATCGCGCTCGGCCTGCAGGGCAGCCTGCGGGTCGGCCGGCTGATGGACGAAGGCAAGATGGCGCCGGAGATGATCTCGATCGTCAAGCGCAACAATTGCGGCAAGGCGCTCGACATCGCCAGGATGTCCCGCGACATGCACGGCGGCAACGGGATCCAGATCGAATATCACGTGATGCGCCACACCGCGAACCTGGAAACCGTCAACACCTATGAAGGCACCCACGATGTCCACGCCCTGATCCTGGGCCGCGCGATCACGGGCATTCAGGCGTTTTCGTAGGATCAACTGCCGTCATTCCGGGGCGCGTCGAAGACGCGAACCCGGAATCTCGAGCCGCATCATTCTACCCGTCGAGATTCCCCGATGTGCAATTGCACATCTTAGGTCTGGCCCTTCGGGCCATCCCGGAATGACGTGAGAGCAGGCATCCCCCATGGCCGACAACGACGACATCCCGTTCAACCGCGATTTCCCGCTCAGGCCCGGCGTGGTCGAGGAAGTCCGTCCCGGCGTGCGCCGCGTGCTCTGCGACAATCCGAGCCCGTTCACCTTCACCGGCACCGTCAGTTACATCGTGGGCAAGGGCAATGTCGCGATCATCGATCCCGGCCCCGCCGACGAAGCCCATGCGGCGGCGCTGCTGGACGCCGTGCGCAACGAGACCGTGACGCATATCCTGGTCACCCATACCCACCGCGACCACTCGCCGAACACGGCAAGGATCAAGGCGGCGACCGGCGCCACCGTCTATGCCGAGGGGCCGCACCGCGCCTCGCGGCCGCGCTTCGAGAGCGAGAAGCACAGTCCGGAATCCGGCGCCGATCGCGACTTCCGGCCGGATGTCGAGGTGAAGGACCGCGATGTGATCGAAGGTTCGGGCTGGCAGCTCGAGGCGGTAGCGACGCCGGGCCATACCGCCAATCACCTGGCGTTCGCCTGGGCGGAGCGTGGAATCAATTTCGTCGGTGATCACGTGATGGGCTGGTCGACCTCGATCGTGGCGCCGCCGGACGGATCGATGATCGATTACATGGCCTCGCTCGACCGGCTGGCGGAGCGGAGCGAGGATCTCTACTTCTCCGGCCACGGCCCGGAAATCCCGGAAGCCCAGCGCTATGTGCGTTTCCTGACCAGGCATCGCCAGGGGCGCGAAGCTTCCATTCTGCATCGCCTCGCCAAGGGCGAGGCCGACATCCCGACCATCGTGCGCGCGGTCTATATCGGCATCGACCCGCGGCTGACGAATGCGGCCGGCTATTCCGTGCTGGCGCATCTGGAAGATCTGGTCGGCCGCGGCATCGTCGCGACCGACGGCGACCCGGTGATCGGGGGAAGCTATCGGATGGCGTGAAGCGCGAATAGCGAATGGCGAGTGGCGAATAGGGAAGGGAGCCCGTCTGTGGCTCCTCTTTCGCTACTCGCCATTCGCTATTCGCCTCTTCTCATTCGCCATTCGCCCCTTCACTTCTTCACCGTCTTGCCCTGCGGCTTCGCCGGCGCCTGCGGTTTCTTCACTACGGGCTTGGCGTTGTCGACGGCGCTGTTGATGTCCTCGATCAGCTTGGCGATGCGCGCGGCGTTGCTGCCGAGATCGCTCTCGAAATAGCGCGACGAGGAGCGGATATCGACGCGCGAGCCCTCGCCGTCGGGGGTGATGCGGATCGAGACGTCCTCGCGGAATCCCATGATCGGCGTCCGCGCCACCGCCTCGATGCGGCCGATGCGGCGCGGCGGCTGCGGCGCGCGTTCGTCGATCACGAGCCATTTGCGCTTGGTGACGAGCGCCAGCGTGACCTCAAAGGCCCGCTGCGCCGGAACCTCGAGTTCGACGGTCTCGATATCGGGATAGGCCAGCCGTTGCTGTTCGGCGGAATAGAGACCGGCATAGACCGCGGTATTGGCGCCTTCGCCGGTGCGCAACCGCGCCAGCGCTTCGAAGCGCGGCGGATCGATCGGATCGGTGGTGATGTCGTGGATCGGCGGCAGCTTGCGGTATTGCAGGCCGAGATAGGCCGGGTAGGCCAGCACCAGCGCGTCGATCAGGAACGCCAGCAGGATGCGGCTCATGCCGCGCGATCCATTCTGCCAGATCGCGACGAAGGCGGCGAAGCCCGTCAGGATGGAAAGCCCGGCGCAGGCCAGCGCACCGAAGAACGTCGCCAGCGCCGGTCTCACCTCGAGGAAGCCGAAGCGGACGATCAGGATCGAAACCAGCACCGCGACGACCGAGAACACCGCAAGGTTGCGCGCCCATGTGGCGAGGCTGGATACGGGCTCCGACTGGTAGGGAGCGGAAAACCTGCGGGCCATGGCTCGGAAATCTGCCGGGTTTGAAGCCTTGCCGGGCAAAATCGCGCCGGGCTGCACACTGGTCCGCTTGAGACCACGGACTAACGGCAAATTCAAGGGAGGATTGGGCTGGGGCCCTTGCTTCCCTCTCCCCTTGTGGGAGAGGGTGGACGCGACGCAAAGCGTTGCGGACGGGTGAGGGGTCTGTCTCCGCGGATGCAAACCCCTCATCCGGGCGCGGACTGCGCACAGCCGATGCAAAGCATCGGCGTCCATCTGAAGGACGGCGGCCAAAGGCCACCTACGGCCACCTTCTCCCACAGGGGGAGAAGGAAATAGGATCCCCTACGCCGCGGCGTTGGGGAAACGGTAGCTCTTGAACTGGTCGCGCAGCGCGGTCTTCAGGATCTTGCCCGTTGCCGTGTGCGGAATGCCGTCGACGAAGGCGACGTCATCCGGCATCCACCATTTGGCGATCTTGCCGTCCATGAACTTCAGGATGTCCTCGCGCGTCGCGGTCTGGCCCTGCTTGAGCTGCACGATCAGCAGCGGACGCTCATCCCATTTCGGGTGATAGACGCCGATCACGGCGGCTTCCGCCACCGCGGGATGTCCGACCGCGAGGTTTTCGAGGTCGATCGACGAGATCCACTCGCCGCCGGACTTGATCACGTCCTTGGAACGGTCGGTGATCCGCATGTAGCCGTGCGCGTCGATGGTGGCGACGTCGCCGGTGTCGAAATAGCCTTCCTCGTCGAGGATGCTGGAGTCGAGCCGGAAATAGGCTTTCGCCACCGCGGGACCGGAGACCTTGAGCCGTCCGAAGGTCTTGCCGTCCCACGGCAGTTCCTTGCCGGCGTCGTCGGTGATCTTCATCTCGACGCCGAACGGCGGGTAGCCCTGGGTCTGCAGAATATCGAGCCGCTCCTCGCCGGTGAGTTTGTCGAACGGCGGCTTCAGCGTGGCGAGCGTGCCGATCGGGCTCATTTCGGTCATGCCCCAGGCGTGGCGTACCTTCACGCCCATGTCGACGAACGACTTGATCATCGTGCGCGGCATTGCCGATCCGCCGCACACCACCATTCGCAGATGAGGCAGCTTGAGATCGCCTGCAGCCATATGGTTGAGCAGCATCAGCCACACCGTCGGAACGCCGGCGGTATGCGTCACCTTCTCGGTATCCAGCAGCTCATAGACCGAGGCGCCGTCGAGCTTGGCGCCGGGCATCACCAGCTTGGTGCCCATCGAGGGCGCCGAGAATGCGATGCCCCAGCTGTTGGCATGGAACAGCGGAACCACCGGCAGCATGGTGTCGGCAGCGTTGGCGCCCAGCGAGTCGCCGTTGTTGGCCATCAGTGCGTGCAGCACGTTGGAACGATGCGAATACAGCACGCCCTTGGGATCGCCTGTGGTGCCCGAAGTGTAGCACATCGCGGCGGCGGTGTTTTCGTCGAAATTCTTCCACTCGAACTTGCCGTCGGCTTGCGCAATCCAGTCTTCGTAGGCGACCGCGTTCTTCAGCGTGGTCTGCGGCATGTGCGCCTTATCGGTCAGCACGACGTAACGTTCGACGCTCAGCAGCTGGCCCGCGATCTTTTCTAGGATCGGCACGAAGGTGATGTCGGTCATCACCACGCGGTCCTGGGCGTGGTTGATGATCCAGGCGATCTGGTCGGGGAACAGCCGAGGATTGACGGTATGGCAGATCGCACCGATGCCCATGATGCCGTACCAGGCTTCCAGATGGCGCCAGGTGTTCCATGCGATGGTGGCGACCCGGTCGCCGAGCTTGATGCCGTCGTGTTCCAGCCGTTGCGAGACTTTCAGCGCACGGGCATGAATTTCGGCGTAATTGGTCCGATGAATGGGGCCTTCGACCGACCGCGTTACGACTTCCTGTGTGCCGTGATACTTCGCCGCATGCTCGATAATCCGGTGACAAAGCAAAGGCCAATCTTGCATCAATCCGAGCATACGAACGTCCCTCCTGATCGTTATTGTCTCGCCCGAGACCTGCCCGGATACGGGCGGCTTGGCGATAAGTTGCTGCGCTCTTCATATTTTACCGCGCGATCGGACGCAAAACCGGTTCCCAGGTTTGCTGGTCGCGCTATGGGTTCTCATGAACTGTAGCGCGGAGAAATCAAGCCGCAAATGGCCTTATGGCGTCTTTGGTGGCAAGGAAGCGGCAATGGTTACCGTTGCCGCGGTCCTGCTGCTGCTCGGCGCGCCAGTCGAGCCGGCGGCGGCCCGCAAGGCCGGGCAGGACCCATGGGGCGACCTGTTCGGGCAGGGCAAGCCGAAGCTGCGCGGAGCCATGCTCCCCGGCGCCGTCCCGCTGCCGCGGCCGCGCCCGGCCGAGGCGCCCAGGGATTCCAACAAGGTAGATACCGACAAGCCCGGGCCCGAACAGCCCGCGGCCGACAAGCCGGCGTCCGCCGGCCCCGACAAGGCCGCCGAACCACCGGCGCCGCCGCCGCCCTCGGCCTGCCGGCTGGCGCTGACGGAGGCGATCGCGATCGCCCCCAGCATCCCCGACATCAACGGCGCCGGTGGCTGCGGCGGCGAAGACCTGGTGCGGCTGGAGGCCGTGGTGCTGCCGGACAAGCGCAAGGTCACCGTGAAGCCCGCGGCGATCCTGCGCTGCCCCATGGCGTCGGCGATCGCCGACTGGATCCGCACCGACATGGCGCCGCTGGCGGCCAGCCTCGGCAGCACGGTCAGCGATCTCGACAATTTCGACTCCTTCGAGTGCCGCGGCCGCAACCGCGTGGTTGGCGCCAGGCTGTCGGAGCACGGCCGCGCCAACGCGCTCGACGTGCGCTCCCTGAAATTGGCCAATGGCCAATCGATCTCGCTGACCGATCGCACGGTGCCGCGGGAGCTGCGCGAGAACGTGCTGCGTTCGGTCTGCACGCGGTTCGCCACCGTGCTGGGGCCGGGCTCGGACTGGTACCACGAGGACCACATCCATCTCGACCTCGCGGCGCGAAACAACAATTACAGGATCTGCCAGTGGAACGTGTGGGATCCGCTGCCGCAGGTGGCTCCGCTGCTGCCGGCCGAACGGCCGGAGGAAGCTCCGCCGCGCGAAGGGAGGGCGAATAGCGAGTAGTGAATAGTGAATGGGGAAAGAAGGTTCGGCCAACGTTGCTTTGAGTCTAACTATTCTCTACTCGCTATTCGCCACTCCCTATTCGCCAAGAAAGCCGCCAACAAGAAAGCGCCGATAGAGCGTTTTCAAGCGAAGTGGATACCGGTTCGCGTGAAGAAAACGCGTCAAGACAAAAAGACGGAGCCCCGTTCCGATTCAATCGGAACGGGGCTCTAGAACCGGCGCTTTCGGTATTGCCATGGACGGGGCGATTAATGCGTCGTGGCCTGGCCCCCGCCCTGCAGCGCCATCTTCGAATTGTACGGCGAGTCGCCCTGCTTCGGAGCCAGCACCACCACGATGGTGCCTTGCTTGACCCGGCTGTAGAGGTCGATGACGTCCTCGTTGGTCATGCGAATGCAGCCTGAGGAAATCGATGCGCCGATATATTCCGGCTGGTTGGTGCCGTGAATCCGGAACAGCGTGTCGCGGTTGCCCTGGTACAGATAGAGTGCGCGGGCTCCGAGCGGATTGTCGACGCCGCCGGGCACCGACGCGGGCAGGCCTTCGATGCGCTTGTGGATGTCAGCGGTGGGAGTCCATTTCGGCCATTCCGCCATGTTGCCGACGCGCGCAATGCCTGAGAAGGCCAGCGCTTCCTCGCCCACGGTGATGCCGTACCGGATCGCCTTGCCGCCGTCCTGCACCAGGTAAAGATAGTGGTTGTCGGAATCGACCACGATGGAGCCCGGTTGCTCGCGGCGGTGGTAATCGACGATGGCGCGGCGGAACGGCTCGGCGACCGCCCCCTTGGCGTAACGCGCCTTGGCCAGCTGGGCCTTGTCCGCAGGCTTGAGGGTGGCCTCCGGGGCGGCCTGGTAGGTCGTGGCCTGCATGCAGCCGGACAGCATCAGGCCGGCGGCCAGGATCCCCAATTTTGCCCTTAGCGACGACATCTGCAGTTCCAATCGAAGGTCTCGCGATCGCGCGCGCCAACATTGCGCCTGAAACGCCACAAATCCATTAAATGCATTATCGCCGAAATCGACCATAATTCCAGCATTTACATGGCTGTTCGGCGCTGCGGCAGGCTGGATGTGTCTTTTCTGCCGCAAATCTTGCAGGGGCGGCTGGCGCCGGACGGTCGCCGCTTGGCGCCGTCATCCCGCCGCTGACCGATCGCGCCAGCCGGGCCGGAACCCCAGGACTGCGCCGTCAACAGGAAAGCGCCGGCAAAACCGGCGCTTGCTCAGTGCTTGAAGGTGATCGGTGGATCAGAAGGCGCTATTGCCGCCGCCCTGCAGCGCCATCTTCGAATTTTGCGGCGAGTCGCCCTGCTTCGGGTCCAGCACCACCACGATGGTGCCTTGCTTGACCCGGCTGTAGAGGTCGATGACGTCCTCGTTGGTCATGCGAATGCAGCCGGAGGAAATCGATGCGCCGATATATTCCGGCTGGTTGGTGCCATGAATCCGGAACAGCGTGTCACGGTTGCCCTGGTACAAATAGAGCGCGCGGGCTCCGAGCGGATTGTCGACGCCGCCGGGCACCGACGCGGGCAGGCCTTCGATGCGCTTGTGGATGTCAGCGGTAGGAGTCCATTTCGGCCATTCCGCCATGTTGCCGACGCGCGCAATGCCGGAGAAGGCCAGCGCTTCCTCGCCCACGGTGATGCCGTACCGGATCGCCTTGCCGCCGTCCTGCACCAGATAAAGATAGTGGTTGTCGGAATCGACCACGATCGAGCCCGGCTGCTCGCGGCGGTGGTAATCGACGATGGCGCGGCGGAACGGCTCGGCGACCGCGACCTTCTCGTAGCGTGCCTTGGCCAGTTGGGTCTTGTCCGCAGGCTTGAGGGTGGCCTCCGGGGCGGCCTGGTAGGTCGTGGCCTGCATGCAGCCAGACAGCATCAGGCCGGCGGCCAGGATTCCCAATTTTGCCCTTAGCGACGACATCTGCAGTTCCAATCGAAGTCTCGCGCCCGAACGCCAACATTGCGGCCCAAACGCCACGATTCCATTCAGGGCAGTATCGGCGAAATCGTCCATAATTCCCAGCGCTTGGATGCCTGTTCCGCGCTGCAGCGCGTGGGCTGTGTCTTTCTTGCCGCAACTTTTCCGTTTTCCGGCTGAATTTTGGGCAGGGGCGCCCCGTTGCCAAATCCTCGCCACGGTGCCGCCACCCCGTCGCCGCAAATGCGGTTATCCGCCCGTCATGAAGCGCTTGCTAGAATCGAGTTAAGTCCTGTTGGGTACTCATAGAAAGTGGGGGCCAAAACAGGCCCTCGCGGCCCGGTTCCGGAGTTGCTCATGTTCTCGGTGTTCGTTCCTGCCGAATCCTCGCTGAAAAAAGTCGCGGCTGCCGACGTCACGACGCTGCCTGAGAACGCGGTCTGGATCGACCTCGTGAAGCCGAGCGAGGCGGAGGACAGGGCGGTGGAGCGGCTGGCCGGGATCGCGGTGCCGACCCGGGAGGATATGCAGGAAATCGAGATTTCCAGCCGGCTCTATATCGAGAACGGCGCGCGCTACATGACGGCCACGCTGATGTGCGCGGCCGACACCGATAATCCCCGTACCACGGCGGTGACCTTCATCCTCGCCAACCATCTTCTCGTGACCGTGCGCTATGACGAGCCGAGGCCGTTCCTGCTGGTGGAAAACAAGCTGGCGCGTTCCTGTCCGGGCGGGATCACCGGCGAAATAGTGCTGATGGAGTTGCTGGACGCCGTGATCGACCGCAATGCCGACATTCTGGAGCGCGCCGGCGGCGACATGGACTCGATCAGCCACGATGTTTTCGAGCCCCAGGGGGGAGCGCGCACCGGCCAGGCCAAGCGCTATTCCGACATCCTGATCGCGATCGGCCGCAAGGGCGATTTGACCTCCAAGGTGCGCGAGAGCCTGGTCTCGATCGGGCGGGTGGTGACCTTCGTCGCCGCCGCGACCGAAGGCGTCAAATGGTCGAAGGACATGCGCGAGCAGCTCAAGACCATGCAGCGCGACGTCACCTCGCTGACCGATCATGCCAGCTACCTCTCCAACAAGATAACCTTCGTGCTCGATGCCATGCTCGGCGTCGTCAATCTCGAGCAGAACAACATCATCAAGCTGTTCTCGGTGATGGCGGTGGTCTTGATGCCGCCGACCCTGATTGCCTCGGTCTACGGCATGAATTTCAAGATGATGCCGGAGCTGGAATGGGTCCACGGCTACCCGATGGCGCTGGCCATGATGCTGCTCGCCGCGGTCGGGCCGTACTTCTTTTTCAAATGGAAGAAGTGGCTGTAGTCACCGAGGTATTAAGGCGTCCGCCCGTCTTCCTTGCCTTTCATGCACTTGCGGAAAACCAGGGAACCCGCCTCATTTGCTCCGCTAAAATTTGAGCGTTGCGCTGAACGTTTGCGCGAGAGCTTTCTGCAATAACGCTGTCACAAGCCGCGAGGACAGCCATGGTTGAGAAAGTCATAACGTCACCCCCCAACGTCGTGAATTTCGCGCGCTATCGGATTGGCCGCAACGCCGCGGGCAAGGCGCCGGCGATCTCGGCGCGGCTCTGCCGCTATTGCGGCGCGGCGCTGGCGGAGGGGGAGCGCGAGGATGAATGCTCCAGCGCCTTCAACGTCGAGGACGCCAGCCTGCGCTGGCAGGCCGCGCAAATTTTGCGCGGATTGATTTGATAGGGCTGCGATACCGAGCAGCCGCGCCCACCGACCCCTCATCCCCGCGCGAGCGCAACTGCGCTCGCGCGGGGATGAGGCCGGAGCCCTACACGTGCTGGCCGCCGTTGATGTGGATCTCGGCGCCGTTCACATAGGACGACGTTTCCGTGCACAGCACGTAGATGATCTTCGCCACCTCGTCCGGTGTGCCGAGCCGGCGCAGCGGGATCTGCTGCTCGACGATCTTCTCGGTGCCCGGCGACAGGATCGAGGTGTCGATTTCGCCCGGCGCGATCGAATTGACGCGGACGCCGTGGCGGCCGAAATCCGACGCCATCTCGCGCGTCAGCGAGGCCAGCGCCGCCTTCGAGGTCGCATAGGCGGCGCCCGCGAACGGATGCACGCGGGAGCCGGCGATCGAGGTGACGTTCACCACCGAGCCCTTGACGGCCTTCAGTTCCTCGATCAGCCCGCGCGCCATCATGATCGGGGCGAAGAAATTGACCCTGAATACGTGGCTCCAGGTCTCGATGTCGGTATCGATCGAGCCGAGCCGGGCGCCGCCCGCGGCCTTGGGCGAAATCGCGGCGTTGTTGACCAGCGCGTGCAGCTCTCCGCCTTCCAGCCGTTGGCGGATTTCCGAAATCGCCCGCGTGGTGTCGTCGTGGTCGGCGAGGTCGACCTGGATGTGATCCTCGGGTCCCGCATCCCACGGGCAATCTTCGGGGAACGGATGCCGCGAGCAGGTGATGACGCGCCAGCCGGCTGAGGAAAAGCGGATCACGGTGGCGTGCCCGATGCCGCGGCTGGCGCCGGTCAGGAGCAGCGTGCGCCGCGGGCCGTGGTTGGTCGAACTGGCCATGGAGGTCCTTCAGACTCTGGAATTCACGGATAAAGCCGCGTCTTGGACCATGGCTGGCCTGGCGCCGCGCGGTCGAATTCGATGCGATCGTGCAGCCGGAACGGCCGGTCGTGCCAGAATTCGAACCGCGCCGGCTCGATGCGCCAGCCGCTCCAGCCCGGCGGGCGCGGCACCTCGCCGACGAGGTGCCTGGCCGCCACCTTGGCGATCGCCTGCTCGAAGGCAAAGCGGCTTTCCAGCGGCTGCGACTGCTTGCTGGCCCAGGCGCCGATCTGGGCCTGCCTCGGCCGGGTCGCGAAATAGGCGTCGGCTTCCGCTTCCGTCACCGGCGACACCTTGCCGCGGATGCGGACCTGCCGGCGCAGCGACTTCCAGTGAAAAAGTAAAGCCGCCTTAGGATTTGCGGCGAGTTCGCGGCCTTTTTGACTGGCGATGTGGCTGTAGAAGACAAAACCGTCGGCATCGTAGCCTTTCATCAGCACCATCCGCACGTCGGGCAGCCCGTCGGCGTCGACGGTCGCCAGCGCCATCGCGTTGGGATCGTTCGGCTCGGCCTTCACGGCTTCCGCGAACCAGTCGCCGAACAGCGCGAACGGCTCCTCCGCCGCGGTGAAATCACCTGATGTTAACGGTGTCGGGTGTTTGATGGAGGTCGTGTCGGTCATGCCAGGAGTTCCGAGTTGCGTCCGCCCGCGTCCGAGAGCGCGTTGCAGTCCCGGTGTAGGCTCGCCCTATATAGGACATGGGAACGCATTGGCCTATCGGCGATCCGCCCCGTGGGCGCGGTGATGACAGCGATTCTAATCGGCATCGGCTCGGGTGGCTGCAGCCTGTCCCGCGGCGACGGCGCCTTCGCCAAGATGGACGACAATGAGGTGACCGGCTCGATCGGCCCCGCCAAGCCCCCGGTGCCGACCGAGAGCGACCTCGCCTTCACCCGCAATGCCGCCTCCGACGTGCTGACCAAGGGCGACAAGGATTCCAGCCAGCCCTGGGAAAATCCCGAGACCGGCGCGCGGGGCTCGGTGACGCCGCTGGCCCAGGCCTATTCCTCCGAGGGACGCACCTGCCGGGATTTCCTGGCGAGCTACGTCAACGGCCGCTCCGAAAGCTGGCTGCAGGGCGCCGCCTGCAAGGCCGGCCATGGCCGATGGGAGATTCATACGCTAAAGCCGTGGACACGGGGCTGAATCCCGTTGCAGAAATGCAACGGCCACCCCAGATGAAGCTTGAAGCGGGCCAATCGCCCGGAATCGATGATCTGGTTTCCCTGGAGCCTTTCGGTTCTGATTGCATCAGAATCGGGCTCTAGTCTTTTGTTTGGACGCGTTTTCTTCATGCGAACCGGTATCCACTTCGCTCGAAAACGCTTTAGAGGAGACGTGACGGATGCGCGACCCCTATGAGGTCTTGGGGGTGCCGCGGGGCGCCAGCGCTGCGGCGATCAAGAGTGCCTATCGCAAGCTCGCCAAGAAGCATCACCCCGACGCCAACAAGAACGATCCGAAATCCGCGGCGCGCTTTGCCGAGCTGAACTCGGCCAACGAGATCATCGGCGACGAGACCAAGCGCAAGCAGTTCGACCGCGGCGAGATCGACGCCGAGGGCAAGCCGCGCTTCCAAGGCTTTCAAGGTGGCGGCTTTCCCGGGGGCGGTGACCCGCGCGGCCGTGCCGGGCCCGGCGGCTTCGAGACCCACACCTTCCGCAGCGGTGGCAGCGGCGGCTTTGAGGACATCCTCAACAGCATGTTCGGCGGTGCCGGGCGCGGCGCGCGGCCGGGCGGCGGCTTCGAGTTCGAAACCGGCGGCATCGGGCTCGATCTCGATCTTTCCGTCGCCATGACGGTGTCCTTGGAAGAGGCGGTCAAGGGCGTGGAAAAGCGCGTCCGGCTGCCGACCGGCAAGGAACTCAACGTCAAGATTCCCGCCGGCGTCACCGCCGGCCAGCAGATCCGGCTCAAGGGGCAGGGCGAGACCGCGCACGGCCACCGGCCCGGCGATCTCCTGATCACGGTCAGCATTGCGCCGCACGCCTTCTTCAAGGTCGACGGCAGCGACCTGCGGGTCGATCTGCCGATCACGCTTTATGAAGCGGTGCTCGGCGGCAAGGTCCGCGTGCCGACGCTGGGCAGCGCGGTCGAATTGTCGATACCGAAGAACACCTCGAGCGGGAGAACGTTTCGCCTCAAGGGCAAGGGACTGCCGAAGCCGGCCGCCGGCGCGACCGGCGACCTGTTCGTCACCACCCGCATCATGCTGCCGGACGGGAACGATTCCGAACTCGAGACGTTGATGCAGAAGTGGCGCGACGCACATCCGTACAATCCGCGCAGCGACCTGTAGCGTTTGGAAAAATATATCGCCTTTGAAAAAAGGTGCGGCCTCGACCGGGGGACCAGCGCGGTACAAAAACCCCAGTCGAGGCCGACTTCGCGGTCGATCGGCGGATCGAGCGCACCTCAATTTCGCGTGATCACCCGGTGCGTTTTTGAGACGTGGCGATGACTTGATTCCAGATTTTCGGTGTCGGAATTGGGACGCCAAGTCTACCCGCAGTAATTTACCCGCCGCTCTTCTCGTTCTGGTCGTAGACCATCCGCGCCACCTGCGTCAGGCGTTCGCGGTCGCTGCTGCCGCTGACCACATAGGCCACGCCGCGGTCGGCCCAGAACAGCGCGCCGTCATTATCCTGCCTGGCATAACGCATCTGCGTCGTTTCGGCGTCGGCCTTGGCGGTGTAGATCGTGAAGCGCTCGCCCGAGGCGCTCTCATACATCAGGAACGACGCTGGTCCCGTCGGGCCGGGCAGCAGCCTGCCGCCGACCAGTTTCAACCCGGTGGCGTCCAGCTCCGGCGCGCGGACGTCCCAGCCGCAGCGCTTGGTCAGCCAGGCCTGCAGATGCGTGCGTTCGCTGCCGGGCACCTCGACCGGATGACGTACCTCGACGACGTAGAGCCGGTGCGCGTCCAGCGCATCCACCGTGAAACTCTGGAACGCAGACGGCGAAGCGGCCACGCCACGCGCCAGCCAGCCGGTGCCGCCGCCGGCGATGAACGCCACCAGCGTGGCGGCGATCGCGCCGTACATCCATTTGCGCGGCTGTTGCACCAGCCGTTCGATCTCGAGCCGCTTCGGCACCGGCTCGTCGGCAACCGCGTCGTAGCGCGCATGCAGCGCCTCGGCCATCGCCCGCCACGATTGCACGCGCTCGGCATCGTCGGGGTGCGCCGCGAGCCATGCCTCGACATCGCCGCGCCGCTCCGGCGGCAGTTCGTTGTCGACGAAGGCGTGCAGTTCGTCTTCGGTGACGGGAATGTTCGGCTCGGTCATGGTCGTTGTCTCTTCTGGAGCGAAAGGTTCGCGGCTTCTCTGGAAATCTCACGCATGGGGGTCGCCATCATTTCACCCGCCGCAGCGCCGGCCGCTCGCCCTCGAGCGCGGCCTTGACATGGGCGCGGGCGCGGGCAAGCCGCGACATCACGGTGCCGATCGGCACGCCCTGGATGTCGGCGACCTCGCGATAGCTCAATCCCTCCAGCATCACCAAAAGCAGCACCGAGCGCTGCTCCTCGACCAGCGTGGCGAGCGCGCGGGCGATGTCGCGGCCTTCGGCCTCGGTGCCGCTGGCGTCGGGATTGTTGTCGAGCAGCGGCACGAATTGCGGCCGCCGCGCCAGCGACCGCCGCCGGTTCTTGTTGAGGTTGGTCAGGATGGTGTAGAGCCAGCTCCTGACGTCGCCGCCGAGAAACAGCCGCTCCGAACGCAGGGCCCGCACCAGCGTGTCCTGCACCAGGTCGTCGGCGACATCGGCATCGCGCGCCAGCGCGCGCGCATAGCGGCGCAGGGCCGGAATCATGGCTTCGACACTCTGACGAAATGCGCTCATCGACATCGGTCTCGGGTTGCTGCGGCCGGCATCCGGATCAACGCGAACGCCTACCACAACATAACACCCGGATGACGGGACTATTCCGGCTGTCAAGGCGGCGCGCCGACGGCCCGAACCGGGGTGAATTTGGGCTGTACCGGCCGGGAGGGCTGGTGTACCTCCAAACCCCCGGGAAAGCTCGATTGGAAACCCCAGATGTCGCAAAATTCAGGTCTGATGCAGGGACTCATGCAAGGCAAGCGCGGCGTGGTGCTGGGCGTCGCCAATAACCGTTCGATCGCCTGGGGCATCGCCAAGGCCTGCCGGGCGGCGGGCGCCGAGATCGCGCTGACCTGGCAGGGCGACGCGCTGAAGAAGCGGGTCGAGCCGCTGGCCAAGGAGCTCGGCGGTATCCTGCTCGGTCACTGCGACGTCACCGATCCCTCGACCATCGACGCGGTATTCGCGGTGCTCGCGGAGAAATGGGGCAAGATCGACTTCGTGGTGCATGCCATCGCCTTTTCCGACAAGGACCAGCTCGACGGCCGCTATCTCGAAACCACCGCCGACAATTTTTCCAAGACCATGCTGATCAGCTGCTACTCGTTGACCGCGATCGCCCAGCGCGCCGAAAAGCTCCTGGTCGACGGCGGCTCGATCGTGACGCTGACCTATTACGGCGCCGAGAAGTGGATGCCGCATTACAACGTGATGGGGGTTGCGAAAGCCGCGCTGGAAGCGAGCGTGCGCTATCTCGCCGCCGATCTCGGCGAGAAGAACATCCGTGTCAACGCGATTTCGGCCGGACCGATCAAGACGCTGGCGGCGTCGGGTATCGGCGATTTCCGCTACATCCTGAAGTGGAACGAGTACAACGCGCCGCTGCGCCGCACCGTCTCGATCGAGGAAGTCGGCGACAGCGCGCTCTATCTGCTCTCGGACATGTCGCGCGGCGTCACCGGCGAAGTGCATCACGTCGATTCCGGCTACCACGTCGTCGGCATGAAGCGTCCGGATGCGCCGGATATCTCGCTGAGCAATTCGCTGAGCAAGGATTAGCCGCAAGCCTTCGATGTCCGTGCCTGTCATCTACTACATCCGCCACGGCGAGACCGCATGGAATGTGGCAGGCCGTTTCCAGGGCTCGCGGGATATCCCGCTCAACGACCTCGGCCGCACCCAGGCGGTCGCCGCCGGCGGCATCCTCGCCGATCTCTTGGCGCAGAACGGCCACCAAGCGTCCGCGCTGCCGTTCGTGGCAAGCCCGCTCGGCCGCGCCCGCATGACCATGGAGCTGGTGCGCGGCGCCATGGAGCTGCCGCATCATGATTACGCCGTCGACATCAGGCTGCGCGAGATCGGCTATGGCCAGTGGGAAGGCCTGACGCTGCCCGAGATGGCGCAGCACGACGCCGCGACCTTTGCCGCCCGCCGCGAAGACAAATGGGGCGTCGCCGCGCCTGCGGGCGAGAGCTACGCCAGCGTCACCTTGCGCATGCGCGAGTGGTTCGACTCGCTTGCCGGCGACACCGTCACGGTCGCCCATGGCGGCACCATGCGCGCGCTGATGGTCGCACTCGGCATTTCGACGCCGTCGGAGGCCTCGGAAATCCCGATCGGCCAGGGCGTGGTCTACGTGTTCAGCGACGGCGGGCTGCAGAAGTATGGTTAAGGGCGCTCACCGTCATGGCCGGGCTCGTCCCGGCCATCCACGTCTTGCCTTGCTTTCCAGGAAGAAAGACGTGGATGCCCGGCACAAGGCCGGGCATGACGAACGAGAGATTTGACCCCTCGAACCCCGCGCGTTACGACAATCCGCACAGCTGCGGATTGTACGAAAATGTCCTTCAACACCTTCGGCTACCTGTTCCGGGTCACGACCTTCGGCGAGAGCCACGGGATTGCGATCGGCTGCGTGGTCGACGGCTGCCCGCCGCTGTTGCCGCTGACCAACGAGGACATCCAGCAGGATCTCGACCGCCGCCGCCCCGGCCAGTCGCGCTTCACCACCCAGCGCCAGGAGGCGGACGCGGTGAAGATCCTGTCCGGCGTGATGGCGCATCCGGAGACCGGCGTGCAGGTGACGACCGGCACGCCGATCGCGCTGTTGATCGAGAACACCGACCAGCGCTCGAAGGACTATTCCGAGATCAAGGACAAATTCCGCCCCGGCCACGCCGACTTCACCTATGAGGCGAAATACGGCCTGCGCGATTATCGCGGCGGCGGGCGTTCTTCCGCGCGCGAGACCGCGACCCGCGTCGCCGCTGGCGCCATTGCCCGCAAGATTTTGCCCGGCGTGACCGTGCGCGGCGCGCTGGTGCAGATGGGCCCGCACAGGATCGACCGCGACAAATGGGACTGGGAAGAGATCGCGCGCAATCCGTTCTTCTGCCCGGACAAGGACAAGGCCGCGTTCTTCGAGGGTTATCTCGACGGCATCCGCAAGAGCGGCTCGTCGATCGGCGCCGTCATCGAGGTGGTCGCCGAAGGCGTGCCGGCCGGGCTCGGCGCGCCGATCTACGCCAAGCTCGATTCCGATCTGGCGGCGGCGCTGATGAGCATCAACGCGGTGAAGGGCGTCGAGATCGGCGCCGGTTTTGGTGCTGCCGAACTGTCCGGCGAGGAAAACGCCGACGAGATGCGGATGGGCAACCAGGGCGTCAGCTTCATGTCCAACCATGCCGGCGGCGTCCTCGGCGGCATCTCCACCGGCCAGCCGGTGGTGGCGCGCTTCGCGGTGAAGCCGACCTCGTCGATTTTGTCGCCGCGCCGCACCGTCGATCGCAGCGGCGCCGACACCGACATCCTGACCAAGGGCCGCCATGACCCATGTGTGGGAATCCGCGCAGTGCCGGTCGGCGAAGCCATGATGGCCTGCGTGCTGGCGGATCATTTTCTAAGGCATCGCGGGCAGGTGGGCGGTTAGAGCCGGTAGGGCATGCGGACGCCAGGATCTCCGGCTGTGAAGTCCTTAGTATTTCGCGTGACCAGAAGCATCGCGTGTGCCTGCGCCGTTGCCCAGTGGCCGGGCTTCGTCCCGGCCATCCGCGTCTTTCCTTGAGTGCGGCCAAGACGTGGATGCGCGGCACAAGGCCGGGCATGACGACTTCGATAAAATGCCCATTCCATTGGCCGTATCTCTGGTCAGACTCTCACGAATTCCACGGCGTGCAGCCGTTGTGTGGCTGGCTGCCTTTGGTGATCTTGCAGTACAGCAATTTCTTCACGGGTGGGCTCGGGGTGATGCGCGGATGCACTTCGATGCGCGGCGCATCGATGCGGGCGGCGCGGACGGTTGTGCTGCCGATGTGGTTTGCGGTCGACAGGCTGTGGCCGCTGAAGCCGCCCATTCTGGCCGATGCCGCCGTCGGCGCGATCAGCGCGGCGCCGATCGATGCAGCGGCGGCAAGCAACGTCAAATTCTTCAACATGAAAATGTTCCTCGTGACGCCAACTTGTCGCTGGAACCCGTTCGTCGCCGTCTGGCGCGATCGGGTTCAAGGTCGGAGCCGGCAGAAAGGTGGTCGCGGCGGCCGTTTCTTGCGGCGGTCAGCCGGCGCGGCAAGGCAGGCTCTCGTCATAAAGACAGCCTATCGTTGTGTTGCCTTGACGTTCCCAAGACTTGCGCCGCAAATGGACTTCTCATGAGCGCATCGGAACTGCAGAAGATTACCGACTGGCTGATCGACGGCGCGAGGTCCGCGGCGAGCCCGAGCCATATGATGGCGGAAACCTGCGAGCGGCTGGTGCAGGCGGGCCTGCCGCTGTGGCGCGTCGGCGTATTCGTCCGCACGCTGCATCCCGATATCTTCGGCCGCAACTTCATCTGGCGGCCCGGCGCCGAGGTCGAGGCCACGGCGGCGAAGTGCTGAAGTTCATGGGCGACGGGCTGCTCGCAGTGTTTCCGATCGACGAATATGTCGGCGACGTCCACCAGGTCTGCGGAAGCGTGCTGGAAGCCGCCCGCGAATCCCGCGCCAGCGTCGAGGCGATGCAATACCCGGCCGGCGAGGCCGTCGAGCGCTTCCGCTTCGGCGTCGCGCTGCATGTCGGGCGAATTCTTTACGGCAATATCGGCGGCGGCAACCGGATCGACTTCACCTGCATCGGTCCCGCCGTCAATCTGGCAGCAAGGCTGGAAAAGATCGCAGGCCGGCTCGGCCGCACCGTGGTGGCGTCGGCCGGATTTGCAGGCATCTGCGCCGGCAGCTGGGCCGATCTCGGCGAGTTCCCGATCGCGGGGTTTTCCAGGGCCGAGCGGGTCTACGGGCTGGTGGACGAGACGGCGCAGAATTAGAGAACCACCTGTGGCCCGGATGGAGCGGTCCGCAAAATTGAAGACAAGGCGGTTTCCGAATGCCGTGCGAGTCCCATCGCTATTCCTCCGGCTCGGTGGTGAACAGCAGCGGGTAGCCCTTGGCGCGGCCGGCGTCGGTGGCGCGCGTCGCCTTGGTTTCGGCGACGTCCCTGGTGAACACGGCGACCACGCATACGCCGCGCCGGTGCGCCGTGATCATCACCTTGTGCGCCTGGTCCTCGGTCATGTGGAATTCCGCCTTCAGGACGGTGACGACGAATTCGCGGGGCGTGTAGTCGTCGTTGACCAGGATGACCTTGTGCAGGCGCGGCCGTTCGGTCCTGGTCTTGACCTTGGTTTTCGGCTTGGTGACGGCGTCGATCATTCCGGCAGGCCTCCCGACGGCGCCGTGCGCGGCGACCAGTTGGCGCGGCATTCCGAAAGGCGCGGTGTCATGGATCGCCGCGGCCCGCGGCCGTCTCGATCAGTTTACAGGCTCCCGGTCCGTCCTGGAACCGGGCATCGTCGGACAGTTTCAGCTCGGGCTCGTCCACGTCCGGCGACAGGAACAGCGCGCCGGATTCGTTCGATCCGGGTCGCTTGCGGCGGCGGACGCCGACTAACCTGATTGTGTAGGGATAACCGATGTTCCCGCTTTTCGGAGGCCGATTTGCGTGTCACGATCTCGTCATACGACGGGAGGACAGCCGATGCGCTGGTGTGTCTCGATCGGGGCGGTACTTGTCGCAGGCGCCATGGCCGGAGGCGACGTCGCGGGGATCGCCGCGCCGAACCCCGGCAACCAGCTCGGCCATCAACTCGCCAGCAAGGACGCCGATCCGTCCGTCGATGTCGAACTGATCCTTGCGGTCGATGTTTCCTATTCGATGGATATGGACGAGCTTGCGCTTCAACGCGAGGGTTACGCGCAAGCCATCGTCTCCAGGGAATTTCTGCAGGCGCTGAAGACCGGCCCGAACGGCAAGATCGCGGTGGCCTATTTCGAATGGGCGGCCTCGGGCGACCAGAAGATCATCATTCCCTGGCGGGTGATCGACGGCCCGGAGACGGCGGATGCCGTCGCCAACGAGATCATGAAGACGCCGATCCGCCGGGCCTCGCGCACCTCGATCTCGGGCGCGATCAATTTCGCGATGCCGCTGTTCGAAGAGAACCCGCATCGGGGCCTGAGGCGCGTGATCGATATTTCCGGCGACGGCCCCAACAACAACGGCTCGCCGGTCACGGCCGCGCGGGATGCCGCGCTGGAGAAGGGGATTATCATCAACGGCCTGCCGATCATGGTGAAGGAGCCGTCTTATTCGACGATGGATATCGACCACCTCGATTTCTATTACGAGGACTGCGTGATCGGCGGCCCGGGTTCATTCGTGGTGACGATCAAGGAGCGCGACAAGTTCAAGGAGGCGATCCGGACCAAGCTCGTGCTCGAGGTCGCCGGCCGCACGCCCGAGCGCCGGATCGTCCCGGTGGTTTCGAAGGAGCCTCGGGTCAACTGCATGATCGGCGAGAAGATCTGGCAGGACAGGTGGGGAAGGTGATTTCTAGCGCGTGAACTTCAGCGTGTGAACTTCGCCACCAGCTCGATATGCGATGTGTGGCGGAACTGGTCGACCGGCGTTACGCTCTGCATCTTGTAACCGCCATCGACCAGGATCCGGGCGTCGCGGGCGAAGGTCGCGACGTTGCAGGACACTGCGACCACGACCGGAATCTTGCTGGCGGCAAGCTGCTTGGCTTGCGCCTCGGCGCCCTGCCGCGGCGGATCGAATACGACCGCGTCGTAGTCGCGCAATTCCGGCGGCATCAGCGGCCGCCTGAACAGGTCGCGCGCCTCGGCCTTGACCGGTTTGAGGCCGGGCGTCGAGGTCGCCGCCTTCTGCAGCGCCGTGACCGCGCCGGCATCGCTGTCGAAGGCCGCAACCCGGGACTTCGCCGCCAGCCTCAGCGCGAAGGGCCCGACCCCGCAAAACAGGTCGGCGATATGTTTGGCGCGTTTGCAGCGTTCCGATACCAGCGCCGCCAGCGTTTCCTCGCCGGCAACGGTGGCCTGCAGGAACGAACCCGGCGGCAAAGTGACCCGTGCGGACCCGATCGCGATCGTCGGCGGGGTGCGCATCAGCACCAGCTCGCCGTGGCGCGTCAGCCGGGCCAGCCGATGTTGCTCGGCCAGGCGCGACAGCGTGGCGATCATGGTCGGCGGCAGCGGCCCGGAGCCGCGCACGTCGACGTCGAGGCCGCCGTCGGTCATGGTGATCTGGATGTCGAGCGGTTTTCCGACCGCGATCAGTGGCTCGGCCAAGGCCCACGCCGCATCGAGCGCGCCGCTCAGGCCGGGATCTAGAATCGGGCAGTGGTCGATCGGAATGACGTCGTGCGAACCTGCCGCGGTGTAGCCCACCCTGAGCACCTCGTGCGTGCCCATCCGGGCGTGCAGGGTGATCCGCCGGCGGCCGAGGCCATGGGCGTCGATCAGCGGATCCACCTCGCAGTCGAGCCTGGTGCGCGCCAGCGTCTCGACCACCATGTCGCGCTTCCAGGCGCGGTAGCGTTCGCCCTGCCAGTGCTGGACCGCGCAGCCGCCGCAGATGGAAAAATGCGGACAGAATGGCGTGATCCGGTCCGGGCTCGCGACGTTGACCTGCAGCAGGCGGCGGCGATCGGGATGGGCCGGCACCGGCGCCACCTCGATCGTCTCGCCGGGAAGCGCATACGGCACATAGATCGAACGCCCGCCGACGACGGCGACGCCGTCGCCGTGATGGCCGACGTGGTCGATGGTGAGATGCTCAACCACGGCGCGCGCCGATGAAGAATTCGATGTTGCCGTCGCCGCCTGCGATCGATGACGGAAATACCTGGATATCGGTGCAACCGAGCGAGGCGGCAAACGCCGCGATGTCGTCGCAGACTTGCTTGTGCACCGTGGCGTCACGGATGATGCCGCGCTTGGAATGTTTTCGCGGCGCCTCGAATTGCGGCTTGATCAATGCCAGCAGATGCATCGGCGCGGCCGCCAGCGACAGCGCCACCGGCAGCACGGCCTTCAAGGAAATGAAGCTGACATCGATGACGACGATGTCCGGCCGCGCCGGCAGGCGCTTGCCTTCAAAATTGCGAATGTCGGTCTCTTCCATGGAGACGATTCTGGGATGGCCGTGCAGCGAAGGATGCAGCTGGCCGTGGCCGACATCGATCGAGAACACCAGGCTGGCGCCGTTGGCGAGGAGCACCTCGGTGAATCCGCCGGTCGATGCTCCGACGTCGAGGCAGACGTGATCCTCGATTTCGATCGGATATTGTTCCAGCGCGCCCGCCAGCTTGACGCCGCCGCGCGAGACGAAGGGATGCGCGGGCTGCGCCTTTATCACGGCGTCGGCCGGAATGGTTTCGGACGGTTTGGCGACCTGCTTGTCGTTGGCGGTGACGAGGCCGGCTTCGATTGCGGCCTGCGCCCGCGCCCGGCTCTCGAACAGGCCGCGCTCGACCAGCAGCATGTCGGCGCGCTTGCGGGCAGGGGGAAGGCTGCGGTCGCGCTTGGCCACGGTCAACTCGATGCCCGCTCGGCCGCCATGCGCACGCAAGCCTCGAATGCGGTGAGATCGCGCCAGAGGTCTGCGGGCGCCTGCCGTGGCGTCACCAGCGCGCAGCCGTACAGATCGAGCGCATGGATCATCATCAGATTGTCGGTCAGCCCAAAATCCTCGACGGTCAGGCCGTGCCGATCGATCAGGCGTCCATCGCGCAAATTCACGCCGGTGAATTCGCGGACGCGGTCGGCGTAGGGCGAGGGATGATTGGAGTAACCCAGACAGAGCTTGCCGCGCCCCGCCATGTAGCCGAGCTCGTAGACGGTGCCGGCATCCGCGCCCGGCCCGCGGAACGGCGTGAGGTTGGCGATAACGGCGTCGGCCTCGATCATCATGGCCTGGTTGCCTTTGAAGATATTGAGCGAGGCATCGCCTGCCGTCACGTCGACCGCGTTATCCAGCGGATAGAGTCCGGTCAGGCCATGGCGCGCGCAAACTTCCGCCTTGCGCCGTCCGATATCAAGGGCGTCGGGCAGAAAAACGTCGGGACCGGCGAGGTAAATCTTCATTTCGATTGAAGCAGCGGATGGCCTCGTGGTTCGAGACGCGCAGCGTCGCTGCGCTCCTCACCAAGAGGGTTTAGGACCTCATCCTGAGGAGCCCGCTGTGGCGGGCGTCTCGAAGGATGAGGTCACCGGACCGTCAGGCCAGCTTCACCGTTTCGGCCTTGAAGTCCTTGCCGAGCGTCTCGAACACCTTGGCGACGATGCCCTTGGCGTCGAGGCCGGCGCGGCCATACATCGCGGCCGGCGTATCGTGGTCGAGGAACACGTCGGGCAGGACCATCGCCCGCATCCGCAAGCCACCGTCGAGCATGCCGTTATCGGCCAGCAACTGCATGACGTGGGAGCCGAAGCCGCCGATCGAGCCTTCCTCGATGGTGAGCAGGACTTCGTGCTCGCGCGCGAGTTTCAGAATCATGTCGGTGTCGAGCGGCTTCATGAAGCGCGCATCGGCGATCGTGGTGGAGAGGCCATGGGCGGCGAGTTCGTCGGCGGCCTTTTCGCATTCGGCCAGACGGGTGCCGAACGACAATAGCGCGATCTTGGAGCCCTCGCGGACGATACGGCCCTTGCCGATCTCGAGGGGAATGCCGACTTCGGGCATTTCGACGCCGCGGCCTTCGCCGCGCGGATAGCGTAGCGCGCTCGGACGGTCGTTGATCGCCACTTGCGTCGCGACCATGTGGACCATCTCGGCCTCGTCGGAAGCCGCCATGATGACGAAGTTGGGCAGGCAGCCCAGATAGGCGTTGTCGAACGAGCCGGCATGGGTGGCGCCGTCGGCGCCGACGAGGCCGGCGCGATCGATGGCGAAGCGCACCGGCAGGCTCTGGATCGCCACGTCATGGACGACCTGGTCGTAGCCGCGCTGCAGGAAGGTCGAATAGATCGCGCAGAACGGCTTGTAGCCCTCGGTCGCAAGACCGGCGGCGAAGGTCACCGCATGCTGCTCGGCGATGCCGACATCGAAAGTGCGGGTCGGGAAAGCCTTGGCGAAAATATCGATCCCGGTGCCGGACGGCATCGCCGCGGTGATGCCGATGATCTTGTCGTCCTTTTGAGCTTCCTTGACGAGGCTCTGGCCGAACACGTTCTGGTAGGCGGGCGCGTTCGGTTTTGCTTTCGCCTGGGTGCCCGTCGCGACGTCGAACTTCACCACCGCATGATACTTGTCGGCGGAGGCTTCCGCCGGGCCGTAGCCCTTGCCCTTCTGCGTCACGACATGGACCAGGATCGGGCCGGTCTCCATGTCGCGGACGTTCTTCAGCACCGGAAGCAGATGGTCGAGGTTGTGGCCGTCGATCGGGCCGACATAGTAGAAGCCGAGCTCCTCGAACAGCGTGCCGCCGTCCATCATGAAGCCACGGGAATATTCTTCGACACGATTGGCGCGGTTGGCGATTATTTTCGGCAGATGGTTGCCGAGCTGCTTGGCGGCCTCGCGCAGCGTGCGATAGGTCTTGCCGGAGTAGAGCCGCGACAGATAGGCCGACATCGCGCCGACCGGCGGTGCAATCGACATGTCGTTGTCGTTGAGGATGACGATCAGCCGGGAATTCATCGCGCCGGCATTGTTCATGGCCTCATAGGCCATGCCCGCGGACATCGCGCCGTCGCCGATTACGGCGATGACGTTGTTCTTGCCGCCGGAGAGGTCGCGCGCCACGGCCATGCCGAGGCCGGCGGAGATCGAGGTCGAGGAGTGGGCGGCGCCGAACGGGTCGTAATCGCTTTCGGTGCGCTTGGTGAAACCGGACAGCCCGCCGCCGGTGCGCAGGGTGCGGATGCGATCCCTGCGTCCGGTCAGGATTTTGTGCGGATAGGCCTGATGGCCGACGTCCCAGATCAGGCGGTCGCGCGGGGTGTCGAAGATGTAATGGATCGCTGTGGTCAGTTCGACGACGCCGAGGCCGGCGCCGAAATGTCCGCCGGTGACCGAGACGGCATCGATGGTTTCCTGGCGCAGTTCGTCGGCGACCTGCCGCACCTGCTCGACCTTGAGCCGGCGCAGATCGTCCGGGGTGCGGATCGTGTCGAGGAGCGGCGTCTTGCTAAATGTCGTCACAGCGATATTCCAATTTTGCATGTCGGGACAAACCGCCCGACGTAAGATGGGTTGCGCAATATCAGCGCAGCGAAGACCCGGGCGCCGGGTGCTTTTGACAGCCTAGACGCGCTCCGGATCGGTCAATGTGATATGCATCACCTTTGGCGGCTTCGCCCTTCCCAGTCAATTTTATCTGCTATTTGAAGCGCTTACCGTCGCCGGAAATCGAGGGCTGGCCGCCTTCAATAGCCCACAGCCCGCCAAGCTTTACACTAAAGCCGAGGCCAAAGCCAACCCGCCGGCGCCGCGAGGCGGGGCGGATCAGGTCCGGAAAGGGCCGAATTTCAACCCCGGCGGCGCGCCGAAGGCTCTTTCCCGCTCAAATCGGCGGCATCCGCGCGACGGGAGACGGCGGATTCGAGCCTTTTCCAGGCCTGTTCCCGGGCGGCGGCGTCGCCGGCGGCGACCGCCAGGGCCGCCTCGGGCAGCGCCATGCGCTCGCGCAAAGGGATCGGCCCGCAGACGATCATGAAGAAGTCGTAGGCGTGGGGTTGCTCATTGGCCATGACGAACTGGAAATGGACCCGGAAGAACTTCCAGCGGAACGCGTTGTAGTGCTCCGGTTTGATGATTTCACGGAACCGGACCGCCACGATGGTGGGGTTGCGTCTGGCGGCACCGGCGTCGATGCCATGGCCGGCGACCGGATCGAACGGAAAGAAATTCATCACGTCCTTGCGCGACTGGCAGTCGATCCAGTCGATCGAAGGCTCGACCGCCAGTTGCCGCAGATGGTCGCGGAAATCCTGTGACGCCGCATGAAAACCGACGATCGGGAAATTACCGCCGACGGTAAAGAGGACAATGCGCGGGCCATGCCGGCCGAGGCCTGGGTCGAGCCTGAGCGCGCGCGCCAGGATCTCGGTCCCCAGAAACGATCCCGAACTGTGGCCGACGATCACGATTTCCTCGGCGTCGCTGGAGCGTGCGATGTTGACGAGGTATTGCGCAAAGCGGTCGATGCGCTGGTCCCATTCCGGCCGCTGGCGGTGCGAGAATTCCCAGGTCCAGATCGTGTCGGACAGCAGATACAGCAAATAGGTCGCGTTTTCCGTGTATTTCAGCAGCGAGCCGAGCAGGGCGACGAACACGGCCGCCGCCGCGGCCATGCTGAACAGGCTGGGGACGCCGAGCGCTTCGAGGCCTTTCGCGCAGGCGTAGGCAACGCCGAGCGATCCCAGCGCCTCGAGCAACAGCAGGAAATGCGGGTAGGTGATGAAGGTCGCGAACCGCCAGTTCGCCCGCCAGAATCGTGCAATCGTGCCGCGGAACACCAGGCGCCAGTAGATCCAGACGGCATGAAAAACCGTACTCCAGATCGGCGCGGCGAGGTCGCGCTGGATCAGGTCTTCGAAGCGCAGGAAATCGTACCTGGTGCGGGTCTGCCAGTCGCGGGCCTTGGTCTCGATGGTCCAGGATGCGGTCTCGCCGTCGGATGAACTCTGCGGGCGACTTATGGTGGCGCTGAGTTGGTACAGCCGGCCGAACTTCCGCAGCTCGGTCCTGAACATGCGGTAATACTGCGCGAGCCCGCGCGGATCGTACCCTTGCACATAGATGATATGGCGGTGCTGAACGCGCACGAAACAGTGGTCCCCGGACTAGTGCCGCCGACTATATCAGGCTACGTAACGCGCCAAGAGCTATTTCGGGCCTCGCCGCCCCGGTCAGCGCCGAATTCGCCAAATATTCCCATCTGTTGCCGGGCAGCGACGTGCGGCCGCATGGCCGTTACTGAACGTCGAGCGGCTCGGTACCAGTGACCTGGCCGCTGGCGTCGGTGGTGATCTTGTCGACCCGCGCTTCGGCCTGCCGCAGCAATTCCTCGCAACGCCGTTTCAGCGCCTCGCCGCGCTCGTAGATGGCCACCGATTCCTCCAGCGGCACCTTGCCGTCCTCGAGCCGCTTGACGATCGATTCGAGTTCCTCGATCGCGCGTTCGAAGGAGAGCTTCTTGACGTCCAGTTGGGTGTTTTCGGCCATATTGCTTTCCCGGATGCGCCCTCGCGGGGCGCAGACTCAAATCCATCTATGCGGGCGTATTGTGGCGGGAAATCACGCGCCCATCAATGCGCTGACGTGCGCCGCCACCGACTCTTTCAGGCCCTGCAGATCGTAGCCGCCCTCGAGCACCGAGACGATCCGGCCGCCGGCGCTGGAGTAGGCGACGTCCATCAGCTGGCGCGTGACCCAGCCGAAATCCTCGGCGTGAAGATTGAGCGACGCCAAGGGATCGCGGAAGTGCGCGTCGAAGCCGGCGGAGACGATGATCAGCTCAGGCGAGAATTTCCGCAGTTGCGGCAGGATGACGTTTTCGAACGCGGCGCGGAACTTGGCGCCGCCGTCTTCGGAGGCGAGCGGCGCGTTGACGATGGTGTCGTGCTCGCCGCGCTCGCCGCTGGCGCCGGTGCCGGGAAACAGCGGCATCTGGTGCGTCGAGCAATACATCACGGTCGGATCGGACCAGAAGATATCCTGGGTGCCGTTGCCGTGATGCACGTCGAAATCGACGATCGCCGCGCGGGCGATGCCGTATTTGCGCTGGGCGTGGCGTGCGGCGATCGCGGCATTGTCGAAGAAGCAGAACCCCATAGGCTTGTTGATCTCGGCGTGATGGCCCGGCGGACGGATCGCGACGAAGGCATTGTCATGCGAGCCCGACATCACGGCATCGGTGGCGGTGACCGCGCCGCCGACGCCGCGCATCACCGCTTCCCAGGTGCCGGGCGACATCGAGGTATCGCCGTCGAGATAGATCAGCCCGCTCGACGGCGCGATGTGGCGGAGTTCTCCGACATAGTGCTCGTTGTGACAGAGCGTGACCGAATCCAGACTGCCCTCCGGCGCTTCGCCGCGCACCAGTCTGTTGAAGCGATCCTCGGCGAGCACCTCGCCGACCGCGCGCAGCCGGTCGGAGCGCTCCGGATGGCCCGGCGGCGTGGCGTGGTCGAGACAGGCCGGATGAGTGAGAAGCAGCGTGGTCATGCAGTACCCTGGCGCGGCAAGCGCTTTATGAGAAGGCGTTAATCTAGGGGGTTGGCGCGGCTTGGGAAAGAGCCGAGCCCGCGGATCCCGCCGGCATTTCAGTTCATTCGCACGATGCGATTCCCCGTCGCGGGCGCGATCGGGCTGTTGGCCTTGAAATACAGGTACAGGGCGTCGACGTCATAGACGCCGACCAGCGGCGCTGATCCTTCCATGAACACGGTAAATCCGTCGCCGCCGACCGCGAGAAAACTGTTCACCGTCACGCGGTAGCCCGTCGCCGGATCGATGCGTTGCCCGTTCAGCGTCAGGCTGTCGGCGGCCACGCGGTCGCCGATCGGCCTGGCGGCGTCCCACGCGTAGCTGAAACCCTTCGAGACCTGCAGAATCCGCGGCCGCTTCGGGTCGAGCCACTGCTGCTCGAGCACGTTCCTGATCTGCGTTCCCGTCAGCGTCAGCGTCACCAGCTGGTTGCGGAACGGCTGGCTGGCGAACACGTCGGCATAGGTCACCGCGCCGCCGTCCTTCTTCGGGATATCGCTGCGGACGCCGCCCGGATTGGTGAAGGCGATCACGGCCCCGCCATTGGCCTCGAGGCGGGTCGCGGCCAGCTGGGCGTCGGCGACGATATCGCCGAGCACGCTCTCGCCGGCCTCGTTGGGCATGCGCGACAGCGTTTCGGTGATCGAGCCCGCCGGGCGGCCGGCGATCGGGGCGGCCAGTCGATCGTAAGCCTCGAGCAACGCGGTCTGCTCCGGATCCTTGGCGAAGGCTTCGGTGCGGACGATGACGTTGTCGGCGCGGGCGCTGATGACGTCGCGGGTGGCGGGATCGAGCTTCAGATCGATTGCGGTGACGACGGTGCTGTATTTGTCGGCTGAGGTGACCAGCCGGCCGTCGATCTCGCAGATATAGGCCTGGTGGGTGTGGCCGCTGACGACGAGATCGACGGCCTTGTCGAGCTTCCTGACGATGTCGACGATGGGGCCGGAGATGCCCGGGCACTCATTATAATCGCCGCTCGGAAAGCCGCCTTCATGGATCAGCACGACGATGGCCTCGACGCCGCGCGCCTTCAGTTCCGGCACCAGCGCGTTCACGGTGTCGGCCTCGTCCCTGAATTCCAGATCGGCGACGCCAGTCGGCGCGACCAGCTTCGGCGTGCCCTTCAATGTCAGGCCGATGAAGGCTATGGGAACGCCGTCGAACTCCCTGATCGCGTAAGGTGGAAACAGCGTCTTGCCGGTGCTCTTCTCGAAGGTGCTGGCGGCCAGATAGCGAAACTTCGCGCCGAGGAAGGGATGCGGCCCCTGGCATCCGTCGATCGCGTGACAGCCGCCATTCTGCATCCGCAGCAGCTCTTCCTTGCCCTCGTCGAATTCGTGATTGCCGACGGAGGCAACCGCCAGTCCCATCATGCCGAGCGATTCGATGGTGGGCTCGTCGTGAAACATTGCCGACAGGAACGGGCTCGCGCCGATCAGGTCGCCGGCGGCGACGAAGATGTTGTTCCTGGCTTTTTCGCGGAGTTGCCTGACCGCCGTCGCCATGTGCTCGGCGCCGCCGGCCGCGACCGTTATCCTCTTGGATTTGTCGTCGGGATCGGCGATCCGGATGCCGCCCTGCGGCGGTTGCAGATAACCGTGGAAGTCGTTGATCGCCAGAATGCGCAGCTCGACCGGCGCGGCTTGCGCCGATGCGCGCGACATTGGGTCGAGCACCATCGCCAGCAGGACGGCCGCAAGGATCTGACAAAGCGAATGTCTCATGACGTTGCGATGGAACGGAGACACGCGGATTTCATGAGGCCCCGCTTGCCGCTTGGCCGCGCGGGCATATCCGTCGGTCATTATGTCCGACCATGATGAATCCTTGAACGAGTGACCGCGCGCGTGGCGCATTTCGCCAGTCTACACTCAGCCCTTGCGCATTTTGCCGAGCAGGTAGTTGTCGTAATAGTTTTCCGCGATCTGCGCGTAGAAGAGCACTTCCTTCATGTACGCGTCATGGCTCTCTTTGGTCTTCTTGAACAGCGGGCTCTTCTCGGCAATTTCGTTGAGGTGATCTTGCGTGGCCTGGTAGCAGGCATCCAGGACCGGCTGCGGGAACGCGCGCAACTCCGCTCCACCGGCGATAAGGCGTTTCAGGGCGGCAGGATTGACGCTGTCATATTTCTCGATCATCCAGGCGCCCGCTGCCGCGCCGGCCTGGTTGAGGATCGTCTGGTACTGCTTGGGAAGCGCATTCCACTTCTCCTGGTTCACGATCATGTGCAGCATGGCTCCGCCTTCCCACCAGCCGGGGAAGTAGTAGTACTTCGCCACCTTGTAGAAGCCGAGCTTCTCGTCATCATAGGGACCGACGAACTCCGCGGCATCGATCGAACCCTTCTCGAGTGCTGAATATACATCGCCGCCCGCGATCTGCTGCGGCACGATGCCGAGCCTGGCGAGCACATGGCCGCCCATGCCGGCGATGCGGAACTTGAGGCCTTTGAGATCATCGACCGTCTTGATCTCCTTGCGGAACCAGCCGCCCATTTGCGTGCCGGAGTTACCGCACAGGATGGCGTGCGTCTTGAAAGGTTTCAGCGCTTCGTTGCAGAGTTCGGCGCCGCCGCCGAACGTCCACCAAGAATGCTGATGGCGATGGTTCATGCCGAACGGCGCGCCCGTGGCATAGGTGAGTGCCGGCTCCTTGCCGATGTAGAAATAGAGCGGGGTCTGCGCCATCTCGACGGCAGCGGTGCTCACGGCATCGAGGGCCTGCAAGCCGGGCACGATCTCGCCTGCCGCAAAGGTCTGAATCTGAAACTTGTTGTCTGTGGCTTCGGCCACGTATTTCGCAAAGGTCTGCGCCGTGCCGTAGATGGTCTCTAGCGACTTCGGAAAGCTCGAGGTCAGGCGCCATTTGATCTCGGGCGCCGATTGGGCGATCGCCGGCGCGGCAACCAGCGTCGTCGCGCCGGCAAGGGCGCTGCCTTTGAGGAACGTGCGGCGTTTCATGATGGGCTCACTCCCTTGGATTGCAGGTCGATTGGCGCGGGGCAGGTGCCTTGCGGGACCATTTGACCCCATCATAACGAACTCTGGGGCATGCAAGGAAGCGCTACCTTGCGTGACCTGACGGATATTTTGCGGCGGCCGACTCAGGATGCACCGACCATCCGCGCCTTCGCCGCCATTGAGCACTCAAGACGCGGATGCACGCGACAAGCGCGGGCCGCGTAGGATGGGTTGAGCGTAGCGAAACCCATCGCAATACTGTTATTAGGGGCGCGGACATGAGCCAACCTGCCGCCACTTCCGACAATGAACTTTGCGGATATTGAATCTGATGGACGAGGACAACCCGATCGACGAGATTTCACGGATCGAAGCGCGGCTCGAGGAGCTTGCCGAGGCCTCCGAGCGATGCCGAAAGATTATACTGGTTTCCAAGGCGGCAATCGCCGGCGGCGGCGCATTGCTGCTGGTTATGATGCTGGGCCTGTTCGGATCCAATCAGGTCGCCGCCATCGGATCGATTGCCGCAGTGCTGGGCGGAATCGTGGCGCTCGGATCGAACGTCAGTACGTTGCGACAGACGATGGCCGCCATCAGCGCCGCGGAGGTGCTCCGTTCGGATCTGATCGGCAGGATCGACCTTCGAGTGGTTGGTGACAGGACGATGAGACGGATTTGACGTGGCGCAACGGAAAACGTCACATCGGGCGGGACGTGCTGCGCAAGCCGAGATCTGCTTTCGAGGCAGGAACGGACATGGGTACGACGCCTGCCGATGGCTGCAAATGACCCTGAGCGGACATCGAAGGCGGGGATCACTTCTCGCGTTGAGCCCAACATACTGCCGCACTCTAAAGGTTCGCGCGAACGAACATTTAGTGTTTGTTCGGTCACATCCAAAGTTAAATACAACCGGAGGTTAATAGATGGCTATCGCCTTGGCGGTGGTGGGAACAGCGGCGGCAAGTTTCGCCGTTGATTTGCTGCGAATTCCAAAGGGCTACCGGCAAGCTCTTCGCGTAGTTATCATGATGTGAGCTGCTGCCGGTTTGATGGACACCCGGTTAAGCTAATCCCACCTTGCGCTCGAACTCAACAGGGCTGAGGTATCCGATCGTCGAATGACGTCGGGTCGCATTGTAGAACCGCTCGATGTAGTCGAACACATCTGCTCTGGCCTCGTTCCTGGTACGGTAGGTTTTGCGCTCGATGCGTTCGGTCTTTAGCGACGAGAAGAAGCTCTCCATCGCCGCGTTGTCCCAGACGTTGCCGGATCGGCTCATGCTGCAGACGATGCCGCTGTCAGCCATCAGGCGCTGGAACTGTTCGCTGGCGTATTGGCTGCCCCGATCCGAGTGATGCATCAGGGCATCCGGCTTGCCCCGGCGCCAGACGGCCATCAACAGGGCGTCCGCAACCAGCTGGGCTGTCATGCCGGCGCTCATCGACCAGCCGACCACCCGTCGCGAGAACAGGTCGATCACAGCCGACACGTAGAGCCAGCCCTCGGCGGTCCAGATGTAGGTGAAGTCGGCGATCCACTTCTGGTTCGGCCGCTCGGCCGCAAACTGACGATCGAGAAGGTTCGCCGGCACGTTCGCAACCTGGCGATCGCCTTCGTCCTTCGGCAGACGCCGGCGCCGTGGCCGCGCCCGCAAGGCCTGCAGGCGCATCAGCCGCTCGATCCGGTGAAGACCGCATTCGACGCCGTCTGCCAGCAGGTCTCGCCAGACGCGCCGTGCGCCGTAGGTCCGGTCGCTGGCAAGGAAGCTGGCCTTCACCTGCTGGCCGACCGCTTCGTCGCTTCGGGATCTGGCGCTGGGAGATCGATTCAGCCAGGCATGGAAGCCCGACCGCGACACGCCCATTGCTTCGCATAGCCATGCCACCGGCCAGATGTTCCGGTGCTTCACGATGAAGCCGAACTTCATGTCGCTTCCTTCGCGAAGTAGGCAGCGGCCTTTTTTAGGATATCCCGCTCCGCCTTCAGCTTGTTGACCTCGCGCCGCAGCCGCTCGATCTCCAGCTGCTCGGGTTTCATCTGGCCGTGGCCGGGGAAGGCCTGCACGGGATCGGAGCCGAACTCCTTGACCCATTTGCGCAGCACGTTCTCATGAATGCCCAGGTCTCGGCCGGCTTGCGCTACCGATACTCCGCGCTCCCTGACAAGCTTGACCGCCTCGACCTTGAACTCTCGACTGAATCTTCGTCTCTGCATGACCCACCTCCGGCTGTATGAAACACCCAATCTTGGTGTCCATCAAACCGGCAGCAGCTCAATGATCGGTCTGTGGTGTGCGATCAAGCTGCGCCACGCGTTTGGTTAGATCGATGGAGGGGCTACATTCGACGAGCCTAATGTGGCTCGCGCTTGCGGCTATGCGCCATGACGGTCAGTGAGCCGCTCGCGTTGGGCTCTCTCGTTGTGCTCGGTGCGCCCTTGTTGATAGCGCTCAGCCCAGTACGCCTCTTCGGTCGAAAATTGTCGTTAGAGGAAGTGATCTCGGTCTGCTGGGTAGCCTGGTCGATCTACATGGGCGCGTTCGTGGTCTACATCGGACTAAAGCTTCCGCTGGGCTTTTCGCGAGCGGCGAATGCTCCGGCGGTCGGGATGGCCGTTTGCATAGCGGTAATTGCGGTCCTTTACTTGGCTCGAATACCCACCGACTGGAGGAGCGCGGTGACGAAATCTATTCTTGGTCTCTTTACTCTCATCCTTGGGGTGGTCGGGGCTATCTATTTCTTCCACTGAGCGCCTTCGCGGGCGCCCTGCCGGCGTGACGAACGAATGTGCAGCGCGTAGCGCGTAGGATGGGTGGAGCGAAGCGATACCCATCGTGTTTCGCAAAAGCGGTGATGGGCTTCGCGAAAAGCTCAACCCATCCGAGCTAATGACCAAGAGAGGGGGCCGGGCATGGCCCTCAAACCAAGGAGAGCCGTAAATGGCCAGGAAGCTTTCTCCCATGCATCCCGGTGAAGTTCTTCGGGAAGAATTTTTGCTGCCGCTGGGGCTATCGTCCGGCGCGTTAGCAAAAGTCTGCGGCGTTCCGCGGACGCGTATTGAGCGATTGGCAAATGAAGAAACCGGCGTGACTGCAGATACAGCGTTGCGCTTGTCGAAGGCCTTTGGCACTTCGCCTGAACTCTGGTTGAATCTGCAGACCGACTACGACGTTCAGATCGCGAAACGGCAAATAGGCAATGACCTCGCGAAGATCGAACCGATTGCGACAAAGGCAGCTTAGAGAGACTCTGCCCACGCGCGATTCGGGGGGGCAAAGTACCCACCCCATTCGAGCCGCGATCCGGATGGTGGTGGGCGGCGCCCCGCAAGTGCGCCTTTGCCAACGCAACGGCGCCGCAGCTGCGACAAAACAACCCGTCGGGCAAAATTCCGCTTAACCCGTCGGGCAAATCAGATTTATCAGTTTGCCCGTCTCACCCGTCAAGAGGGGCGTATCGCGATCGTCACGAACGCGGGAGGGGATGCGGTGGACGCGGCAGCGTCAGGCGTGAAACGCAATGGCAGGGCGGGCGAAAGCCTGTGAACCATCGGCGACGCGCTGACGACGGCGCTGCTTCGTACGGCGAAGTCGTGTGGTCCTGACAGCCTCTGGGTTGGCGTCAAGTCCCGCGGAGGCGAAGCCGGCCCAACCGGGCGTCGGGCCAGCCGTCAATCCGCGGGGCGACGGTGACAAACAAATCCTGATCGCCGAGGAGAGCACAGTATAAGCCGTAAAGCCATTGCGCAGGGAATGCCGGATTGCCTCCGCTGAACCTGTATGCTCGTGTGCGTTTTCTTTCGCACAACTTTGCACACGAGACCGCGGGTGCAGCGCGCATCCGGCATTCCCTGCTCCCTCTTTTCTTTCGAGGGACAACGAAACGCAAACCTCGGGCAAAATCGTGCCGCGAGATGGCAGACGTGTATCTGCTGTCTGAATAGAATCAAAACTCCCACAGCGTCATTGCCTGCGACAAACGCGAAGCGTTTGCGCAAGGGAGCTCTTGCGACGAAGCAATCCAACTTTCATACCGGCACGGCTTTAAGAATGGATTGCTTCGCTTCGCTCGCAATGACGTGGCAACGGCGCAGCCCACCTCCAATGCGAAGTGGCCTACCCCAGCAACACCGCGTCCGCGCCGTTGACCGCTTCGGCGCTGTCCATCACCGTGCGCTCCAGCGCGCCTGCCTGCACCGTGATGTTCTCGGCAAAAAACCTTGCCAGCGTGACGTAGCGCTGCGGGTCGCCGGCGCCTTCGCCGAGATCGCGGGCGGCGAGCGCCTCATTGGCCAGCATGCAGCCGCCGAGCGTCGAACCGAACAGCCGCAGATAAGGCGTCGCGCCCGCCAGCGCCTCGTTCGGCGACGAGCTGACGCGCTCCAGGAGCCACTTGCTGGTGCGCTCCAGCGAGCCCAGCGCGTCGCGCAGTTTTATTCCCGTGGTGCCGAACGCCGGATCGTTCGAGGCTTCGACCTGTTTGACGATGCCGGAGAGTTCGTCGAGCAGGGCCCACACCGACGCGCCGCCATTGGCGGCGAGCTTGCGGGTGACCAGGTCGATCGACTGGATGCCGTTGGTGCCTTCATAGATCGCGGTGATGCGCGCATCGCGATAATGCTGCGCGGCGCCGGTTTCCTCGATGAAACCCATGCCGCCGTGGATCTGCACGCCGAGCGAGGTCACCTCGTTGCCGATGTCGGTGGAGAACGCCTTGGCGATCGGCGTCAGCAGCGCGCCGCGCGCGGTGGCCTCGCCGCGCACTTTGGCGTCGGTCGCGCGTGCGGCGATATCGAGCGCGACCGCGGTAGCGTAGCAGATGGTGCGCGCGGCGGCGGTGAGCGCGCGCATCTGCATCAGCATCCGCTTGACGTCGGGATGCACGATGATGGGGTCGGACCCGTTGCCGGCTTTGCCGGCGGCGCGGCCCTGGCGGCGTTCCTGCGCAAAGGCCAGCGCCTGCTGATAGGCGCGGTCGGCGATGCCGACGCCTTCGAGGCCGACGCCGAGCCGGGCCTGGTTCATCATGGTGAACATGCAGGCCATGCCGCGGTTTTCCTCGCCTATCAGGTAGCCGATGGCGCCGCCATGATCGCCCATGGTCATGGTGCAGGTCGGCGAGGCATGCATGCCGAGCTTGTGCTCGACGCCGCTTGGAAAGATATCGTTGCGGCTACCCAGCGAACCGTCGGCATTGACCAGGAATTTCGGGACCAGGAACAGCGAAATGCCCTTGGTGCCATCAGGTGCATCGGGCAGTCGCGCCAGCACGAAATGCACGATGTTTTCGGTCATGTCGTGGTCGCCATAGGTGATGAATATCTTGCTGCCCTTGATGCGATAGGTGCCGTCGTCGGCGCGCTCGGCGCGGGTGCGCAACGCACCGACGTCGGAGCCCGCCTGCGGCTCGGTGAGCTGCATGGTGCCGGTCCATTCGCCGGTCACCATCTTCTCCAGATAGATATTCTTCAGCTCGTCGCTGCCATGCGCATCCAGCGCCTCGATCGCGCTCAGCGTGAGCAGCGGACAGAGCCCGAACGCGATGTTCGACGCGCTCCAGATTTCGGTGCAGGCGGCGTTGATCGCCAGCGGCAGGCCCTGGCCGCCGAACGCTTCCGGGCCCGACACCGCGTTCCACCCCGCCGCAGACCAGCGCTGATAGGCATCGGGCCAGCCGGGGGCGGTGGTGACCTTGCCTGCCTCGAGCTTGATGCCGTGTTCGTCGCCGACGCGGTTGAGCGGCGCCAGCACGTCGGAGGCGAATTTGCCGGCTTCCTCCAGCACGGCGGCGGTGATGTCGCCGTCGAAATCGCCGTAATGGCCGGCTTTCACGGCGGCCGCGAGGCCGGCGCCGTGGTTGAGGGCCAGCAGCATATCGTTGATCGGCGCGCGATAGGTCATGGCGGTGTCTCGCTAGGTACGGGAACGGCAGGGCTGCCGTATTCCCACGAAAAGCGGCTTCTCTCAACTCTCCCGGGGGATGAAATCCGGACGCTAAGGCACGGCGAAGCCATGCGTTTTGGGGCCGGAATTCATCCGGCTCACCTGACGGATTACTTTATATATGGGACGGGGCGCGCCGGTTCCGATTCAGCCGGAAATTCGTCCCACAGGCTGTTGAAATGGCTCAACTCCCCCTATAGACCGGCGTGGCCTGAGGGAATCCGCGGGAGAGACCAGTCCCGTCGCGTTCCGGACAGCCTGTTGGGGCGTAGCCAAGCGGTAAGGCAGCGGATTTTGATTCCGCCATTCGGAGGTTCGATCCCTCCCGCCCCAGCCAGGCAGGCGCCCGGAGAACAAGACCTTGTTACTCGCAGAAAGGCCCGCCAATGGCGCGCGTTTGTGAATTCACTACCCCGTCTCTGGTCTCCAATTCTGCGCCTTCCCTCAGCTAAATTGCCGATAGTCTCCGGCGGATATCCAAAAACTCCCGTGCTTGGGAGACTGCGGCCGGAGACTGGGTTCGATCTGCACTGGATGACCTTGCTTGCATTCTCGCGACTCAGCCTAGACTTGGGGAGGCTGTTGCCATGACGCGGTAGGTCTTACCCTTCCATGTTTTTCGGTTTCGACTATCGGCGCCGAGGCGCGCGCGTGTCAAAAAGTCGACGCGAACGATTTGACCGCTTGTCCTAAAAATGACGACCATACGAGTCATACTGCCATGCGAATACTTGTCCTCAATGCCCATCCGGACCAAGGGAGCTTCAGTGATGCCGTAGCAGCAGCCTATGTGGAAGGGGCTGGCGAGAGGGGTCACGAGGTGAAGAGCGTCATGCTCCGTGAGCTGCAGTTCGATTTGGTGTTGCGTGGCGGTTATCACAGCAACAAACCTCTCGAACCCGATATCGCGCAACAACAAGAACTCATTAGCTGGTGCCAGCATCTTGTCGTGATATCGCCGAACTGGTGGTGGGCAGCGCCTGCCCTTCTCAAGGGCTACGTCGACCGCGTTTTCCTGCCGGAGTTCGCGATGCGCTATCACGCCCGCTTTCCCTACGTGGAACCGCTCCTGCGCGGGCGGTCGGCGCGCGTCATTTACACCCAGAACTCGCCGAGGCTCGTCGGCTGGCTTTTTCGCGGGGACCTGTTCTGGCGCTGGATCTCTCACGCGGTGCTCGGGCATTGCGGATTTCACCCCGTGAGGCGTCTTGCGATGTATAGCGCAAAGGATGCATCGGCCGCATGCAAGTCTCACTTTCTGGACTCGGCGCGAAAACTGGGGCGCGGCGGAGCGTAGAAGGTAGGTCCTCTGCCTCGCCCCGCGCATGTTTTCTGCGCACCCAAATCGTGAGACGAGTCCAGGTCCGAACAACGGGTGCGTCGGATGAGCGCCGTGACCTGCTCACCCGATGATTCGTCAGACTCTCCAGAGGGGAAATTTCGATGGGCCCTTGCTGGAAGGGATCGACTGACGACGAAGTCAGAAGGAACCGGAATGGCGCGAACACGCTCTGAGAATTATGACGGCATTCATCTCGGAATCCTGACCCAGGCGGCGGCCTTGTTTTCAGCGCAGGGATACATGCGCAGCTCGATCGCCGACCTTGCCGATGCCTGCAAGCTGTCGCGCGGCGCGCTTTATCACTATTTCGATTCCAAGGAAGCGATCCTGTTCGCGATCCTCGATGCGCACATTCGGGAAATGATTGCGCGTGTCGATGCCGCGATTGCCGAAGGCGGCCCGACACTGACGCAATTCAGGAACGTCATCCGCACCATCGTCGAGGTCAACGCCAAGTCGCCTCACGAGCAGCGCGTCCTGATTCACGATCTGTCGTTCCTGAACGAAGACGAGCAGCAAACGATCAAGAACCTCGAGCGGCAGCTCGTCGATACCGTCACCGATCTCCTGGTCAGGCTCGACGCCGAAGGCAAGATCGTCAAGCGCACCAGAAAGATCTATGCGATGGTCCTGTTCGGGATCATCAACTATACCTACACTTGGTACGACCCCAAGGGCGGCATCGGCCCCAGGGAATTCGCCGACATCGCGGTCAATCTGTTCCTGAACGGGTTTGCGCCCGGCGATGCGGTCAGGCCCGCTCCGGCCGGCCGGCGCGAGAAGGTCTAGTCCGATCGGAATAGCAGTTGGCCGCGCTTAGTCATCGACGGAGCGCTTGGTGGATTCTCCGGGTTTCGCCCGTGCCTGTTCGCGCTGATCCCGGGATCGGGATATCAAAACTATCTGTGGAGGTCCAAGACTCGAAACAAAGCAGTCGTTATCGGTCGAACATTGAAAGTTCCGACTATTGTTCAGGCGGCCGGTCTTGCGACATAAATCATCGCAGGAACGATGCCGGAGCAGCGATGTTGACCGAGAAATTCGACGCTTATGGTGAGGTGTTGCCGGATGCCGCGGGTGGTAAGTCCGAGACGGCAAAGGCGGCGTCGGCGATGCTGAGCCGCGTCGGCCAATACCTGTTCTGGCTGCTCGTCATCATTATCGTGTCTGTCCGGGTCATCTACTATCCGGCGGCGCCGGCTTTTGAAGTCGGTACCGCAACCGACGTGAAACAGGCGGTCACGCGCTAGCAGCCTGATTCAATCTTTCGTCGGGAAAAGCCGAACGATCGAGCAGCATTTTTTCAAAGGCGCGGGCCGCGGGCATGGCGACCCTGCCGGGCTGCTTCAATTGCCACAAGGTGCGTTCGATCGTCATGTCGCGCAGATCGAGCACTTTCAGGCGCCCGAGCTGCACCTGATCCTTCACCGTGACGGCCGATACGATCGCGATGCCGAGACCGGCGGCTACGACCTGCTTGATCGCCGCGGTGCTGCCGATTTCCAGGGTCCGGAGCGGTTCGATGCCGCGGGCGGCGAGGGCCTGCGTCACCACCTCGCGGGATCCTGAGCCTGGCTCGCGGACGATCAAGACTTCATTTTCCAATTGCTTGGGATCGATCGGTCCGGTCGCCGCGGAGAATGCATGGTCGGGCGCGGCGATGAGCTTCATGACGTCGGTACGCCAGGGTTCCGCGATCAGATTCCTGTCGTCGACCGGACCCTCCACCAGGCCGATGTCGATGTCCTGCGCAACCATTTGTTCGGCGATGTCGCGGGTGTTGGCGCTGATGAGATGGAGGTCGACGCCCGGATAGGCCCGGTGAAATGCGCCGAGATATCGAGGGATCATGTAGGTGGCGATCGTCGTGCTGGCGCCGATCCTCAGCGAGCCGTTGTGCAACCCCCGCACGGCGGACAGCTCTTCCTCGGCCGCGCGCTCGATCGCGAACAGCGCCTCGGCGCGCTGGGACAGCGCGAGCCCTTCCGGGGTCGGCACCACGCCCTTGGGAGAGCGATTGAGCAATCGGCAGCCGACCTGGAGCTCGAAGTCCCGAACTCCCTTGGAGATCGCGGGTTGGCTGACATTGAGTATTTCAGCAGCCTTCGAAAAGCTTCCGCTGCGAACGACGGCGGCGAACATGCGAAGCAGATGAAGGTTGAGGGACATAACCTCTTTCTATCCGGCTATTCTGAAACGATATTATCCATTCTGGCTGGCTTAGCGCATAATTCCTTCTCTTTGAAGGAATTGGCGTGCCAAATCGGATCGATTCTCCTGACGAAGTCAGGCTCCCTGCCGGAACGATCGGAAAAGCCGTCCCCTTGTTTTGGGGGATAGCGCTTTGCGCCTTGGTCACGCTTGCGGCGGTGACGATACAGGCGGTCGAAGAGAGGCTCGTTGGGCACCCCTACGTCGAAGCCATCGTGATCGCCATTCTGCTCGGCACGGCCATCCGCACACTCTGGGAACCGGGCCGCCGCTGGCGCGCCGGGATCGCCTTCAGCGCCAAGCAATTGCTGGAGGTCGCCGTCGCGCTGCTCGGAGCCTCGCTCACCTTTGCTGCGGTCGGCGCCTCGGGCTTTGCCCTGCTGGTTTCGGTCGTCGCGCTGGTGATCCTTTCGCTTGTGGTCTCCTTCGGCATCAGCCGATCGCTTGGCCTGCCGGTTCGGCTTTCGATCCTGATCGCTTGCGGCAACTCGATTTGCGGCAATTCGGCGATTGCCGCGGTCGCGCCGGCGATTGGGGCCAGCACCGACGATGTCGCCTCCTCGATTTCCTTTACCGCAGTGCTGGGCGTCATCGTGGTGCTGGGCTTGCCGCTGCTGATCCCGCTTCTGCAGCTCTCGGAAACCCAGTACGGCATTCTGGCCGGAATGGCCGTTTACGCGGTGCCGCAGGTGCTCGCGGCGACAGTCCCGGCAGGCCTCGTGAGCACGCAAGTCGGCACGCTGGTCAAATTGATACGGGTGATGATGCTCGGCCCGGTCGTCGCATGCATTGCGGTCGCAGCGCGAGGCCTCCGCGGCGATCACGCGCCGGGCGGTTCGCGGCGGAACAGCTTCTTTCAGGCTGTGCCGTGGTTCATTGTGGCGTTCTTCGTGCTGGCGACATTCCGCTCGCTGTCCTGGATGCCGGACGCGGCGGTCTTCCCGATCCAGAAGACGGCCGGCATCCTGACCGTCATGTCGATGGCGGCGCTCGGCCTCGGCGTCGACCTGCGCGTCATCGGTCGCGTCGGAGGCAAGGTCACCGCGGCGGTGACGCTGTCCTTGTTGTTTCTTCTCGTCATCAGCCTTTGCCTGGTTCGCTTCGTTGCCGCGGCCTGATGCAAAGGTTTGAAAAGGCGCAATGCTCCTCTCGCCCGGGCACGGTTTGCTGATCAACCGTGCCAATACAGTTGGGATAGATCGGCAGGTCGAGCGTTAGCGACGAGTCGGGTGAACGTTCACTTGCCTCCGCTTCCGCACTCTGGCATCTGCAGCAGGAGATCGGTAGAGGAGACGGCGTTGGCGTCGAAAGCTGTTCTTGTCACGGGGGCTGCCGGTTTCATCGGCATGCAGGTCTGCGAGCGCCTGCTTGCGCGCGGCGAAGCGGTGGTCGGCGTCGACTCGCTTACGCCTTATTACGATCCGGCCCTGAAGCGTGCCCGGCTGAATTATCTGAAGCAGCACGCGGGCTTCGGCTTCTACGAATCCGATCTCGCCGATCCCAGGGCCACCGAAGCCATCTTCGATGCCGTTAGGCCGGATCGCGTGGTGCATCTGGCCGCGCAGCCGGGCGTGCGCGCCTCGATCGACGATCCCTTCGCCTGCATTCGCGCCAACTGCGACGCCTTCGTCTGCGTGCTGGAATACAGCTGTCGTCATGAAGTCAAACACCTGGTCTATGCTTCATCGAGTTCCGTCTATGGCGCCAATCGCACTCTGCCGTATGCGACGCACCAGCCGGTCGATCATCCCGTCAGTCTCTACGCGGCCAGCAAGAAGGCGAACGAGTTGATGGCGCACACCTTTGCGCATGTTCACGGCCTGCCGGTCACGGGGCTTCGTTTCTTCACGGTCTATGGCCCCTGGGGCCGGCCCGATATGGCGGTCTATCTCTTTACGCGCGCGATCTTCGAGAACACGCCGATCCGGATTTTCAATAATGGAAACATGCGGCGCGATTTCACCTATGTGGATGATATCGCCGAAGGCGTGCTGCGCACACTCGATCGGCCGGCGGCACCCGATCCGACCTGGAATCCGGAGCGGCCGGAAGCCGCCACCAGTTCGGCGCCATACCGCGTCTACAACATCGGCAATAATCAGCCGGTCAAACTGTTGGATTTCGTCGCAACGCTCGAAGGTATCATCGGCAAGCCGGCGATCCGCGATTTTCGTCCGATGCAGGCTGGCGACGTGCTCGATACCTGTGCCGATATTTCAGCGCTAAAGCGCGATGTCGGATTTTCTCCATCAACACCGCTATCCGAGGGACTACGCCGCTTTGTCGACTGGTATCGTGGCTATCACGGCGTCTGAACAAAATGCGGGTAGCCGTGTCATGACTTGCCGCATGTCTGACCGCCATTCTGCAATGGCTACCTGCGCCTGAGCCTCAAAACGGGTTGGTGACGATGCCGCCGTCGACGCGCAGTGCGGCGCCGTTGGTCGCGCTTGACGCCTTCGAGCAGACGTAGCAGATCAGGTTGGCCACTTCTTCCGGCGTGGCGTAGCGCTGCAGCAGCGACGCCGGCCGCCGTTCGGTGAAGGTTCTGGCGGCGAGATCGTCGATGGTGGTTCCCATGCCCTCGGCGCGCGCGGCAAGGCGGACCGGCGCCATCTCGACCCAGGTCGGGCCGGGCAATACCGAGTTGACCGTGATGTTGGTGGCCTTGGTCTGCTCGGCGGCGCCGCGCGCGACATAGAGCTGGGCAGCTTTCGAGAAGCCGTAATGAATCATCTCCTTCGGCACGAATATCGCGGATTCAGAGGAGACGAACACGACACGGCCCCAGTCCTTGTGTTCCAGCATGCGCTTCAGGTAGTGCCGGGTCAGCCGCACGCCGCTCATGACGTTGACTTCGAACATCCTGGTCCAGGCGTCGTCCTCGATGTCGAAAAACGCGCCCGGCTCGTAGATGCCGAGATTGTTGACGAGAATGTCGACTTCCGGAAATTGCGCTGTCAGCCCGGCGCAGCCCGCGGCGCCGCCGAGATCGAACGCCGCCGCATGCGCCTTGGCGGCCGGCGCCGCCTGCTTGATTTTGGCCATTGCCCCCACAACCGAGGCGGCTTCGCGCCCATTGATGATGACTTCCGCCCCCATCTGCGCGAGCCCCGTGGCCGTGGCGAGCCCGATGCCGCGCGTCGATCCCGTGACCAGCGCGAGCTTCCCGGTGAGGTCGAGGTTCATGGTTGATACGTCCTTTCAGGCGATGGAGCTGGACGGCAATTTGGGAGCCGGTAGGCCTATTTCGACAGGGTTCAGAGGCAATTTGTTCAGGGGCAGGGACGGTGTTGACCAGGATCAAGGTCGGCCATGATGCCATTCTAGACTTATAAAATGCAGGACGACAATCTTTGGCAGCAGCGGCGAACGGTCCGCGTCCGGCTACCTTGCCGTCTCGTACATGCCTGAAGGATTCTATTACGACCCGGACGGCCGCCATTTCATCTTCAAGACCATCGATCCCGGTTGCAACGAGGCGCATTGCCGGCGCTATTTCATCGGTCCAAGCGGTTACTGCGCGAACTACAAGCTCTCCGCCAAGCCCGGCGTGCCAACCGCGCCGATGGGTAAAATACTTGCTGGCCCACGGTCAGTGTAGCGACGCGGCCGTTCGCACCGAAGTCGGGATTACCGAAGGGGCCGCCGCCGGGTGAAATATTGACGAGCTGCAGCTTGTTGCCGGGACATGCGATCGCGAAGCAGAAGTCGCGCTGGTCGTATTGCATGACGAAAATCTGAGCGCCGCCGGAAGTGCGGGCCTGTTCCAGGCCGGCGCAGCGACGGCCTTGCCGCCGATGGCGCAGGCGAGGACGACGAGAAGGGCTCCCGCTCCTCGACGAAGACAGGGCACTATCAATTGCACCCCATGCGCCGTTCGATCCGGGTGATCTCGGCGATGCGGGCGCGGATTTCTCGCGGCAGCGGCACGCTGGCCTCGATGTCATAGATGCAGCCACCATTGCCGAAATAGGAAATCGCCCTCGATGTCTTGAAGCAATAGCCGGCTTCCTTGTAGTAGGAATTGCGCTCGACCCACAGCTCCTGACAGCTCTGGGCGCTTGCAGCCGAGATAGTGCCGACGCCGGAAGCCGCAACAACCAGTGCGGCAATCATGCACCGCTGAGTCCTGATCTTCATGGCAGTCGCCTCTTTCTGTAACAGATGATGCGTTCATTTACGGGGCGATCGCAAGGACCGCCTTGCGCTGAATCAATGAGGCAACCTGGCGCGGCCGATCCGTCCGCCAACGATCAGGTTGCGGTTGGGCCGGATTGGTCGACCTGGTCCAGCGCAAGGAGGAGCGATGCGACGCGGTTGGCGGAGGCGGCCCAATCCGCAATGCGCGTATAGTTGTCTGTGAACCAGTTGCATGCGCCCTGTACCACGACAAAGGCTGCAGCCGCCTGAACGACCTCGCCGAGCAGCATCGTTCCGGCGACATATTTCGGCATGCAGAGCAGCAAGCCGACAACCGGTGCCAGCAGTGAATTCGAGTGCGTGACCACGGTGAGGCGCATCAGTTGCCAGCAATATTCCAGCCATATGTCGATCACCGCCTGCAGCGCCGCGCCGACGGCGCGAAGCCCGTCTTTCGTCTCATCCGGCAACGCCTTGCCTTCGCCGCTCTCGCGGATATGGGTTCCAATTGCCCTCAGCTCCGCTTCTGTCCGCTTGTTTTCCTCCAGCACATGCGTCAAGCGGCGGCCGATCAGCATCATCGCACCCGCGACGAGTATCGAGTAGACGATGACCGCAATGACGAGGTAGCCGGGAATTTCGATGCCGAACCCGTCAATGGCCAGATTGCCTCCTACCGTCCAGAGAATGCCGATAAAGGTGATTCCGGTGATGAGCGAGGAGAACAGTCCGAGCACGAGGTCGACGGGCAGATCGGTTGCGACCCTGGCGTCCTCGGCGATGCGATATTCCGGAGCCTGGTGCTCGCCCGGCATGAACCGCAGTCGGGCATAGCGGTCCTTTTCCAGCCAATAGTCGTAGAGGCGGTGGCTCAGCCATTCCCGCCATTTCCGTTGCAGGGTCATGCGGCCCCAGACCGAGAACACCGCGAGCGCCAGGCTGGCCGCGGCCAGCGGCGCGAACCGCAAGGCCTGCCTCAACAGCTCGGCGCCATCCTTCCGTTCCACCGCATTGAAGAAATCGCGGTTCCAGAAATTCAGCGAGTACTGGGTCAACAGTTGCAGCAGCACGATTGCGATCAGCAGCACCGTCAGCAGCCAGGCCCACGGCGCCGACGCGCCGCTCCAGAAGCCGCGCGCGCTTCGCCAGAAGCGGGAAAGCAGGCGCTCTTCGCTGGGCGCTATGTAGCTGACGTCGTTCATGGGGTAATCGGCCTTACCGTCACTTCCGCAGCCAGCCGATGCATGTCCTCCGGCTTGCACAGTTCCGTCCCGGGACTGAGCAGCGCGGCCGAACCGCCGGCCACCCCGAAGCGCAGCGCGTTTTCCAGACTGCCATCGTTGACCAGGCTCCAGACCATGGCCCCCAGAAAGCTGTCGCCGGCGCCGGACACGCTGACCGGTTTAATCGGAAGACCGTTGGCGCGCATCGCCAGATCACGGGTGATGAGAAGGGCGCCGTCCGGCCCCAGAGAGAGCGCAATCACCTCGACCTGGCCGAGAGCGATCAGGCGCTGCCCGGCCTCGATCAGCGCGGCATCGTCGGAAGCGGCGATCCCGGTCAGATCCTGAAACTCGTGAAGGTTGGGCTTGATCAGATAGACTCCCTGTTGCAGGGCCGCCTTCAGGAGCGGGCCGGAAGTATCCACGATGACCTTGCTGTGCGCCTTCGAGGCCTGCGCGACCCGGCCGTAGAAATCATCCGGCACGCCGGCAGGCAGGCTGCCGCTGGCGATGACGAAGGCCGGCGGCGGCTTGATGCGGGCGAGCGATGCCAGGCATTCCTTCCACTCGAGATCGTTGAGCGGCGCTCCCGGGAACACCAGGCGATATTGCTCGCGGGTGGCCTCGTCGAAAATCGTGAGATCCTCACGCGTCTCATTCTCCGCCGGGATCAGGACGCTCCGCACACTCTCGCGTTCAACCAGGGTGCCCAGCAGTTTTCCGGTGGCGCCGCCGGCCGGGTAGATGGCCGAGACCTCGATGCCCAACCGCTTGAGAACCCGGGCGACGTTGATGCCGCCGCCGCCGGGATCGCGCTGGGCCTGCGCGCAGCGCATCTTGGTGAAAGGCACCATTTTCTTCACCGACGTCGAGACGTCGACGGCGGGATTGATGGTGAGGGTAACGATTCCTGTCGATGGGATTTCAGCCAATGCCTTCGACCTCCGCCAATGCACGCAGGCCGGTGAATGCGGCATCCTCATCCAGAATGAGCCAGGCCGGTATCGGTTCGAGATAGCCGCGAAGCCGGCCCTTGGCCTCGAAGCGCGCGCGAAACTGCGAGCGGGCAAGATAATCAGGCATGTGACGCAAGATGCCTCCGGCGATGAATATTCCCCCCCTTGCACCTAACGTCAGCGCGAGATTGCCGGCAACCGTCCCGAGCATCGCGCAGAACATGTCGACGGCGGCGCGGCTGGTCGCGCAGGTCCCTTCGATGCCGGCCCGGGTGATCTCGGCGGCGCGGCGCCTCGGCAGCGCGATGTTGTCCAGCGCAGCCAGCGCCTCGTGGAGATCTTCCAGGCCATGCCCGGAGAGGACGTGTTCGGCCGAGACATGGCCCGATCGCTGCCGCAGCCAGGCGATGACGGCGTCCTCGCGCGGCGAGTTCGCGGCCATGGTCGAATGGCCGCCCTCGCTCGAAAGCACGAGGTGCCCGGTGGCGTGCGGTATGGTGACGGCCATGCCGAGGCCGGTGCCGGGGCCGAGCGCCGCCAGTGGCACACCTGCGAGCGGTTGCCGGCCGCCCAGCGGGCGCAGTTGTTCCGGGGGAAGGTGGGGCAGGGCCCACGCCACGGCCTCGAAATCATTGAGCAGGCGCACGCTTGAAAATCCGTAAGCCGCGCGCAACTCGGCGGCGTCGACCACCCAGGAATTGTTGGTGAGAGCGCAGTGCCCGTTCCGGACCACGCCGGCAGCGGCAAGAATGGCGGCGCTGATCGTATCACGTTGCGGCAAACCGCCGAGATACGCGTCGAGCGCCTCGCGGAAGCTGCCGTACTTGCTGACCGCCATATGGGCAATCATGCCGATCGTTCCTTCGGCCAGCAGCGCGAAGCGCGCATTGGTCCCGCCGATGTCGGCCAATAACACCCCTTGGCCGGTGAGTGTGGAGGCCGCTTTCATCGTCGCCGCACCGTCCTGATCAGATCCGCGTACCAGTGGAACGATGATTTTGGAATGCGCCGCTGCGAACCATAATCGACGTAGGTGATTCCGAATCGTTCGTCGTACCCCGACATCCATTCGAAATTGTCGAGCAGCGACCAGACGAAATAACCCCTCACATCGACGCCTGCGGCGGCGGTATCATTCATCGCCCCGATATAGCGGCGCAGAAATGCGACCCGGTCCGGATCGACGACGGCTCCCGTCTCGTTAGGCTTGTCGAAATTGCCCAGCCCGTTTTCAAGAACATAGATCGGCAGGCGATAGCTCTCATGAGCGAGGCGCAGCGTCTCGCCGAAGGCTTCGGGATCGATCGGCCATCCGATCGGCGTCAGCGGAACGCCGGCCGGCTTGTCGCCGAAGTCGTAGCCCAGCATCGCGGTGGAGTCTGCCTTGGTGTAGACCGGGCTGTAATGATTGAGGCCGAACCAGTCGACGGGGCGGCAAATACGCTTGAGATCGCCCGTTTGCATATGCGGCTCGATCGCAGGCCGCATCGCCGGCGGATACTCGCCGCGGCATTGCACATCGGGGAAGGCGTGGTTCCAGTAGAGATCGAGGCGCGCCGCCGCGGCCGCATCGGCTTCGCTCGCGCTGGAAGGCCAGCACGGCTGAAGATTGTGAATGCACCCGATGGAGGCGCCGGGAACCTCGCGCAGCACGTCCACCGCTGCGCCATGGGCGAGGTTGACGTGATGCGTCGCCCGGTAAAGCGCGTCCTCACTGCTGCGGTCGCCCTTGCCCAGCGAGCGGCTGAACAGATTGAAGATCGACGGTTCGTTGAACGTCGCAAAGCGCTTGACGCGATCCCCGAGACGCGCGGCGATCAGCGCCGCGTAGTCGGCAAACCACTTTACCGCCTCCCGGTTCTGCCAGCCGCCAAGATCCTCCAGCGCCTGCGGCAGGTCCCAGTGATAGAGGCACAGCCACGGCTCGATGCCGGCGGCGTGGAGTTCGTCAATCAGCCGTTCGTAGAAGGCGAGGCCCGGCTCGTTGACCGGCCCTCGGCCCTGCGGCAGCACGCGCGGCCAGGCTACCGAAAACCGGTAGGCCTGAACGCCCAGACGCTGCATCAGCGCAACATCCTCCCGGTAGCGATGGTAGTGGTCGCAGGCGACATCGCCGGTGTCGCGATTCCTGATTTCTCCGTTTTGGCAGTAGACGTCCCAGATGCTCAGCCCGCGCCCGTCTTCTTTCGTGGCGCCCTCGATCTGGAAGCTCGAGGTGGAGACCCCCCAGACGAAATCCGGACGCAAGCTGGCTGTGGAAGGCAGGTCCGCTACCGGCGTAGGGTGGCTCGCTTGATCGCCGGTTGAATTTTCGTTCGAATTCACTGCTAACCCTTCCCTCCAGGCAGAGTGCGTGGCCTGGCAGCATTAGGCAGGCCGACGTCCGGACGATCTTGAGCTATATCAAGCGCTTTCGGGCTGCCGATGCGACAAATGATTCGCTGTTATTGTGCCGTTGGGGTGTCGGATTGCAAAGAACCAGATGGGGTGGAATTGCCGATGACTGCTTCCGCGGAAGCGGCTTCTTCCGCGTTGAGGAGCGTGACGGGGTGTTCTGGCTGGTCGATCCGGACGGCGGCCGCTTTCTGTCCAAGGGCGTGAACAATGTCCGCCTCGACGCGGACCATGTCGGGGATACCGGCCGGATACCCTACGCGGATGCGTGCCGGAAGAAATACGGCAGCCAGCACGTCTGGCGCGGGGCGGTGGCCGACCGGCTGGCGAGCTGGAAATTCAACACGCTCGGCTGCTGGTCGGACGAACTCGTCGCCCATGCGGGCTCATTGCCGCTCGCGACCGCGCCGACCAATGAGCTCGGCGCCTCGTTCAAGCGCCACCGGCGCGACCAGATCTTTCCCGATGTCTTTGATCCCGCGTTTTCAGCTCACATCCGGGAAAGAGCGAACGATCATTGCTCAACGCGATGTCACGAAGCCGGGTTGCTCGGCACCTTCATCGACAATGAGTTGTACTGGTCGCCCGATTGGCGCGGCGGCGACGAGGTTCTGACCCTGTTTCTCAACCTGCCGTCGCACCGTCCCGGCCGCGCCGCGGCTACCGAGAGGTTACAGGAGCGCTATCGGGAATTCTCCCAGTTCAATTCAATCTGGCGGACGCCGGCGCGATCCTGGGAGGAACTTGCCACGATGGCACGTATCGAAGCGCCGTTCACCCGATTGCCGGCCGGCGGGCTGAACGACATGCTTGAGGCCAAGGCTAACCTCGCCGATCCCGTCCGTGCGGCATTTTCCGCGGACTGCGACGCCTTCGTTTCCGTGGTCGCCGAGCAATATTTCGACGTCTGCGTCTCCGCCATCAAGGCCGCCGATCCCAATCATCTCGTGATCGGCTCCCGCTTCGGCTATGAGCCGCATTCACGCGTGATCGCGGCGGCCGGCCGCTACCTCGACGTGATCTCGTTCAATTGCTACGAGATCGAAGCGAGCGCGCTGATCGATGCCTATGCGGCCACCGGCAAGCCGTGCCTGATTTCCGAATTTTCCTTCCGCGGCGACGATGCCGGCCTGCCCAACAGCCGCGGCGCCGGTCCCCGGGTGGCCAGCCAGACCGAGCGCGCCAAGTGCTTCGAGCTCTACGTGACGACGGCGCTACGCAAGCCGTCGGTGGTTGGCTATCACTGGTTCGAGCATGCCGATCAGCCGGCGGAGGGGCGCTTTGACGGTGAAGATTCCAACTACGGCACCGTGACCATCGAAGACAACGTCTATGCCGAGCTCACTGAAACCATGACCAGGGTCAATGCCGCGGCCGAGCAAATCCACGCCGCAGGCGCCCTGCGCGATTAGAGCTCTTTCCGGTTGGGTAGAACCATGTTCGCGCACGGCCCCATGGTTCGAGACGTGCGGCGTTGCCGCGCTCCTCCCCACGAGGGGTAGAGGACCTCATCCTGATGAGCGGCGCCGGAGTTTATCATAGGGCCGCGCTTCGCGCGGACCCGTTGGCCGCGTCTCGAAGGATGAAGGCGAAGCTGTCTGACGCCATCAAACCCCGGCCTTCGCCGGACCCGCTTCGGCCTCGACCACTGCCGCCATGGTGCGAAACACGCTCGATGGATTGACGCTGATCGAATCTATGCCGAGCTGGGTCAGGTAACGCGCGATCTCCGGGTAATTTGCCGGCGCTTCGCCGCAGATGCCGACGTGCCGCCCGTTGCGCTTGGCGCCCGTCACCGCCAGTCTGAACATCTCCAGCATGCCGGGATCGCGTTCGTCGAAATCGAAGGCGACGATATCGGAATCGCGGTCGACCCCCAGCGTCAGCTGGGTAAGATCGTTGGAGCCGATCGAAAAGCCGTCGAATAATTGCGAGAATGCGTCGATCTGAATGACGTTGTTCGGAATCTCGCACATCACGTAGATCTCCAGCTCGTTCTCGCCGCGCTTGAGGCCATTGGCCGCCATCGTCGCGATCACGCGCTTGCCTTCCTCGGCAGTCCGGCAGAACGGCACCATGATGCGCAGATTGGAAAGACCCATCTCTTCGCGCACCCGGCGCAGCGCAGCGCATTCCAGCGCAAACCCTTCCGCGTAGGCCGGGTGGCTGTAACGGGAAGCACCTCGGAACCCCAGCATCGGGTTCTCTTCCTTGGGCTCGAACGCCTCGCCGCCGAGCAGGCTGGCATATTCATTGGTCTTGAAGTCGGACAGACGCACGATCACCGGCTTGGGATAGAACGCCGCGGCAATGGTGCCGACGCCTTCCGAGAGCCTCTCGATGAAGAAATCGGCTGGAGTCTTGTAACCCTGGACCAGGCGGGCGATCGCGGCCTTCGCCTTGGCCGAGGCGATCTTGCCGGGCTTGAGCAGCGCCATCGGGTGCACGCCGATATGCTCGCTGATGATGAACTCCATGCGGGCAAGGCCGACGCCGCCTTGCGGCTGCATCGCGGTCCGGAAAGCCATTTCGGGGGTGCCGACATTGACCATGATCGCGGTGCGCGGCTGCTTCAGCTCGCTCACCGGCGTGCGCGTGACGTCGAAAGCCACCGTCCCCTGATAGACGCTGCCAATGTCGCCCTCGGCGCAGGAGATCGTGACATTGGTTCCGGTCTTCAGCTTCTCGGTGGCGTGGGTCGCGCCCACCACGGCGGGAATGCCGAGCTCGCGTGCCACGATGGCCGCATGGCAGGTGCGGCCGCCCTTGTCGGTGATGATGCCGGCCGCGATCTTCATGATCGGCTCCCAGTCCGGACTGGTCGCCGGCGCGACCAGGATCTCGCCCGGCTTGAAATTGGAGAGGTCCCGCGCGCCTGCAATGCGGCGCGTGCGGCCGGCGGCGATCTTTTCGCCGACCGCGCGGCCGGTGACGACGACGGCGCCGCGTCCCTTCAGCACATAGGTCTCGTAGACGTCAGGCGAACGCTGCGAGGCCACCGTCTCGGGCCGCGCCTGAATGATGTAGAGCTTGCCGTCGGCGCCGTCCTTGGCCCATTCGATATCCATCGGCATCGGCCTGCCGGCATGCTTCGAATAATGCGCCTCGATCCGTACGGCAAAGTCGGCCAGATTCAACACCTCGGCATCGCTAATGCAGAATTTCCGCCGCTCGGCGTCCGGTACTTTCCGGGTCAGCGTCGCATGGCTGCCGCCGCGTTTGCCGTAGATCATGCGGAGCTGCTTGCCGCCGAGCCGCCGCCGCAGCACCCGGCGAAAGCCCTGGGCCAGCGTCGGCTTGTGAACATAGAACTCGTCGGGATCGACCTGACCCTGGACGATGGTTTCGCCGAGGCCGTAACAGCCGGTGACGAACACCACATCGCGGAATCCGGATTCGGTATCGAGCGTGAAGATCACGCCGCTGGCTCCGATATCCGAGCGGACCATCTTCATCACGGCAACGGAGAGGGCGACCTTGAAGTGATCGAAGCCGTTGTCGATGCGGTAGGAAATCGCGCGATCGGTGAAAATCGAGGCAAAGCAGCGCCGGCAGGCCTCGAACAGCTCCTTCGCGCCGCGCACATTGAGGTAGCTTTCATGCTGGCCGGCAAAGCTCGCGGTCGGCAGGTCTTCCGCCGTCGCCGAACTGCGCACCGCGACGGCGACGCCTTTCCCGGCTTCCCGTTCCAGCTGCCGATAGGCTTCCGCGATCTGCTCGCGGATCGGCGCCGTATCCATCGCCCGGTAGATGACGGCGCGGGCCTTGGCAGCGGTAGTTGCCAGCTGTTTGATCTTGCGCTTGTCGAGGCCGTCGAGCAGGTGATGCAGCTCGTCCGCGACGCCGGGTTGCGTCAGCGCATCGCGATAGGCGTCGGCCGTGATGGCAAAGCCGTTGGGCACGGTGACCCCTTGCGAGGCGAGCGCCGAGTACAACTCGCCGAGCGAGGCGGTCTTGCCGCCGACCAGCCCGACGTCGTCCAGTCCGATTTCGAGAAAAGACCTGATATAGTTTGCCATGGTGCCAGTAAATCAGGCCGGGGTTGCCCGGTATTGAGCAAGGTCAAGCAGCTTCCTCACTCATATCGCAGCGCCTCGATCGGATCGAGCCGGGCGGCCTTGCGCGCCGGATAATAGCCAAAGAAGATGCCGACCGCCGCCGAAAACAGGAATCCGCCGGCAATCGCCGTCATCGATATCGGCGCCGGCCATCCGGTGATGGCCGAAACGGCGACCGAAAGCGCCGCGCCGATGACAATTCCGACGATGCCGCCGCTGACGCTAATGAATACCGCCTCGGCCAGAAACTGCAGCAGCACGTGCAGCCGGCGGGCCCCGATCGCCATCCGCAGCCCGATTTCACGGGTTCGCTCCGTCACCGACACCAGCAGGATGTTCATGATGCCGATGCCGCCGACGACAAGCGATATCGACGCCACCGCCGCCAGCAGGAGCGCCATGATGCGGCTACTGCCCTCGGCGGTCTCGGCGATCTGGCTGAGATTGCGGACCGAGAAATCATTCGGCGTGCCTGGCCGGACGCGGTGGCGGCGCGCCAGGATGTCGGTGGACTGGTTGATGGCTGCCTGAATGGCGTTCTGGTCCACCGCCTGGACGTAGATCTGATTCACAAATCCGGTCAGGCGCGGTTGCAGCCCGTAAGGATTGGGCGGCGTCGGATAAATCCAGTTGATGGGCGTTTGCTGGCTCGGCGCCGCAACGCCGATGATCTTGCGCTCGGCGGTCGTGAACGGAACCATGATCAGATCGTCCTGGTCCTGTCCAAAGGATGTCTGTCCCTTTGATTCGAGAACCCCGATCACCCGCAGCGAGACGCCCTTGACCTGAACCAGGGCGCCGATCGGGTTCTGGGAGGCGCCGAACAATTCCCGGCGCACGGTCTCTCCAAGGACGACGACAAGCCCGGCGCTTCGCTCGTCCTCTGCCGTGATCGCCCGCCCGGAGGCGATCCGCCAGTTCGTCATCGGAGGGTAGTTGAAGCTCACGCCCTGAATGCCGGTGGTCCAGTTCTGGCTGGCAAACCGGATCTGGCCGGACTGGCGGATCAGATAACCCACCTCGCCGACGGCGGTCGCTTCCTGCAGGATCGCGCGGACGTCGGCAACTGTCAGTGTCGATGCGCTTCCGAATCCGCCGCGGGCACCTCCGCGAGTGGCGGCGCCCGGCACGATCACCACGAGGTTGGTGCCAAGTCGTGCGATCTCCTTGCGCACGGCCTCGTTGGCGCCCTGGCCGACCGACACCATCACGATCAGGGCGGCGACGCCGATGAAGACCCCGAGCATGGTCAGCGCCGAGCGCATCTTGTTGCGCCAGATCGCTTCCGCCGCCGCCGTCATCACCATCCAGGCGAACGGCCATGATGCGCCGGACGATCCGGCATAGGATGGCGGCGCCGCGGCCGGGGAGGGCAGCGCCGGTTTCGCCGCAGCCGCTCCGGCAGCGCCTTCTGGCCCGGACGCCGTCACCGGCCTCGACTTCTTCACGTCCGAGATGATCTGGCCGTCGCGCATGGTCAGCACGCGATCCGCAAAAGCAGCAACGTCGGACTCGTGGGTCACCACGATGATGGTGACGCCCTGTTCGCGGTTGAGCGAACTCAGCGTCTGCATGATCTCATGGGAATTGCCGGTATCGAGATTGCCGGTCGGCTCGTCCGCCAGCAGCAGGCTCGGCCGGTTGATCAGCGCCCGCGCGATGGCGACGCGCTGCTGCTGCCCGCCGGAGAGCTGGCCGGGCGTGTTGCGCTCGCGGTCGCGCAGCCCGAGCTGGTCCAGCACCGTGCGCGCCCGCTCGAAGCGCACCCGCGCATGGCCCTGGGCGGACATCGCATACAGCAGCGGCAGGGCGACGTTGTCGATGGCGCTGGTGCGCGGCAGCAGGTTGAAGCTCTGGAATACGAAACCCAGCCGCTCGCTGCGCAGGCCCGCGAGGTCGGGCTCGGCAAGCTGCGCCACGTCGATGCCTTCGAACCAGTAATGGCCGCCGCTCGGCCGGTCGAGGCAGCCGAGGATCGACATCAGCGTCGACTTGCCCGATCCGGAAGCGCCCATGATGGCGATGAACTCGCCACGTTCGACCGTCAGGCTGACCTCGCGAAGCGCATGAACGTCGATATCGCCGACATGATATGTCCGCGACACCCCTTCGATCCTGATGACCGGCTCCGCCATTTCAGTCCATCGCCGCTTCGTCGTCGCTGCAATCAGAGTCGCGGTCGCGGCACGCCGGAACGCGTGCTGCCCGAATTATTGCGCACTTCGCCGACGATCACCTTGTCGCCCGGCTTGAGGTCGCCCTTGACCACCTCGGTCAATTCGTCGTCGTCGAGACCGGTGGTCACCTGAACCGGCGTCAGAACCCCGTCGCGGAGCACCCAGACACGCGCCGGTCCCGTCTCGCGCAGAACTTTTCCAGCCGGGACATAACGCAACGCCTGATTGGGAATGCGGAGCACGTCATTGCGCTGATCGATCAGGATCCGCGTTGCGGCAGTCAGGCCCGGCTTGAGTGCCAGATCCGAATTATTGACGCTGACCACGACGTCGTAGGTGACGACGTTCTGCACGGTTTGCGGGGACTGACGAACCTGGGTCACGGTGCCGTCGAATGCACGTTTGGGATAGGCGTCGACGGTGAACGTTGCCTTGTTGCCCTGCTTGATGCCGCCGATGTCGCTTTCGCTGACATTGGCGTCGACCTGCATTTTGGTCAGGTCGGTTGCGATCAGGAACAGGGTGGGAGTCTGGAAACTGGCTGCGACGGTCTGTCCGATCGTGACGTTGCGCGAAACCACGGTGCCATCCACCGGCGAGATGATTTTGGTGTAATCGAGATTGACCTGCGCCGCGTCGAGCACAGCCTGACGCTGCTGAATCGTGGCTTCGTCAAATGTGATCTGGGCGACGGCCTGGTCGTATGTGCTGTGGGCGTTGTCGTAGGCATCCTTCGATACGGCATTGGTCTTGACCAGCGACGCCATGCGATCGAACGCCAGCTTGGCGTATTCCAGCGATGCCTTGTCCTTCTCCAGCTGGGCTCGTGCGACGGCGAGATTGGCCCTCGCCTGATCGACAATGCTCTGGTACGGGCGTCCGTCGATCCTGGCGCAGATTTGTCCGCGCTTCACTTCGGTGTTGTAATCGCAGTGCAATTCCTGGATGACGCCGGAGACATAGGTTCCGACGATGATCGTCAGTTCCGGATTGACCGTGCCGGTGGCATTGACGCCGCGGGCGATCCTGCCGGTCGTCACCGGCGCCGTCTCGTACCGGACCGTGTCGCCGCTGCCGATCGACCACCAGGCGCCGCCGGCAGCAGCAAGCAGCAGCAGCACTGCGATCGCAATGACGATGCCGTGCCGGGCGAAGCGTCGTGGCGCCGGCGGTTGCCTCACCGGCTGTTCACCCGGCGGAGGCGGCAAAGCTTCCTTGCCTTCGGTTGCAGCAGTGCCGAGCTGCTTGTTCATTTTGCGTTGGCTCCGGGCGGCTCATGGCATTGAGCGCAAAAAGCTAGCCGACGACCGGGCCCGGACTGTTGATTGGGATCAAGTTCCGCGACGGGCCGTCATGCCTGCACGGCCCGCGATGCACCCAAATCGTGGAGCCGTGCGAGTGCATCGGTGACTGCCTTGCGCACGCGCGGATCGGCTCCCAGCGTGCCGAACACCGGGCTGACGTCCAGCAGCGCGGGGGCCAGCCGGTCTGCAACCGGACCGGCCATCCTTGCTGCGGCCGCCAGTTCCGGCGCAATCGGGTCGCGCACATCTATCTCCCGCCCTAGTTCGTCCACGCCCGTGACGTAGCGCATCCAGCCCGCCACCGCGAGTGCATGCGTCTCGATCGGCAGGCCCAGCATCAAGCGGTCGCGCAACGTTCCGAGCAGTCGCTGCGGAAGCTTCTGCGATCCATCCATCGCAATCTGCGCGTTATGATGATGCAGGGCTGGATTCGAAAAGCGCTCCAGGAGCGTTGCACTGTATGCCGAAAGATCGGTTCCGGCCGGTACCGTCAGCGTCACCGCCGCTTCTTCCATCAATTGTCGGGCATAGGCCGCGAAACGACTGTCGGCCATGGTGGCAGCGATGGTCTCGTAGCCCGCGAGATAGCCGAGATAGGCCAGCGCCGAGTGACTGCCGTTGAGCAGCCGCAGCTTCATCTGCTCGAACGGCGTGACGTCTGCGACGAGCTGCACGCCGGCGGCCGCGAAATCCGGCCGGCCGGCCGGAAAGCGGTCTTCGACGATCCATTGTGTAAAGGGTTCCGTGACCACCGGCCACGCGTCGGCCATGCCAAGCGCAACGGAGACGTCGGCGCGGTCGGCGTCGGTCGTCTCGGGCACGATCCGGTCAACCATGGTTGAAGGGAAGGCGACCTCGCCGGCAATCCAATTGCCGAGTTCCGGCGACTTCAAGGCGGCGAACCGCTTCACAATTCGCCCGACGGTATGGCCGTTGGCCGGGAGGTTGTCGCAGCACAGCACGGTGAACGGCGCTGCGCCTGAAGCCTTCCTGCGCGAAAGCGCGGCGACGATGAATCCGGCGGCCGACCGCGGCGCATCTGGATTTTCCAGGTCGTGAACGATATCGGGATGGCGTTCGTTCAGTTCGCCGGTTTGCGGCGTGTGGCAGTATCCTTTCTCGGTGATGGTGAGCGACACGATCCGCGTCGCCGGATCGGCCATGCGTGCGATCAAGCGCGCGGGGTTCGCCTTGGCGACCTCGGTCTTGATGATCGAGCCGACCACCCGGTGCTCGGTGGCCGCGCCGGATTGGATCGCGACCGTGTAGAGGCCGTCCTGCGGGGCGAGCGCGTCGTGCGTGTCTGAATTTCTCAGGCTGGCGCCGACGATTCCCCAATTGGTCGCCCCGCCGGCAAGAAGGTCGTCGATGAACACAGCCTGGTGGGCCCGATGGAAGGCGCCCACGCCCAGATGGACGATGCCAGGCGTGACCCGCGCGCGGTCATAGCCGGGGCGGCGGACATGGCCTGGTAGGCGGTCGAGGCTGGCGTTCGAGAGGCGCAAAATTGCCTCCTATCGGGGTTGAAACCGGGATTTTCGCCGTTGGCTTGACACAGAGGGCTTTTCCCGTCAATCTTTTGGTCAATTGGTAAGGCCAATATACCGAATAAGGCCGGCCGTGTTCCGAGCTGGAAAGCAGGACGGCGCGGATCTGCCGAGAGGACTCGTTTCAGGGAGACCAGCGTGCCGCTCGAAGCCGTGGAGGCGCGGCGCCTCTATCGCCAGATTGCCGATCAACTGCGCGCTCTCATCGACAGCGGTGAATACGCCGTCGGGAGCCGGCTGCCGACCGAACGGGATCTCGCCGAACAGTTGAAGGTGTCGCGGCCGACGGTGCGCGAAGCGCTGATTGCGCTGGAAGTCGAGGGCAGGGTTCGCATCCGTGTCGGCTCAGGGATTTATGTCATCGAACCGGCGGCACTCGCTTCACCTTTGCCGGCGTCCGCCACCATCGAAGGGCCGTTCGAAGTATTGCGGGCCCGCGAATTCATCGAAGGTGCGATCGCCGAGCAGGCTGCGCGGGTGGCCAGACCTGAGGATATCGAGCGTATCGACGCCTCGCTGACGGCGATGGCGACGGTGCCGCATCCCGGCGAAGGATCGATGATCCATGATCGCGCTTTCCATGTTGCGGTGACGGGATGCCTCGACAACGCAGTGCTGGTCCGCGTCGTCGGCGAACTGTTCGACCAGCGCCTCAATCCCTACTTCGCCAAACTGGCGCACTATTTCGAGAATCCGGAGTCGTGGCGGGCCGCGCTCGCCGAGCATCACGCGATCCGCGACGCCATTGCGGCACACGATCCCGAGGCCGCGCGGATCGCGATGCGCCGCCATCTGGCTCGTTCGCAGGAACGATTTGCCCAGAGTTTCGGGGCGGAGACTGCCTCCCCATCGCGCGCTTCAATCGGGAGCGGCTGAGAAGTTGTGGCGGACGCGCGCCACCAGCGGCGGGCGCGTTGAAAACATCATTCGGGCGGTTCGGCGAAATCCCGAACCGGTTGAGTAACAAAGCAAAATGTAACAACGGAGGAAATTGTCGTGTTGAAGAGAGTAGTGACTGTATTGGCCGCATCGGCAGCGGCGCTGGTGGCGGCGACCAATGTCGGCATGGCCCAGACCAAACTGAAATGGGCCCACGTCTACGAGACGTCGGAGCCGTTCCACACCGCTTCGGTATGGGCCGCGCAGGAGATCGGCAAGCGGACCAGCGGACGCTATCAGATCGACGTCTATCCGGCCTCACAGCTCGGCAAGGAAACCGACATCAATCAGGGTCTGTCGCTTGGCTCGGTCGATATCATCATTTCCGGCTCGAGCTTCGCGGCAAAGAGTTTCCCGCCGATCGGCGTCACCTATTATCCCTACACCTTCCGCGACGCGGATCATCTTCTGGCCTACACCAAGAGCGACGTCTTCAAGGAGCTTACGAAGGGCTATGAGGACAAGAGCGGCCATCACATCGTGGCGGTCACCTATTACGGCGTGCGCCACACCTCGTCGAACCGCGCGATCAAGACCTGCGCCGACATGAAGGGTCTCAAGATGCGGGTGCCGGATGTTCCGGCCTATCTGGCGATGCCGCGCGCCTGCGGCGCCAACACCGCCCCGATCGCTTTTGCCGAGGTCTATCTCGCCCTGCAGAACGGCACCGTGGAAGCCCAGGAAAATCCGCTCACCACCATCGAGGCGAAGAAATTCTACGAAGTCCAGAAGCACATCGTGCTGACCGGCCATATCGTCGACCACCTCAATACCGTGGTTGCGGGCGGCCTGTGGAAGAAGCTCTCCGACGAGGACCGCAGGATCTTCACCGACGTCGCGCAGGAGGCGGCGGCGAAGGCAACGCAGGAGATCAAGGAGAAGGAGGCCAAACTGGTCGATTTCTTCAAGCAGAAAGGCCTCACCGTCACCGAGATCGACAAGAACGAGTTTCGCGACACGGTGATCAAGACGACGAGCTTCGAGAGCTTCGATTACCGCAAATCCGACTGGGATCGGATCCAGGCCATCAAGTAATCGCGGTATTCCGCTTCCGCCTCTTCCCGCAGTCTGCGGGGAGAGGCGTGAATGCGAGGCCGGGACGATGCACGGCCGTGTCAGCTGAATTTCATCATACAAAGAGATCTCCATGTCGACGGCCGAAGTGCACAAGCAGATTACGGCAGACGAGATAGCCCATACCTTCGAGGAAGAGGCGATACCCAAGGTCGATCTTGGGCAATATGCCATCGAGGACTGGCTGGCGCTGGCGATCTTCTGGATCATGGCGCTCTGCGTCTTTCTGCAGTTCTTCACCCGCTATGTTCTCAACGACAGCTACGCCTGGACCGAGGAGATCGCGACCTATTGCCTGATCGGCGTGGTCTTTCTCGGCTCGGCCATGTGCGTGCGCCTGTCGCGGCATATCCAGGTCGACCTCTTGTTCCGCTATTTGCCGCGGCTGCCGGCGCGCGCTCTCTCGACCGCAATCGACCTGATCCGGATCGCCTTCTTCGGGTATGCGATCAAGCTGGTCTGGCTGTTCATCCAGGTCGTTGCCGACGAGCGGATGACGACGATCAAGTTACCGAAGGGCTTCGTCTACTACATCGTGCTGCTCGGCTTCGTGATGATGTTTGCGCGATCGATCCAGATCGCCGTCGACAACTGGCGGCGCGGTTACTCGATCCTGGAGCGCCCCGGTGCATTCGACGGAACGGAAGGGTGACGCGATGCTGCTTCTGCTCGGGGCGTTTCTGATATTGATGCTGGTCGGCCTTCCGGTCGCGTTGGCGATGGCGACGTCGTCGCTGCTGTACATTCTCGTTACGGGCATAACGCCAGATGTGACGCTGGCGCAGCGCATGATCGCCGGCGTCGAGAGCTTTCCGTTGCTGGCCGTGCCGTTCTTCATTCTTGCCGGCAACCTCATGAACATCGCCGGAGTAACCGGCCGCATCTACAAGTTTGCGGTTGCGCTGGTGGGCTGGATGCGCGGCGGTCTCGGCCACGTCAACATCATCGGATCGGTGATCTTTTCAGGCATGTCGGGCACCGCGATCGCGGACGCCGCGGGCCTCGGCACCATCGAAATCAAGGCGATGAAGGATCACGGCTACTCCACGGAGTTTTCCGTCGGTGTAACGGCCGCCTCGGCGACGCTGGGCCCGATCATTCCGCCGTCGCTGCCGTTCGTGATCTACGGCATGATGGCGAACGTCTCGATCGGCGCGCTGTTCCTCGGGGGCGTCATTCCCGGCGTCATGATGACGCTGTTCATGATGGTGACGGTTGCGTATTTCGCTCACAAGAACGGCTGGGGCAGCGACTCGCCGTTCTCGTGGCCGCAGCTCGGATCGGCGGCTACCGAGATCGCGATCGTCGTCAGCTTTCCGCTCGCGGTCTGGCTGCTGACCGTCGCCGGGGTTTCGACCAACGTCTCGATCGGTGTCGGGCTCGCGGTGTTGCTGCTGATCGACTGGTATTTCGATTTCTCCGCCGTGATGGCGCTGATGGCGCCGGTCATCCTGATCGGCGGCATGACGCTCGGCTGGTTCACGCCGACGGAGGCTGCGGTCGCAGCCGTGATCTGGTCGCTGTTTCTCGGGCTGGTGCGCTATCGCACCATGACCCTGCAGACGGTCGCCAAGGCCACGTTCGACACCATCGAGACGACGGCATCGGTCCTGTTCATCGTCACGGCGGCCTCGATCTTTGCCTGGCTTCTGACCGTCTCGCAGGCCGCGCAGATCATGACCGATGCGATACTCGGACTGACGCAGAACAAATGGGTGTTCCTGCTGCTCGCCAACATTCTCATCCTGGTCGTCGGATGTTTCATCGACACCATCGCGGCGATCACCATCCTGGTTCCCATCCTGCTGCCGATCGTCCTCAAGCTCGGCATCGATCCGATCCATTTCGGTTTGATCATGACGCTGAACCTGATGATCGGCCTGCTGCACCCGCCGCTCGGCATGGTGTTGTTCGTGCTTGCGCGCGTCGCCAGGCTCTCGGTAGAGCGCACGACGATGGCGATCCTGCCGTGGCTGGTGCCGCTGCTGCTGGCGCTGGCCGCCATCACCTATATCCCGGACCTGACGCTTTGGTTGCCGAAATACATGGGGCTTGCAAAATGACATCGATGGCTTTGGCCGCAACTTTGTTCGGAGCGGAAGACCTGCGCATGGTCGAGCGGCCGCTCGACCGCCTTACGCCCGGCATGGTGCGCATTCGATTCGGCGCGGGCGGCATTTGCGGATCGGACATGCATTACTTCCGCCATGCCCGCACCGGAGACTTCGTCGTCACTTCGCCGCTCGTGCTCGGCCACGAAATCGCGGGCGAGGTCATCGAGATCGCGGGCGGCGCGGCCGGGCTGAAGATCGGCGACCGTGTCGCCGTCAACCCGTCGCGCTGGTGCGGCCACTGCACGCCGTGCCGCGAGGGCCGACTCAATCTTTGCGGAAACATCTTCTTCATGGGCTCGGCGTCGAAGACCCCGCACATGCAGGGCGGTTTCGCCACCACCTTCGATGCCGTTCCGGAGCAGTGCGTGAAGATCCCGGATCATGTGCCGTACCAAGCTGCGGCGCTTGCCGAGCCTCTAGCGGTCTGCCTGCACGCGGTCGCCCGCGCCGGCGAAATCAGCGGCAAGAGTGCGGTGCTGTTCGGCGCGGGCCCGATCGGCCTGCTCACCATGCTGGCGGCACGTCGCGCCGGGATTGCCGAAGTCACCGTCGTCGATATTGCGGCGGCGCCGCTGGCATTCGCCAGCCGGCTCGGCGCCGATCATGTCGTCGATGTCTCCGGCGGCGATGACGGATTGAAGGCGCAGGCCGCGGCGCGCCCGTTTGACGTCGCGTTCGAAGTCTCCGGGACGGCGGCGGCCCTTGCCGGCGCCATCGGCATTGTCCGGCGCGGCGGCATCGTGGTCCAGATCGGCAACCTGCCGGGCGGCCAGATCCCGGTGCCCGCGAATGCGGTGATGGCCAAGGAGATCGATCTCAGAGGCTCGTTCCGGTTCGGGTCCGAATTCATGACCGCGGTCGAGCTGATCTCCGACGGCAACGTCGACGTGATGGCATTGGTGACGGCCGAGCGTCCGCTGGCCGCCGCGCCCGACGCCATGCGGCTGGCGCTCGATCGTTCGCAGAGCGTCAAGGTGGTGCTGACCGCGTATTGATTGCGCGGTCGAACCGCCGGAGAGCATGGAGGAGAATAGCAGATGATGCTGCAGGGATGGCGCTGGTACGGGCCTGACGATCCCGTATCGCTCGATGACATCCGGCAGGCCGGTGCAACCGATGTCGTTACGGCGCTGCACCAGATGCCGATCGGCGAAGCCTGGACGCGCCAGGCCGTAGCGGAGCGCAAGCAGATCATCGAGAACGGGCAGCCCGGCCGCACGCCGCTGGTCTGGTCGGTGGTGGAATCGATCCCGGTGCCTGACGACGTCAAGCGGCTCGGCGGCAGGGCCACGCGCTCGATCGAGGCGTGGATCGCCAGCCTGGAGGCGGTGGCCGCAGCCGGCATCGGGATCGTCTGCTACAATTTCATGCCGGTGGTCGACTGGTGCCGCACCGACCTCGAATGGGAGCTGGCGAACGGCGCCCGCGCGCTGCGTTTCGATCAGAACCGGTTTGCCGCCTTCGATCTGCACATTCTGCAACGGCCGGGCGCGGCCGCGGACTATTCGCCGGCTGCGCAGGCGCGGGCGAAGCAGGTTTATGAGGCGATGAGCCTGGCGGACATCGATTATCTGGTGATGGTGATCGCCAGCGCCTTGCCCGGCTCGACCACCGATGCGCTCTCGATTCCGCAGTTCCGCGACAGGCTCGAACAGTATCGCGGTATCACCTCGCCGGTGCTGCGCCGGCATCTGATCGAATTTCTGGCGCGCGTCGCGCCGGTTGCCGAAGCGCTCGGCGTGACGCTGACGCTGCATCCCGACGATCCGCCGCGCTCGTTGTTCGGCCTGCCGCGGATCGCTTCGACCGCGGAGGACTATCAGGCGCTGTTCGATGCCGTGCCCTCGAAGGCCAACGGCATCTGCCTGTGCACCGGCTCGCTCGGCGTCCGCGCGGAAAACGACCTTCCCGCGATGGCGAAGCGGTTCGCACCGCGCATCGGCTTTGCTCACCTGCGGGCGACGAAACGGGAAGCCGACGGCCTGTCGTTCTTCGAGGCCGATCATCTCGACGGCGACGTCGACATGATAGCGGTGCTGAAGGCGCTGCTCGCGGAAAACCGGCGTCGCACGGTTGCCGACCAGATCGTGTTCCGGCCCGATCACGGCCATCGCATGCTCGACGATCTCGCCCCGTCGAAGCGGACCAATCCCGGCTATACCGCGATCGGTAGGCTGCGCGGCCTCGCCGAACTGCGCGGCGCCATCCGCGCCATCGAGTATGCCGATCGCGGCTGACCGTCGCTTGCAGATAGATCCCGTTTTGGAAAAATTTCGGCCTGCGGGATGAAGCCGATTCCCCGACCGCTTGCATGCGTCCGGTGGCCTGTACGTGCTTGACTCATCTGGAGCCATCCTCTTCTCTTTGCCCGCCCGCTTTGACGGCAATCCCCGGGGCTCGAGAACAACAAGAAAATGACGATCGAACGCAGGATGACGCCGACGCACGAGGCGCCTTATCGCGGCTTGCGGGTTCTGGACTTCGGGCAGGGCATCGCATCGCCCTATTGCGCGATGCTGCTCGGCGTCTACGGGGCTGACGTCATCAAAGTCGAGCCGCCCGAGGGCGACTGGTCGCGCTACCTCGGCACGACCTATGGCAGTCATACGGCGCTGTCGGCCGTCTATAACCGCGGCAAGCGGAGCCTGTGCCTTGACCTTAAGTCGGAGCAGGGGATCGCCATTGCCAAACGGCTCGCTCTTGATTGCGACGTCCTGATCGAGGGTTTCCGGCCCGGCGTCGCCGCCCGGCTCGGGATCGGCTATGAGGCGCTGGCGAAGGACAATGCGGGCCTGATCTATCTCTCGGTCTCTGGCTTCGGGCAGGACGGCCCCTATGCCAGGCGTCCGGGTTCGGATTCGGTGGCGCAGGCCTTTTCCGGCCTGGTCTCGGTCAATGTCGGCAACGACAGCATTCCGCACCGGGTCGGCACCACCATCTCCGACGTCGCCACTGGAGTTTACGCGTTCCAGGCCATCGCCACCGCGCTGTTCGCCCGCGCCAGCGTCGGGACCGGCCGCTGGATCGACGTCAACCTCGCGCAATCAACTGCCGCGCTGCTCGGCCACAAGGCCGCCGAATATGTGCTGGAAGGCGGCGCCCCGCGTGCGCTCAACGTGCCGGCGGGCTCCTATCGGACCGGCGACGGCTGGATGATGGTCACGCTGGTGAACGAGCCGCAGTACAAGCGCCTGTGCGCGGCGATCGGACGCGACGACCTCGCCAGCGATCCGCGCTTTGCCGACTTCGCCAAGCGCGCCGACTCGGCCGACGCGCTGATGGCGCAGCTTCGCGAAGTTTTCCTGTCGCAATCCACCGAGACCTGGCTCGGCCGGCTTCATGCGGCCGACGTGCTCGCCGAGCGGATCCTCACCCCCGGCGACTGGCTGCACAATGTTCATGTCGAGGCCACCAAGGCCGCGGTCTGCCAGGACACCCCCGGCGTCGGGCCGGTATATGCCGCGCGCACGCCGGGCATCGCGGGGCTGTCCGAGGATGATTTGCGGCCCGCGCCGGACATCGGCGCCGACAGCCGCGAGGTGCTGCTCGATGCCGGATTCGATTCAGCTGCCATCGACAGTTTGATCGGCGCCGGCATCGTGCGCACCTCGCAACGCTAGACCGGACCAAAGGGAGATCAGGCGCCATGGCTGCTGAACTCGTTCGCTATGCCGTTTCGGATGCGATTGCAGAGATCACGCTCGACCGCGCTCCGGTCAATGCGCTCAGCATCGCCTTGATCGACGCGCTGCTGGAAGCGCTGCGGAAGGCAAAGGAAGACGAGCAAGTGCGCGCGGTGATCATCGCCAGCGCCCACAGGGTGTTCTGTGCCGGGCTCGATCTCGATATCGTCAGAGGGAAGCGCGCCACCGAAACCAAGGGCTTTCTCGAGCGGCTCTATTTCGCGCTCAACGACATCCAGTACCGGATGGGCAAGCCGACCATCGCGGCGGTCGACGGGCCGGCGCGGGCGGGCGGCATGACGATCGCGATCTCCTGCGACATGGTGATCGCCGGCGACGGCGCGACGTTCGGTTACCCCGAAATCGACGTCGGGCTGATTCCGGCGCTGCATTTCGTGCAATTACCGCGGCTGGTCGGCAAGCACCAGGCCTTTGGTCCGCTGTTTCTCGGCGACCCCTTCGATGCTGCGACCGCGTTTCGCATGGGCCTGATCAGCGAGGTGGTGCCGAAGGGAACCGCGCTGGAGCGCGCGCGGGCCATCGCGCAGCGCCTGGCTGCCAAGTCGCCGATCGTGATGAAGATCGGCCGCGACGCCTTCATGCGGGCGGTCGATGCGGATTACCGCCGCGCGGTCGAGAATGCGGCCGAGAGTTTTGCGCTTGTCGCGAGCACGGAAGATTGTCAGGAAGGGCTCAACGCCTTCGCCGAAAAGCGGCCGCCGAAATATACCGGACGCTGACGCTGGGTCATTGAACCAACTTGAAAAGGGGGGAGACCATGGCAGGATTATACTTCGAGGAGTTCGAGGTCGGCCGCGAATATCATCATGAATTCAGCCGCACCGTCACCGAGATGGACAACACCATGTTCAGCCTGCTGACGATGAATCCGCAGCCGCTGCATCTCGACGCCCATTTCTCCGAAACTACCGAGTACGGCCAGCGGTTGTTCAACAGCCTCTACACGCTCGGCATCATGATCGGCATGAGCGTCTACGACACCACGCTCGGCACCACCGTCGGCAATCTCGGCATGACCGACGTCAGGTTCCCGAAGCCGGTGTTTCACGGCGACACGCTGAAGGCGCATACCAAGATCATCTCCAAGCGCATCAGCCAATCGCGGCCGACCCAGGGCATCGTCGAGTTCGAGCACACCGCGACCAATCAGCGAGGCGAGGTGGTGGCAAGCTGCCGCCGTACCGGCCTGATGCACTGCAAACCGAAAGCGTGAGGCGATGCGATCATTCCTGTTCGTTCCCGGCGACAGTGTCCGGAAATTCGAGAGCGCGAAGAAGACCGCGGCCGACGCGCTGATCCTCGATCTCGAGGATTCGATCGCGCCGGACCAGAAGGTGGCGGCGCGCGGCATCACGCGGGACATGCTGGATGCGCGCAACCCCAGCCAGAAGATCTACATCCGCGTCAACGCGCTCGACACCGGGATGACGCTCGGCGACCTCGCCGCGGTCATGCCGGGCCGGCCTGACGGCATCGTGCTGCCGAAATGCGCCGGCGCTGCCGACGTCAATCACCTGGCGCTGTATCTCGACGCGTTCGAGGCGGCGTCCGGGATCGAGCAGGGAACCACGCGGATCGTCGTGGTCGCGACCGAGACGGCGCGGGCGGTGACAAAGCTGCTCGACTTCGAGGGCGCCAGTCCACGGTTGTGGGGCATGATGTGGGGCGCCGAGGATCTCGCCGCCTCGCTCGGCGCCTCGCGCAACCGCACCAATGGCCGCTATCACGGGCCGTTCCTCCTGGCGCGCGACCTCTGCCTGATCAGCGCGGCGGCGGCGGGCGTGGTGGCGATCGACACCATCGCCACCAATATCGACGATCTGGTCGCGCTGCGCGAGGAGGCGATTGCCGCCCGCCATGACGGCTTCCTGTCGAAGGCCGTGATTCATCCGAAGCACGTCGACGTCGTCAACGCAGCCTTCATGCCGACGGAGGAGGAAATCGCCTGGTCGCAGAAGATCGTCAAGGCATTCGCTGACAATCCGGCTTCCGGCGTGGTCAGGATCGACGGCAAGATGATCGACAAGCCGCATCTGCGCGCCGCCGAGAAAATCCTGGCGCTGGGTAAACGTCGGGCCTGAAAAGCAATAGCGGACTGCGTTCCCGTCGCGCTATCCGCGGGCTCGCCACCGCGCCCATTGCGCCTCGAACAGCGGCAACAGCCCGCGCGGCGTCACCAGGATGACGGCGATCACGACAACTCCGTAGATGAAGTAGTGCAGTCCCGGCAGCGTGCCGCCGAGTTTGCCGCGCAGCACTTCACCGAGCGGCACCAGCAGCAGCGCCCCGAGCGCTGGTCCGAAGGCCCGGCCGAGGCCGCCGACGGTGGCGAACAGCACGATCTCGATGGTGATGACCGGCGAGATCAAAAGATACGGATCGGCGAAGGTCAGATAGCGCACATAGGCGGTCCCGACCACCGAGGCCAGCACCGCCGAAATCACCATCGCCGCGATCTTGTAGCGGAGAATATTGACCCCGATCGCCTGCGCCGCCTTCTCGTTGTCGCGGATGGTGCGTAGGTAATAGCCGAGCGGCGTATTCAGGATCGCGAGGTTGACGATGATGCAGACCGCCGCCAGCGCCAGCATCACCCAGAACGTGCCGTGTCCGCCGCCGAACTGGAACGCCAGGAAATTCCCGGTGTCGCGCGGCAGCATCAGGCCCGAGGCGCCGCCGAGGAAATCCCAGCCCTCGACGATGATGACGCCCATTTCGGCGAACGCCAGCGTGATCAGGACGAAGGAGAGATGGCCGAGCTGGAAGCGAAAATCGATCCAGGCGATCGCCGCGCCCAGTACCCCCGAGATCACCGCCGAGATCAGCATGCCGAGCCACATGTTGATTCCGAGCTTGAGCAGCAGTGCGCTCGACAGCATGGCGCCGATACCGATGAACAGGCTGTGCGCCATCGAGATCTGGCCGGCCATGCCGCCGACGATGTTCCAGGACGAGGCCAGCGCCACATAGACCAGCGACAGCGTCACGATGTGCAGATAATAGCTCGACAGCACGAACGGCAGCAGCGCGGTGAGCACCAGCGCACCCAGCCAGACCGGCGACATCAGGGTCTTGTAGAATTCCTCCCTCATCGCTGGGAACTCCAGGTCAGTCCCTGCGGGCGGAACAGCATGATCGCCACGAAGATGATGTAGGGCATCAGGTGGCCGAGCGGGCCGGAGAGGTAGATGGTGCCGAAAGCCTCGGAAATTCCGATCACGAGACCGCCGAGCATGATGCCGACGAAATTGGTCATGCCGCCGAGCACCACCACCAGGAGCGTGATCACGGTGTAGCGAAGCCCCTGGCTGGGCTGGATCGGCGTACCCGGCAACAGCAGCGCGGCAGCCAGCGCCAGGATGCCGATGCCGAGCGCGAAGGTCAGGACCTGAACGCGGCCGACGTCGATGCCCATCAGCGCGGCGGCATGCGCGTTTTGATGGACCGCCCGGATCGAGCGGCCGAAATCGGTCGAGCGCAGCATCACGTACAGGCCGATGGCCAGCCCGAACGATACGGCAAAGGCGATCAGATGCGGCACCCGCAGCACGATCTCGCCGAGAATGATCAGCTTGGACTCGACCATCGAGGGCGTCCGGGCGGGCTGGCCGCCAAACACCATCAGGATGCCGTTCTGCAGCACCAGGCTCAAGCCGAGCGTCAGCTGTACGATCATCAGGAACTGGTGCCCGACCATCGGCCGGATCAGGAAGCGGTAAACCACCGCGCCGATCGCCGTCATCACGGGAATGGTGATGACCGCCGACGCGTAAGGGTCGAGCGACAGCGCGGAATACAGCGCAAGGCACATGAACATGCCGAGCGAAATGAAATCGCCGTGCGAGAAATTGACCACGCCGCTCACGCCGTAGACGAGGCCCATGCCGAGCGCGAGCAGCCCGTAAGTGCTCCCGATCAACACGCCTTGCGCCAGCGCCTGCCAAAGTTCAGTCACGTGTCATGCCCCCGTCAAAGTCCGAGATAGGCGCTGCGCGTCCGCGGATCGTCCCGGACCACGTCGGCCGTTCCCTCGACCGCGATATGCCCGCGCTCGAGCACGTAGCAGCGCTGCGCGTGGCGCAATGTCAGCATCAGGTTCTGCTCGACCAGGAGGATCGACAGTCCGTTGGCGTGCAGTTTGTCGATGATCTCGAAGATGTACTGCACGAACAGCGGCGACAGGCCGAGCGAGGGTTCGTCCATCATCAGAAGTCTGGCTTCTGCCATCAGCCCGCGTCCGATCGCGAGCATCTGCTGCTCGCCGCCGGACAGCGTTCCGGCATGCTGTGCCAGCCGCTCCTGCAGCCGCGGAAACAATTCGAGCACGCGCTCCATCTGGCGCGGCCGGTGCGGCCGTGCGCGCGCGTTGATGCCGCCGAGCAAGAGGTTTTCGCGTACGCTCATTTCGGGAAAGACCATTCGCCCTTCGGGCACCTGGACGATGCCGAGTTCGACCCGCTGCCGCGGCGAAAGATTGGTGATGTCCTGGCCTTCGAAGCGGATGCGGCCGGACATCGGCGGCACCAGTCCCGACAGGCTGTTGATCAGCGTGGTCTTGCCGGCATTGTTGGCGCCGAGCAGGCCGACGAATTCGCCCGCCGAAAGCTTGACCGAGACTCCGTTCAGCACGGGCACGCCGCCATAGCCCGCGACGAGATGGTCGATCTCAAGCATCGAGGTGCTCCCCGAAGTAGGCATCGATGACTTTCTGGTCCTTGACGATTTCGTCGGGCGTGGCTTCGGCGATCTTCTCGCCGAAATTGACGACGACGATCCGGGTGGCGAGCCGCATGATGACCGGCATCACGTGCTCGACCATCACGATGGTGACGCCCTGGCTATTGAGTTCGCGGATGATCGCCATCGGCGCCGCCGTTTCCGCCATTGTCAGGCCGGCCATCACTTCGTCGAGCAGGATGCAGCGTGGATCGGTAGCGACGCATTTGGCGAGTTCGAGCAGCTTCTTGTCCTGCAGCGACAGCGTTGCGGGCGTCAGGTTCTCCTTGCCGCCGAGGCCGACGCGGTTAAGCACATGCGCGGCGTAATCGATGGCCTCGCGGATCGGCCGGCGCGCCAGTGCGGCCGTCGTCACCACGTCGAGCGTCGTCATGTCGGCAAAGGTCTGCACGATCTGGAAGCTGCGGATTAGGCCGCGGCGCACCAGCCTGTCAGGCGAAATGCCTGTTATCGCGGCGCCGTCGAAATGAACGTCGCCCTCGCTCGGCGGCATGAAGCCGGAAATGACGCTGAACAGGGTGGTCTTGCCGGCGCCGTTCGGGCCGATGATCCCCAGGATCTCGCCCTTGGCGACGGAAAAGCTGATCGCATTCAACGCCACCAGGCCGCCGAAGCGCTTGGTGACGTTGGTTACTTCGAGAAATGCCACTGTTGTCTCAGGCCCGCGGTCGCGGCGCGGTCTGCGCGAACTCTTTCGGGAAGATCACCTGCTGTTCCTGCTCGGGCGTCCACTGGATGAACATCGCCGATCCGTCCTTGAGCAGGCGGTCGTCGGCGAATTGCAGGCCCTTCGGCTTCGAGATGTAGAGGTTGGGATCGCCGAACGGAATACTGACCTTCTTGAACGCGTCGAGCAGCGCATCGCGTTCGAGCGAGGCGGCATTCTCCAGCGTTTGCTGCAGCACGCGTGCGGCCTGGGCGTATTGAATGGCGCCCTGGCCGATCTTGCTGAGTTTGGCGACGTCGCGCAGTTCGGCGATGATCTTCTGCATCGAGTCGATCTTGGCGCCCGGGCTGAAGCCGGTCATGCCGTACAGATTCTTGGTCAGCACCGCCTTGCCGATCTCAGGGCCGAGATCCTTCCACAGCGACAGGTCCGAATAGCCGCCGGTGCCGCCACAGAAGATGCTGCCGTGGTAGTTGAGATTGTAGCGGGCCTGATGCAGCAGGATGCCGTCGCGCGGCGTCACCAGTCCGACCACGATATCGGGCTTCAGCGAGCGAATCCGGATCATGGCCGCGGTCTGGTCCTGCGCCCGGGTATCGAGCGGCGCTTCGCCTGTTATCTCGATGCCGCTGGCTTTCAGCCGTTGCGTCAGGAACTGGTTGACCTGCTGCCCGGCCTCGTAGTTCGAATAGCCCATGACGGCGGTCTTGATATTGAACTTGTTCGCGTCGCGAAGAAACATGACGAAGTCATGGATGGTCTGCGCATAGCCGCGATCGTAGGGGTAGCCCAGGGTGAACATGTAGTTCGAGTGCGAGCCGCCGGCCCAGACCGACAGCGTCGGCATCTTGAGTTCGTCCAGCACCGGCGTCAGCGCCAGCATCTGTGCGCTGAGGATCGTGCCGGTCAGCAGGTGAACCTTCTCTTCGGTGATCAGCCTGCGGGCTTCCGCTGCCGTCCGCGCCGGCTGGCTAGTGTCGTCAGCCTGCACCAACTCGATCTTGGCGCCGCCCTTGCTCTTGATGCCGCCGGCGTCATTGATCTTCTTGATGACGTATTCGAAGGCGGGCTGGCCTTCCTGCGCGTAGGCGGCGAGACCGCCGCTCATCGAATTGACGACGCCGATGCGGATTGTCGGACCTGCCGCACTCGCCTTGCGGATGTAGGGCGCGGCGATCGGGCCGAGCAATATTCCGGCGGCCGCAATTCCAAAGGTCCGGCGAGTGACGGTCATTGTTGTTTCTCCCTGCTTTTGCAAAGGAGCAAAGCAGCGTTGTGCGCGGCTTGTAAATAGGCATTTGGCGGAGCATTGCGCTGGACGCATCGCAGAAGCGGCATTTGTGCACGAAATGACCGCCTGTCACCGCTATTGCCGATGGCGCGGGGTTGCGCTTTGGTGATGAGAATTCGCAGGGTGGATCAGACTGGGTGTTCTCGATGGGCGGTGTCGCGTTCGATCTTCCCGAAGATGTCGTCGACGTGCGCGACGGCGTGCTGCGCTTCGTCGAGGCGCAGGTGACGCCGCGGATCGAGCGGAGCCGGGCGCTGCTGGAAGACCAGCGGCGGCTCTATGACGAAAGCGGACGCTATTCGTCCGACGCCCGCAAGCTGATCCGCGACATCAGGATGCTGTCGGCGCAGGCCGGATTCTACGCGATGTGCGCGCCGGTCGAAATCGGCGGCGGCGGCCTCGGCCATCTCGCCTATTACGTGGCATGGGAGGCGATCTATCGCCGGCTCGGCGGCCAGGGCGTCGTCATTCCCTGGGTGATCGCGCATTGGGCGTTCGGCCCGAGCCGCTTGCTGACGCAGGCGACCGAGCAGGCCCGTTCACGATGTCTGACGGGAATGATATCGGGCGAAACCTCGATGTGCTTCGGCCTGTCCGAGCCCGGCGCCGGCTCCGACGCCAGCATGATCAAGACCCGCGCCGTCAGGACCGCCCGGGGCTGGAAGATCTCCGGCCGCAAGCTCTGGACTACCAACGCGCCGACCGCGGAATGGTGCATCGTCTTTGCCATCACCGACGCCGACAAGGCTGCCCGCAAGGCCGGCGGCATCAGCGCGTTTCTGGTGCCGACCGATGCGCCCGGATTCACTGTGGAAAGCGTGGTTCGCCTGTTCGGCCACGCCGGCGGCCACGAGGGCGCGCTGGTGCTGGAAGACGTCGAGGTCGAGCCGTGGCAGCTCGTCGGCGAACTCGACCAGGGCTTCAAGATCGCGCTGTACGGCGTGTCGCTCGGGCGGGTCTATAATTCCGCGCGCGCGGTCGGGCAGGGCCGGTGGGCGCTGGAAATGGCGCTCGACTATGCCAAGCAGCGCGAGGCGTTCGGCGCTAAAATTTCCGAATATCAGGGCGTCTCGTTCCCGTTGGCCGAATCTGCGACCGAACTGCATGCGGCGCATCTGATGGGGTTGAATGCCGCGACCCTGCTCGATCGCGGCGACAAGGCCTTGAAGGAGCTTTCGATGGCCAAGGCCTATTCGGTGCAGGCCGGATTCCGCGCGGTCGACCGCGCCATCCAGACCCATGGCGGCATGGGCCTGACGAACGAAGTCGGCCTCGTTCATGCGTGGCAGGACTTGCGGATCGTCAACATCGCCGATGGCACCAACGAAATCCTGACCCGGATGATCGCCCAGCGGCTGATGGCCGGCGATCTCGATTTGTGACGCAAGGGATTTCTATATAGAGGGATTTCTCTATAAGAAGAGCCGGCTGGCCGGGGTTTGCGCGGCGGCGGAGCGAATGGAGCGGCGGTGGTGGCAGTTTCGATGCGTATCGGCACGCGCAAGAGCACCATGGCGCTTGCCCAGACCGAGGAGATTGCGCTGCGGCTGAAGGCGGCGGCGTCCGATCTCGACGTCGAAATCGTTAAGTTCGAGACCGTCGGCGATACCGACCAGACCAGCAAACTGTTGATGCATGGCGGCAAGGGCGGCGCCTTCGTCGCCGAAATTCGCGCCGCGGTCAGGGCCGGCCGGCTGCACGCCGCGATGCATTCGCTCAAGGACATGCCGGGCAACGAGGACACGCCGGGGCTGGTGATCGGCGCGACGTTGTCGCGCGACCGGCCGACCGATGCGCTGGTGCTGCGCGAAGGCGTATCCTTGGAGGACATCAGGCGTTCGCGCGGCAAGGGTTTCAAGATCGGCACCAACGCCGTGCGCCGCGCCGCCTATGCGCGGCGGCTGTTTCCGGAGATCGAGGTCGTGCACTTTCGCGGCGCCGCCGACACCCGCGTCCGCAAGCTGGATAACCGCGAGATGCAGCGGCTGCCGGGCGGCGGCGAGGTCGGCCCCGCCGATGCCCTGATCATGGCGCGCTCCGGGCTGGAGCGCGTCGGGCTCTCGGAACGCATCGCCTATGATTTCACGCCGCAGGAAATGCTGCCGGCGGCGGGGCAGGGCATCGTCGCGGTGGAATGCGCGGCGAACGACTGGCAGACGCGGCGCTATCTTTCTTTGATCGACGATGCCGCGGCGCATCTTTGCTGCGACGCCGAGCGCGAGGTGCTGTGGGTGCTCAACGGCCACTGCAATTCTCCGATCGCGGGCTTCTCCTCGATCGACCGCGCGCAGATGTCGCTGACCGCCTCGGTGCTGGATGAAGCCGGCGGCCAGTTCATCGAGGTCACGCGTCAAGGACCGGCCGATCGCCCGCGCGAACTCGGTCGCGCCGTCGGCCTGGAACTGCTGGCCAAGGGTGCTGCCGACATCATCGAGCGCAGCCGGCCCAAGGTGTAATCAATTAACTACCGTCATGCCCGCGAAGGCATCCAGTAGTCATCAGCCCTTATACGCCCGCACCCGCTTCACCATCTGCTCGACATGGGCGATCGGGGTTTCCGGCTGGATACCGTGGCCGAGATTGAAGATCAGCCTGCCACTAGCGAAATTCGCCAGCACGTCGTCGACCGCGCGGTCGAGCGCCTCGCCGCCGGCGATCAGCACCAGCGGATCGAGATTGCCCTGCACCGCGACTTTGGTTTGCACGCGCTCGCGGATCAGCGACGGCTCGGCCGCCCAGTCGATGCTGACGGCGTCGACGCCGGTCGCCTCGACATAGCCGGGCAGCAACGCGCCGGCGCCGCGGGGAAAGCCGATGATCTTTGCGTCCGGAACCTGCCTGCGGACGCCCTCGACGATACGCCGCGTCGGCTCGACCGACCAGCGCTGGAACTCGCGCGGCGGCAGCACGCCGGCCCAGGTGTCGAAGATCTGCAGCACGTCGGCGCCGGCCTTGAGCTGTCCGAGCAGATACTGAATCGAATTCTCCACCAGCACGTCGATGATTTTCGAAAAAGCCTCGGGATGGCGGTAGGCCATCATCCGTGCCGGCGCCTGGTCGGGCGTGCCTTGCCCGGCGACCATGTAGGTCGCGACCGTCCACGGCGCGCCGCAGAAACCGATCAGCGCGACTTTGGAATCGAGTGCGCGGCGCACGCGGCGCAGCGCCTCGAATACAGGCTCCAGCTTGGCAAAATCGCCCGACGATTTCAGCGTGCCGACCTTGTCTGGCGTATCCAGCGGATCGAGCCGCGGGCCTTCGCCGGCCTCGAACCGCACGTCGCGGCCGAGCGCGTAGGGGATCACCAGAATATCCGAGAAGATGATCGCGGCGTCGAAGTTGAAGCGGCGGATCGGCTGCAGCGACACCTCGGCGGCATATTCCGGCGTGAAGCAGAGGTCGAGAAAGCCGCCGGCCTTGGCGCGCAATTCGCGGTACTCCGGCAGATAGCGGCCGGCCTGCCGCATCATCCAGATCGGCGGAACCGGCTGCCTGCGCCCGGAAAGCACTTCGAGGAAGGGTTTGATGGTCGGGTTCTGGGTCAAGCCGCTTATCCGTGGGGTTCGACGGTGCAATTTGCCGCCCCTGATACACTGCCGCTGCGGTCTTGGCCACGGCAACCGCGCGGACGATATCTCCGCCCCCAACCGCGAGCTGAACCGCCCATCTGATTTGCCCGTCGGGTCGTTTTTCAAACACCCTGTCCAGCCCCATTTCGAAAGATACGATGCTATCGTGTACGGTGAAGCCGTGTGGTCCTGGCACCCGTTGCTGGTGTCAAGTCGGCGGAGGCGATGTCGGCCCGACCGGGTCCGGCAAGACCTTTAATCCGCCGACGATGGTGACAAGACGAATTCGTCGCCAGGGAGCGCGCGGAGTAAGCCGTTAAAACCATTGCGTGCGGGAATGCCGGGTGTTTCGGCGTACTCGTGGTTGCTAACGCGTGTGCTTTTTGCTGCACACGCGGCTGTGGGTGCGCTGGCACCCGGCATTCCCCACGCCCTCTTTGGGCGGAAAATTCTTCAAAGCCTCGGGCGCCATGCGCCGCGGGAGGTAACGCGTGTCTAGAGATAGGGCGCCGTCATTGCGAGGAGCACTTGCGACGAAGCAATCCTGCTTCCATCTTTTTTCATTGCGCGGCGAGATGGATTGCGTCGCTTCGCTCGCAATGCCGGTGGTAATGTCGACGGTTGGATTGCTTTCGCGGAGCCTGTCATCGGGCGCGCGACCCGCTGGCTCGCAATGACATCACATGCGTGGCTGTCACAGCCACAGAATCTTCTTGCGGTAATCGAGATCGGTCAGCAGCGGAGCCGCCGGCCCCTCGTGAAACACAGCGCCGCGCTCCAGCGCGAAGACGCGGTCGGCCAGCGCCAGCACCAGATCGAGATTGTGCTCGACAATCACGATCGAGGTGTGCCGGCGCAACAGGTCGAACACTTTGAACAGTTCGAGGATCACGGTCGGCGCCAGGCCCTCGAACGGCTCGTCCAGCAGCAGCAGTTTGACGTTGCCGGACATCGCGCGCGCCACCGCCACCATCTGCTGCTCGCCGCCGGACAGGTAATCCGCCGCGACATCGAGCCGCTCTTTCAGGCGCGGGAAATAGTCGAGGATCTGTTCCTCGCTCCATACCACGCCGTGGCTGCCGTCGGTCTTGCGCGCCAGGCGGCCGAGCGAAAGATTTTCCCGCACCGTCATGCCGGCAAACAATCCGCGCCCCTGCGGCACGTAGCCTATCCCTGCGCGCGCGATGTCCGGGGCGGGGAGGCCGGCGATATTGCGGCCCTCGAATTCCATCGTGCCGGTCGCCAATGGCACCAGCCCGGCGATCGTCTTCAGGAGCGTGGACTTGCCGGCGCCATTGCGCCCCAGCAGCGCGACGATCTCGCCTTGGCGAACGTCGAGCGTGGCGTCGTGAAGGATATGGCTCTTGCCGTAGAAGGTGTTGACGGCTTCGAAGCGCAGAACATACGCCGTGCCTTCGCGGGCCTCGTCGCTGCGGCTGTGCTCGACCTCGGGAATGCCGGTGCCGGTATAGATCTCCTGCACCCGGCGGTTGGTGCGCACCGCTTCGGGCGTGCCGGTCATCAGCACTTCGGCCTGGTTCATGACAGTGACTTGCTGCGAGAAGCCGAGCACGCGATCGATATCGTGCTCGACGATCAAGACTGGGATGTTGGCGGCCACGTTCTTGACCAGGTTGGAGACGCGCTCGCGTTCGGCGGCGGCAAGGCCCGCCAGCGGCTCGTCGAGCAACAGCACCTGCGGCTTGGAGCCGAGTGCGATGCCGAGATCCACCAGCCGCTGCCCGCCATAGGACAGTTCGCCGCCCTGGATCTCCTCGATGCCTTCCAGTCCAAGGAATTTTATGAGCGCGGCAGTCTCGGCGTGCACCTGCGGATAGCTGTCGATGTCGCGCCAGATGTTGAAGCCGATACCGTGCTGCGCCTGCAGCGACAGCCGCAAATTCTCGTAGATCGACAGTTCCTTGAACAGGTTGGTGATCTGGAACGAACGTGCTAGGCCCTGATGGCAGATCAGGTCGGACGGCACGCCCTGGATCTCGCGGCCGTTGAGGCGCACGGTTCCCTGATCGGCCGGGTAGAGACCCGAGACCAGGTTGAACAATGTGGTTTTGCCGGCGCCGTTCGGGCCGATCAGCGCGTGGATTTCACCGGCGCCGACCTCGAGGCTGGCGCCGGAGACGGCGCGGATGCCGCCGAAATGCTTGGCGATGCCCTTGACCTCGAGCACCGTGCCCTTGAGGCTCTCCGGTCGCAGGAAATCCGGCAGCGGCAGGCCTTCGTAGATCTTGCGCCGGCTCATGGCCGCGGATTCTTCCGGTACCGGCCACCAGCGCCGGCTCAGCGTGGCCCAGATACCGACGAGGCCACCCGGCGAATACAGCACGAAGGCAACGAAGATCAGTCCGAACCAGAGCAGCCAGTCCGTGGTCCAGATCGAAAACAGCTCGCGGAACAGGAAGAAGAACAGTGCGCCGAGCGCGGGCCCCAGCATACTGCGCATGCCGCCGATCACGACGATTGCGAGCAACTCGCCGGAAAACGGCACCGAGACCGCTTCGGCCGAAACCAGGTAGTTCTGGAATCCGACCAGCGCGCCGGCGAGTCCGGTCACCGCAGCCGATATCACGAACACGGCGAGCTTGTAGCGCTCGACCGGATAGCCCTGGAAGGTGGCGCGCAGCTGGTTCTCGCGGATCGCCACCAGCACATGGCCGAACGGCGATCGCACCAGGCGCAGCAGCAGATAGAGCACGCCGAGCCCGATCAGCGCGACGACGATGTAATAGGTCAGCGCATTGTCGAGGCTGAACGGTCCGATGCTGCCGCGCTTCAATCCGCCGAGTCCGTCCTCGCCACCGGTGACGGCGGTCCAGCGGAACGCGGTGGTGTAGGTCAACGCAGCGAGCGCCAGCGTCAGCAGCGAGAAGTAGACGCCGCGGCGGCGCAGGATGATGACGCCGACGACGGTCGAGGAGATCGCGACCGCGACCATCGACAGCAGCAGCGGCAGCCAGATCTGGCCGCCGAACCAGTGGAGCTGGATCAGGCCCGCGGCATAGGCGCCGATGCCGAACCAGGTGCCGTGGCCGAACGAGACGAGGCCGGTATAGCCGACGCAGAGGTTGAGCCCCATGGTGGCGATCGCCACCACCACCACCATGATTCCGGTGTTGAGCGACAGGCCGAGCGCCTGCAGGCCGAATGGCAGCACGATCAGCGCGAGGGTTGCCAGTAACAATTGCCGGTATTTCGACATCGGCGATGCAGTGGTCATTCGAATTTCTCGATACGCTCGCCCAGCAGGCCGCGCGGCCGCACCAGCAGGATCAGGAACATCAGGATGTAGATCGATGCTTCGCCAGCGGCGGGTGCGAAATGGATGGTGATGCCGCGCACGACGCCGACCAGCATGGCGGCGAGCACGACGCCCCAGAAGCTGCCGAGGCCGCCGATCACGACAACGACAAAGGCGACGGTGATGATCTCGGCGCCCATCGCCGGGTGCACGATGGTGATCGGTGCAAAGAACGCGCCGCCCATCGCGGCCATGCCGACGCCGAGCATGACGATGGCGGTCATGTAGGGCTGCAGCCGGATGCCGAGCGCGGCCACCATGTCCGGCCGCTGGATGCCGGCGCGCACCACGCGGCCGAACGAGGTCTTGTGCAGCAGCAGCCAGACCGCGAGCAGTATCGCCGCGACCACGGCAAGGATCAGCAGGCGATAGCGCGAGAACAGGAAATCACCGAGGATGACGGAGCCGCGAAACACCGGCGGGATCGACGCCGACAGCGGCGGCGCGCCCCAGACGATGCGGATCGCCTGCTCGGCGACCATGGCAAGGCCGAAGGTCACCAGCAGGCTGAGGATCGGATCGGCGGTATAGAAGCGGCGCAGGATGAACCGTTCGAACAGGATGCCCAGCATCGCGACCGCGATCGGCGACAGCACCACGGCGGGCCCGAAGCCGAGATACTTGGTGATTTCGACCGAGACATAGGCGCCGAGCGCATAGAACGCGCCATGCGCCAGGTTGACCACGCCGCCGACGCTAAAGATCAGCGACAGCCCGAGCGCGATCAGCAGATAATAGCCTCCGAGCACGAGGCCATTCACCACCTGCTCCAGCAAAAACCCGAACTGCATATGTGTTCCGCTGCCTTAGAGCGTTTTCCAGCGAAGCACCGGCTCGCGTGAGGAAAACGCGTCAAACGAGAGATAGAGCCTCGTTTCGATTCAATCGGAACGGAAATGGCTCCAGAAAAAGCGGCGCCGGCCCTTTGGTGCCGGCGCCGTTGACGCCAACGAAGTCAAGCGCGCGAAGCGGTGCGCTATGCCTTCATCTCGCAGGGATTCTGCGCTTTGGTCGGGTAGATCTTTTCCAGCGGCTCGCTCGGCACCGGTACGGCGTCGCCGAGCACAAGCATGTCCCACTTGTCCTTCATCTCGTTCTTCGGCTTCACCGTGAACGGGTAGGCCTCCTGAACCAGTTGGTGGTCCCAGTTGCGGAAATAGCCCTTGCGGGCCTTCATGATGTCGAACTGCGTCTGCTTCTCGAAATGTGCGATCAGCGCTTCGCTGTCGGTCGACTTGAGCTCGTTCATCGCCTGCGCCAGCAGCTTCAGCGTGATGTAGTCGATCCAGGCGTGGTTTTCCGGGGGCTTGCCGTATTTCTTGCTGAAGGCGGCGACAAAGGCCTTGGAGGCGGGATTGTCGAGCGTGTGATACCAGACGGTCGGCCAGGTGCCGCTGAGATTGCCCTCGCCGGCGGCCCAGGCATCGCCGGTATTGAGATTGAAGCCGACCAGCGGGTAGGGGAATCCGAACTCGGCATATTGCTTGACCAGGTTGGTCACCTGATTGCCGGCAAGGTTGCAGCACACCACGTCCGGTTTGGCCTGCCGGATCTTCAGGAGATAGGGGCTGAAGTCGGTGACGTCGGTCGCGATCAATTCGTCGCCGATCAGGTTGGCATTGTTGGCGGCGAAGAAGGTCTTGGCCGCCTTCAGCAGGTCGTGGCCGAAAATGTAGTCGGCGGTGAGTGTGAAGAACTTCTTGTCCTTCACCATGCCTTTTTGCAGCAGCGCGGTGCCGACGGCATTGACCATCACCGTGTTCGGGATGTCGCAGTGGAAGGAGTAGCGGTTGCAGCTCTTGCCGCGCAATGCGTCGGAGCGGGCACCGGTCGAGAAGAACACCTTCTTGTTGCGTTCGGCGACCTGCATGATGGTGAGCGAGGATGCCGACGAGATTTCGCCAAGCAGCACCACGGCGCCGTCCTGCTCGAGCATGCGCTGCGCCTTGGTAGCGGCGGTGGCGGGATTGACCGAGTCTTCCGACATCAGGTCGATCTGCTTGCCCATGATGCCGCCGGCCTGATTGATCTCTTCCGCAGCCAGTTTCACGCCCAGCTGGGCATAGCTGCCGATCGCGCCGAGAAATCCGGTCAGCGGCGTCACATGGCCGATCTTGATCGTGCTGGCCTGGGCGCGGACGATCGCCGGAAAGCCAAGTGCCGATGCGCCGGCAAAGGCGGCGCCCCCCTTCAAAAGTGTACGTCGGCTGTAGCGGGTCATCGTTGGTCTCCTCCCAAAGGGCGTTTTCCGCGATGTCCCCCTTCAATCCGCGTATGCGAGAATGTGAGAGACGTTTTTCTATTGTCGGATGATATTTCCGGACGCGGAGGTTCCTGTCAACGCCAAATGCGGGCGCCGGCTTCGTCCTCAGGTGGATTTCGCGATATCTTTGGCTCCAAATTCGGCGGACAGCCGATTGGCCGCAGCCCGTATCGTCTTGGCGTGATTTTGCAGCGCCTGAATGGAAAGCCGCCAGATCGGGCCGGATATGCCAAGCGCGCCGACGGTCTGGCCGGTAAAATCCATCACCGGCACGGCGATGCACCGCACTTCCGGATTGAACTCGCCATCGTCGAAGGCGATGCCGCTGTGCTTGATCTCCGCGATTTCGCGCATCAGCGCCGGAACGTCGGTGATCGATTTCTCGGTCGATGGTTTCAGGTCGACGCGTTCGAGAAATCGTTTCAACTGCTCCGGACGCAACGACGCGAGGATGATCTTGCCGAGTGCGGTGCAATGGGCAGGGCGTACCACACCGACGCGGTCAGTCAGTTGAAATGCGCCGGGGCCGCTGGTGCGGGCGATCACCACCACGGCATCGCCCATTCGCACCGCAAAATGGGCACTTTCTTCGGTTTCGCGCGAAAGGTCTTCGAGCACCGGTGTGGCGACATTCACCATCTCGATTTCATCGAGCGCGCTCGCCGCCAGTGCAAACAGCGGCCGGCCGACGCGGTAGCGTTTGGAATCCTTTTCCTGGCGGATATAGCCGAGCGACACCATGGTCTTGGCAAGGTGAAACGTGGTGGAGTTGTGCAGGCCAACCAGCTTGCTCAGGTCTGCCAGCCCGATCCCGTCACGATGACGCGCGACTTCCTCGAGGATGGCGAAGGCGCGGCCGAGCGACTGAACGCCACCGCCGCGCTGGCGGTCGTCCGCGTCGTCGTCGATATCGGCCTGCGGAGGTTTCACCAGCTTGGCGATCGCAGCCTTGCGCGGGCTTGCTGGCTTTTCATTGGCCTTCGGCTTGGTACGCGGTCTCACAGATTTCATCTCCACGCGACGGTGCCGCACTCTATCAGGCCATCGGAACGGCTGAACAGCGCCCTGATCTTCCTCTTCAGCGTCGACGGCGAGCATACCACAATATCAATTGACGTACAGTATTATGAGAAATAGGTTTCGCGCGCCGGGCGGCAATGTCGGAGACGAGCCGCAGGCATGGGTAGTTGAGCGAGCAGGAGAGTAAGGCAATGGCGGCAGGTAATACGCTCAATGGCGCCCAGGTTATCGTCGATTATCTGATCCAGGAAAAAGTGCCGCAGGTGTTCGGGCTGTGCGGTCACGGCAATATCCAGTTCATCGACGCGCTCTATGAGCGCTCCGACGAACTCAAGACCATCTCGGTGCATCACGAGAGCGTCGCCGGCTTCATGGCGGACGTCTATTACCGTGTTTCGGGCCGGCCGACCGCCACCTTCACCTCCTGCGGCCCCGGCTCGGCGAACCTGCCGATCTCGCTCGGCAATGCGTTTCTCGATTCGGTGCCGTTCCTGGCGGTGACCGGCAACGTGCCGACCAGCCAGTTCAACCGCGGCGCGTTCCAGGAATTGTACCGGCATTATCAGGCCGACTTTCCCTCCACGGTGCGGTCCTATTGCAAGAAGGTGTTCCAGCCGACGCGCGGCGAGATGGTGCCGCTCGCTGTGCGGCAGGCATGGAAGACCATGACGACGGGCCGTCCGGGGCCGGTGGTGCTGGATGTTCCCTTCGACGTCTTCATGGAATCGGCTGCCGAAGAGGCGCCGAATGCGAAGGCCTGGAACGGCAATATTTCGAGCCGCTGCGGCGCCGATCCCGAAGGCGTGGTGAAGGCAGTCGACATGCTGCTCGGCGCCGAACGGCCGGTCATGATCGTCGGCCAGGGCGTGCGCTATGGCGGCGCGGCCGAGGAATTGCTGAAGCTCGCGGAGCGGCTGCAGATTCCGGTAGCGGCGTCCGCCTCGGGCCTCGGCGCCATCGACTGCAATCATCCGCTGGCGCTCGGTCTCGTCGCGCGCGCCGGCCATTACCAGGCCAATCATGCGACGCGCCAGGCCGACGTGTTGCTGGCGATGGGGATGCGCTTCGACGATCGCACCTCGAGTTCCTGGATCCCGGGTTATTCCTTCAACATTCCGCCGACCCGGCTGATCCACGTCGACATCGATCCCGACGAGATCGGCCGCAATTATCCGGTCGCGCTCGGCCTGATGGCCGATGTGCGCACCTTCTTGCGGCAGGTTCATGTCGAACTCGACCGCCGCGCCGACCTCGCCAAGCGCGCCGATGCCCGCAAGAAATGGCTGGCGCAGATCGACACCTATCGCCAGGAATGGGACAAGTTCGTCGCTCCCGGTTTTTCCGACGACACCACGCCGATCAATCCGCAGCGCGCAGCGCTCGAGATCGACAAGGCGCTGCCGGAAGACGCGATCCTGGTCTCCGACATCGGTGTCCACCACAACTGGCTCTTGAGTTTCTGCAAGCCGAAACGGCCGGACTCGCTGATCGGTTCGATGGGGTTCGGTCCGATGGGCTTTGGCGTTGCCGGCGTGATGGGCGCGAAGTTCGCGGCCCCCGACCGGCCCTGCGTATCGGTGTGCGGCGACGGCGCGTTTTTCATGCATGCCAATGTGCTGGGAACGGCGGTCGAATATAATCTGCCGGTGGTCTGGGTGGTCTGGAACAACTACGCCTATGCCTCGATTCGTGGCCTGCAGCGCGGCTATCTCGGCGGCCGCGAACTCGCCACCGACTTCCACGATCCGACCACTGGCGCGCGTTACAATCCGGATTTCGCCGCCATGGCGCGCTCCTGCGGCGTCGAAGGCGTCCGCGTCGATCGCGCCGGCGATATCGGCGAAGCCATCCGCAAGGGCATCGCCGCCAACAAGCCCTATCTGATCGACGTCGATATCGCCGCCGACATCAACCCCGCCGGCGCCGGTATCTGGGAGCTTCCGGGTCTCGGCCGAAGCAAGCCGGGCATCGGGACGCGATTCGATCCGACCTGATCGAAACCCGCGCCGATGCGGCTCTCTATCCCGCCAACAACATAACATCGAGGAAACAGCATGTTACTTGCAGGCAAGAAGGTCGTCGTCGTCGGCGGTTCGTCCGGTATCGGTCTTGCGACCGCCGAACTCGCCAAGCGGGAAGGCGCCGATGTCATCATTGCCTCCCGTAATGCCGACCGCCTCAATGCGGTTGCGGAAAAATCAGGGATGAAGGCGATCCCGGCGGATGTCACCAGTGACGAGAGCGTCGCCAGCCTTTTCCGCGCCTGCGGCCAGATCGACCACGTCGTCGTCACGGCGGCGCAGCTTCGTACCGGCCCGTTCAAAACGGTCGCGATGGAAGACGTGCGCGCCACCATGGAAGGCAAGTTCTGGGGCGCCTGGCGCGTGGCTCGATCGGCCGACATCCGCCCCGGCGGATCGCTGACGCTGGTCTCGGGATTCCTGAGTGTCCGTCCACGGCCGAACTCCGCTATTGTCGGTGCCGCCAATGGCGCGATCGAATCGCTGGCCCGGAGCCTCGCGCTCGAGCTCGCGCCGGTGCGGGTCAATGCCGTCTCGCCGGGGATTATCGATACGCCGATCCGCGCCGCGATGCCGGAAGAAGCGCGCCGCGACATGCTTGCGAAGACGGCGGCCGGCCTGCCGGTCGGGCGTGTCGGCGTCGGTGAGGATATCGCGCGCCAGATCCTGGCGTTCATGACGATCGGCTTTGCGACGGGGTCGATCGTCTATATCGATGGGGGCGCGCTGATCGCCTGATCCTGGAGGAGGAATTACGACCATGGCCTCAGAAAGTAGCGGCGCCTTCATCCGCAACATCGCCGAAGTACCCTGGCGCGAATTTCCCAATCACTTCGGCGGCGCCCTGTCGAAGCCTCTGGTGATGCCGGAGACGGCGGGCTCGCGTCACCTCGACTACCGGATTTCGATGTATCAGCCGATGGCGCATGTCGCGAGGCACAAGCATCGGGTTCAGGAGCAGATCTATCACGTGCTCGAAGGCGAAGGGCTGATGGAAATCGCCGGCAAGAACCACGTCGTGCGCAAGCACGATTTCATCTTCCTGCCGCCCGGCGTCGAGCATGCCATCTCGAATTCGGGCCTGGTCGATTTGGTGTTTCTGGTGATCACATCGCCGGTCACCGACGAAGGCAAGGTCGACTAGCTGCATCTTCAACTGCGCGGTCCAAGCATGATGCCGGCTTCCGACGCCTACGATGTTATCGTTATTGGCGCCGGCGCCGGTGGCATGACGGCCGCGGCTGTCGCCGCCGCGGAGGGGCTGAGCGTTCTCCTGATCGAGAAGACCGAATTTGTCGGGGGAACGACGGCGTGGTCGGGCGGGATGATCTGGATCCCTGATAATGCCCTGATGAAGCGGGCAGGCTTGCCGGACAGTCGGTCCGATGCCGCCGACTATCTCGTCAGCACCGTCCCCGAAATCGAAAACGCCGAGCTGCGGGAGACCTTTCTTTCGCGCGGCCCGGAGGCGATCGAATATCTCGAAACGAACACCGAAATCCGGCTGCAGCCGGTGAAGGTCTATCCCGACTATTATCCGGACAAGCCGGGCGCCACGGCCGGAGGCCGCGTGCTCGAGCCCGTCAGCTTCGACGGCGCAAGGCTGGGGGAGAAGTTCGGGCGGCTGCGTCCGCCATTGCCGGAATTCACGCTGTTCGGCGGCATGATGGTCAATCGGCTCGACATTCCGCACCTGCGCAAGATCGGGCGTTCGCTTCGTTCCACCCTGCGTTCGCTGCGCCTGATTTCGCAATATGCCCTGCAGCGGCTCCGCGCCCCCCGGGGCACCACGCTGCATCTCGGCAACGCGCTGGCGGCGCGCCTCTACGTTTCGCTGCTCGCACGAAACGTCGACATCCTGTTTGGCACCAGCGTCGAGCAGTTGCTGATCGACGGCGATGCCGTCTGCGGCGTGCGGATCAAAGGCCCATCCGGCGCCCGGTCGATCGCCGCGCACAGAGGCGTCGTGCTCGCGACCGGGGGATTTTCCCATGATGCCGAGCTTCGCAAGCGTTTCTTTCCTGAAGCCGCGGGTTCCATTTCCGCGACGTCGCCGGCCGGGACCGGCGACGGTCTGCGCCTTGCCATGGCCGGCGGCGCTGACATTGGCACATGCGTTGCGGATCCGGCCTATTGGGTGCCCGCGTCGCTGTTCCGGCGCGCGGATGGCAGCCAAGGTGTCTTTCCGCATACCGTTACCGACCGGGCGAAGCCCGGCGTGATTGCGGTCAACGCGTCGGGCAGGCGCTTCGTCAACGAAGCGCTATCCTACCACGAGTTCGTCCGCGCCATGCTTGCCGATGGCAACGGCACCGCGGAACGGCCATTCCACCTCGTCTGCGACCGCCAGTTTCTCTGGACTTACGGGCTCGGCCGTACCAGGCCTTTCACTTGGCCGATCAGGCGATATGTCGAGAGCGGCGAATTGATCGAGGCGTCAAGCATCGAGGCGCTTGCCGATTCCATCGGCGTCGAAAGGTCGGCGCTCTCGGGGACCGTGGACAGGTACAACGCGGATGCACGGCAGGGGCTCGACCCGGAATTCGGGCGCGGCAGCACGATCTATCAGCGCCATCTGGGCGACGCCGGCCACCTGCCCAATTCCTGCGTCGCGCCGATCGAGCAAGCGCCATTCTACGCGCTGCGCATCTATCCGGCGGATCTCGGCACCGCCGTTGGCCTCAAGACGGATATTCATGCGAGAGTCCTGGGCAAGAATGGCGCTCCGATCGCTGGCCTTTATGCTTGTGGCAACGACATGGGTTCGATCATGAACGGAAACTATCCAGGGCCCGGCATCACGCTCGGGCCGGCTCTGACATTCGGCTACATCGCCGGGCGTCACCTCGCGCAGACCGATGCAATGCCGTCCGCGCGGCAAGGAGGACAGGCATGACCGACGCAGCCGCGGGCTTTGGCGTGAACACATACTCCTACATCTTTGGCGGCAGTGCCGCCGACACTGTCGCGCGACTCGCGGACCAGGGTTACGGCGGCGTCGAATTGATGTTTTTTCCGGGCCATCTCTGGCCGGCTGAACTCGACGCCGCTTCGCTCCGCGGCCTGCGCAATCTCTGCGAAGCGCGGCTGCGGCTGGTGTCCGTCAACATGCCGAATGTCGACATGAATATCGCCGCGGCCGCGGAGGAAATGCGGGCCTATACCCTCGATCTCCTGGTTCAGTTCGTCCGCTGCGCCGGTGAGCTCGGCGCCGGCGGGATCATTGTCGGCCCCGGCAAGCCCAATCCGCTGTTTCCGATGCCGCGTGACCGCATGGTCTCCCATTTCTATCGCGCGCTGGACCGGCTTGCGCCGCTGGCGCGGCAGGTTGGCACGAAGCTCCTGATCGAGAACATGCCGTTTGCGTTCCTGCCGGACGCGGAGTCGTTGATGAACATCGTCGATGGTTACGGGGACGACAGCATCCGCGTCATCTACGACGTGGCGAATGCTCATTTCATCGGCGAGTCGCCCGTGGAAGGATTGCAGCGCGTCTGCGACCGCGTCAGCCTCGTGCATTTCTCCGATACGACCCGGCAGAGCTACAAGCACGATCCCCTCGGATGCGGCGACGTTCCGCTGGCGGGCATTGCCGATGTCATGAAGGAGATCGGCTGCACCGAGCTGCCGATGCTGGAAGTGATCTCGCACACACCGGATGCCGATATTGCCGATAGCTGCAGGCGTCTCCAGCAGGCGGGGTTTGGCGCCAACGCATGAGACCCGGCATATCAGGCCGCCACGTCCCAAAGCCGCGGTGAACCTCGCAGCAGCACGCTGCGGCCTTTGGGCGTGATGACCGGGCAATCGCCGCTGATGGCCGCAAGCTGCAGCGCGATGAGGCTCTCGACGACCCGCCGGTTTACAATTTGGCGTTCCGCCGCAGGCAGGCGAATCGCTTTCAGCGCTTCCCATTGATCCAGCGTCAGGTCGTAGTCGAGTTCCGCGTTCATGATCGCCTCAAAGAAGATTATTCCGCGTGTCGTACAGAGACACCATGAACGGGATGCGACGACATTGAGTCCGGATTTCGATCAAGCCGCTGTTTAGAATCGTTGTGAATTCAAATAGGCGGCAACGCGGCGGTCACAATAAATTGTCTAAGGAGTCAGATCACCCAGAGCCAACTCGCGACCTCATCCTGGGTGTCCATTGTTACGCCATCGCTGATCCTTCCGCGGGGCTGCGGGTTCGCGGTCGCGGCGGCGACGGGGTCATCGTCGAAATTCGACAAGCGAATGTCGCTACTGCGCCGCAGTGGCTCATCAGGCGTTGAGATCGCCCGCAACAACGGTCCGCTCATGTGGTAAACGCTCATTCATAAACGCTCATTTAGTAATTGTCGTAATTGTCGGTTTCGCTAAAATTTGATCGATCTGTGAGGCCGTAGCTTTACGGCTTTGCCTTAGCGTGCGGCTCCAGGATTGGGGGCTACATGTTTTCCGCCATCAAATTTGGTCGTCGGGCCGGCCCTGTTCCGGATGCGGTGTATTCGGAGATCATCGCCACGCTCTATGGCACGCTGGTCCCGATCGTGTTCGCGGGCGTGGCACAGGCCATTGTCGGGATGATCACCGCGCGGGAGACCGGAGACATCGTTGCCGCGGCACTGGCGGCCGTTAGCGTGATGGTTGCTGCCATACGCACCTATGACGTCCTCGCCTACCGGCGGCGCATCGGCGAAGCGCCTTCAATTGATCGGGCCGAAGCCGTCAAGTGGGAGTGGCGCTATGCGGGCGGAAGCGTCGTCACGGCGCTGATCGTTGGGCTCGCCGCCGCGCGCGGCCTCATGCTCGATGATGCCATTTGTTCGGTGATGGCGATCGGCGTCGCCTTCGGATTTGGCGCCGGCGTCGTCGCGCGGTTGTCGCTTCGTCCGGCTGTCGCCATCGCCGATCTGCTCGCGACCGGTCTGCCCGTCATCATCGTGACCTTGACGGTGCCGGATCTTCGTCACTTCGGACTTGGAGTCCTGCTGGCGATCTATCTGGGATGCAGCCTGGAAATGGTCCGGCTAAGCTATAAATCCACCATCAGCCAGATCACGCTGAAGCAGCAATTCGAACAGCTCGCGCGGCTCGATCCGATGACCGGCGTTTTCAACCGGTCCGTGCTGGACACGGACCTGGTCGAAATAGTTGCCGGGCGCGAGACAGGCGTAGCAGTCCACGCCATCGATCTCGATCACTTCAAGGCCGCCAACGACCGGTTCGGCCATCCCGTCGGCGATGCCTTGCTCAAGCAGGTGGCGGAACGGCTGAAGTCGATCGCCCAGCCGGGCGATCTGATCGTTCGCATGGGCGGTGACGAATTCATCCTGGTGCAGAAATATGTTCCCAGCCGCGGGGGTGCGGAAGCGATGGCGCGGCGAATCTTCGAATCGGTTTGCGCGCCATATCGTGTCGGCGGCCATGAAATCGTGATCGGCGCCAGCATCGGCGTGGCGCTGTCGCCCGACGACGGCCAGTCGGTCGAGGCATTGCTGGTGAGTTCCGACGCGGCGCTTTACCAGGCCAAGGAAAACCGCGGCGGCTATGTCTTTGCCGACAAGCTGCTTGCCGAGGTCAGGGCAAAGGCTGGATCGGCCAAGTCCGTCAATCGCGAGCTTGCCGCCTGAGACGGCCCGCGCGTTGCGATGACATCGTGACATCGTCTCATTGCGGCGTCATGCCGGAGGCCTTGACGACGGATGTCAGCTTGTCGTGGTCGGCCTTCATCAGGGTAGCCAGTTCCTTCAGCGACATCGGCTTGCCCGGGATGTCGGCGACCGCGAGCTGGCGCTGAACGTCGGGATTGAGCAGCGCCTTGTTGATGGCCCGATTGATCTGCTCGGCGAGCGCGTCCGGCGTCGCCGAAGGCACATAGATCCCATACCAGGAGACGTAGTGTGCCCCGGGGTAGCCTGCCTCGGCGATCGTCGGCACATCGGGCAAGACGGCGATGCGTTTCTCCGTGAACACCGCGAGCGGTTTGATGGTGCCTTGCCTGATCTGCGGCAGCGCGAGCGCCAATGAGACGATCTCGAAATGCATCAGGTTGGTGAGAGATCGATCAGCGCCGGCGGCTGGCCCTTGTAGCCGACATTGGTCGGCTTGATGCCGGCGGTCTGGAACAGTTTTTGTGCGGTCAGGTCGATCGACGAGCCGGTGCCGGGATTGCCGAAATTGTAATGGCCGGGTTTGCTTCGCGCCAGTTCCACGAACTCGCCGAGCGTCTTGACCGGCAGCGATGAGTTGACGACAGCCACGCTCTGATTCCAGATCGCGAGACCGACGCATTTGAAGCCCAGCATCGCGTCCCAGCCGGCATCCTTGTATCCGGCATCCTTGTATAGAGTGGGATTGATCAGCACCGCCGGTCCCGTGACCAGCCAAGTGTAGCCGTCAGGCTCGCTGCGTGCGACCGACGCGGTGCCGATGTTGCTGTTGCCGCCGGGCCTTGCCTCCACGACGATCGCCTGCTTCGGGTCGCGACCGACCTGCTCGGTCACGGTGCGGGCGACGATGTCCACGATGCCGCCGGCGGGGTAGGGCACCACGATGTGGATTGGCCGGTTCGGATAATTGCTCTGCGCCTGCGCGCCAGCGCCCAGCAGGATGATGGCTACGCCAGCGGCAAGGCCGAAGGCCCGGATTCCTCTCATTCTCCCCTCCCATCGTTTCATTTCATTCCGGCCGTTGTGGCGCGATTGTCTCGCGCTCTGGACCGATGCGGCGTTTCCTCAAACGTTGGTGACAAGCGACCTTATGCTGCGGGCGAGGCCGAGGATGCGCGGCCCGCATTCGCGCTCGATCTGCTCGGCGCTGAAACGAAACGAGGGAATGCCGCAATTCACGGAAAGACAGTCGCCGGAAGGGGTGCGGTAGAGCGGCGCGGCGACGCCGAAGATTTCCCGCCGCCATTCGCCGAGCGAAACCGCGAAACCCCGTTCCTTGCACAATTCGATGTCAGGCAGCGTCCGCCTCTCGACGTACTCCAACTCCTCCGGGCGCTCCGCCTTCACGGTTTGCAAATAGGCCTGCAATTCATCCTTGGCGTACAGCGACAGCAGCGCGCGGCCGACCGCGGTGGTCGCCATCGTTCCGGTAAAGCCGACATCGGGAACATGCGGCACGGCATCGGTGGTGCGCAGCGTCTCGACATAGATGAAGTCGAGGCCGAACGGCATCGCGATCGAAACCGTGCCGCCGGCGTAGGCCGCAAAATCGCGCATCAGCGGGCGCGCCAGTTGCCGGATCTTGAGCGCTGAAAGCACGGGGTAGGCAGCGGCCAGGATTCCGAGGCCGGGTTCGAAGCGCCCCTTGGCGTCGCGCTTGAGATAGCCGAGCTGCGCCAGCGTGTGAGTCAGCCGCGATACGGTCGGTCGCGACAGGCCCGTGCGCGCTGCGAGATCCGCGTTCGACAGTGAGCCGGTGCTGTTGCGGAAGGCCGCGAGCACGTCGAGCCCGTGCGCCAGCGTTGTCGCAAACGACGGATCGTTTTGATCTGCCACGGCTTTCGGCCGGGCAGCAGCGGATCGGCTCAAGGACGACGTCGATGTCATGCGGAATATTTGACAGAAGTTGCCATACTGTCAATATATAGAAACAAATTTGCAATTCGTTTTGATATTCGTTTAGATGCTCCCACCTGGGAGGCAGCATGGATTTCGATCTGTCCGAGCGGTCGGAGCAGTGGCGGAAACGGCTTTCCGCGTTCTTCGATTCCGAGGTGCTGCCGCGCCATCGCAGCTGGCTCGAACACACCGCCGGCGGCCGCGAAACTCCACCGTTCATGGCGGAGCTGCAGCAGAAGGCGCGCGCGGCGGGATTGTGGAATCTCGGCCTGCCCGAACTCGCGCCCGATGAGCCGGGAACACGGCTTTCAAATCTCGAATATGCGCCGCTCGCCGAGATCATGGGACGGCTGTTCTGGGCCTCCGAGGTCTTCAACTGTCAGGCGCCCGACGTGCCCAACATGATTGCGCTGCAGAACTGCGCGACGCCGGAACAGAAGGCGCGCTGGCTGCGGCCGCTGCTGGAGGCGGGGACCCGCTCCGCCTTCGGCATGACCGAGCCCGATGTGGCCTCTTCGGACGCGACCAATATCGCCACGCGCATGGTGCGCGACGGCGACGACTACATCATCAACGGCCGCAAATGGTTCATCACCGGTGCTGCGCATCCGCGCTGCAGCTTCCTGATCGTGATGGGGGTGACCAATTCCGACGCCGACCGCACCCGCCGCCATTCCTGCATCATCGTGCCGATGGATGCGCCCGGCGTCCGCCTGGTGCGGCGGCTGCGCTGGATGGGCTGCGAGGATCACACCGCCCCGATCGGCGAACTCGCCTTCGACAATGTCCGTGTTTCCGCGGCGAACCTGCTCGGTGCCGAAGGCGATGGCTTCAAGGTGGCGCAGATCCGCCTTGGGCCGGCGCGAATTCATCATTGCATGCGCTCGATCGGGCTGTGCGAACTGCTGATCGAGTTGATGATGGTGCGCTCGGCCGAGCGCTCCGCGTTCGGACGCACCGTCATTCAGTACGACACCGTGCAGCGCTGGATCGCCGAATCCCGCGTCGAACTCGAGCAGGCGCGGCTGCTGGCCTATCGTTGCGCGTGGCGGCTCGACCTGGCCGGCCATCACGGCGCAAGTTCTTCAACCAAGAATTGGCGCGACGTCTCGCTGATCAAGGTAGCGGTCCCCGCGATGCTGCAGCGGATCGCCGACCGCGCCCTGCAGGTGTTCGGCGCGATGGGCGGATCCGACGATGCGCCGATCCACCAGGCGCTGGCCTGGGGACGGCTGCTTCGGATCGGTGACGGGCCGGACGAAGTGCACCTGCGGCAGATTTTTCGGATGGAAGCGATGCCGTCCTGGTCGATCGCGGACTCGCCCTATCTCGCGGCGCATCCATCATAGAGAAATCCAACTCTGATTTTCGCCACGCGAGAGGGAGGACAATAACATGACCCAGACGGCCACCATCGAAACACCCAAGGAAACACCGAAGGAAGCCTCGGCGCCGGTCGTGGCGCAGCATGCGGCGACGCTGAAGGCGCTGCCGTTTTCGGATACGCGCGATTTCGACGAAGCTGCCCGCGGCTTTCTCGGTACGGTGGAGAACGCGCGGATCGCTTCGGCGCAGGGCAGGGTGGTCTGGAGCCTCGAGCCCTATGCTTTCCTCTCCAGCGAGCAAAGTCCCCCGACGGTCGATCCGAGCCTGTGGCGGCAGTCGCGCCTCAACATGCACCATGGATTGTTCGAGGTGGTGCCCGGCGTCTATCAGGTGCGCGGCCTCGACATCGCCAACATGACCCTGATCGAAGGCGACAGCGGCGTGATCGTGGTGGATACCCTGACCTCGATCGAAGGCGCGCGGGCCGCGATGGAGCTCTATTTCAAGCACCGCGGCCTGCGGCCGGTGGTGGCCGTCATCTTCACCCACACCCATACCGACCATTGGGGCGGCGCGCGCGGCGTACTTGCAGAAGACGTGCTGGCGAGCGGCAGCGTCCCGATCATCGCGCCGAATCTGTTCATGGAGCATGCGGTTTCGGAAAACATCATCGCCGGCCCGGCGATGCTGCGGCGGGCGCAGTATCAGTTCGGGCCGCTTCTGGCCAAGGGTTCGCGCGGGCAGATCGATTGCGGCCTCGGCAAGTCGATGGCGGCAGGCTCGGTCGCGCTGTTGCGCCCCTCGGATCTGATCATGGCGACCGGCGGCAAGCGCACCATCGACGGGGTCGAATTCGAATTCCAGATGGCGCCGAACTCCGAGGCGCCGGCGGAAATGCATTTCTTTATTCCGCGCTACAAGCTCCTGAACCTGGCCGAGAACTGCACGCACAATTTCCACAATCTGCTGCCGTTCCGCGGCGCCGACGTGCGCGACGCTCTCGCCTGGTCGAAATATCTTGGCGAGGCCTTGCAGATGTGGGGCGGCAAGGCGGATGCGATGTGCGGCCAGCACCATTGGCCGGTCTGGGGCCGGGAGCGCATCGACACCATGATCCGGCAGCAGCGCGACCTCTATAAATTCGCGCATGACCAGACCATCCGCCTGATGAACCATGGCCTCACCGCCACCGAAATCGCCGAGACCATCAAGCTGCCGGCGAGTCTCGACGGCGCCTGGCATGCGCGGGGGTATTACGGCCACATCCGGCACAATGTGAAGGCGATCTACCAGAAATATCTCGGCTGGTATGACGCCAATCCGGTCAACCTCGATCCGCTGCCGCCGGTCGAGGCCGGCAGGAAATATGTCGAATACATGGGCGGTGCCGACGCGATCCTGGCGCGCGCGGCCAAGGACTTTGCCAAGGGCGAATTTCGCTTCGTCGCGCAGGCGCTGAGCCATCTGGTGTTTGCGAACCCCGACAATCAATCGGCCCGCGCGTTGCTCGCCGATACCTTCGAGCAACTCGGCTATGCCGCGGAGAGCGCGACCTGGCGCAACGCCTATCTGTTCGGGGCGCAGGAGCTGCGGCAGGGCATGCCGAAGGTGCCGCCGCGCATGCCGATGCCGCGCGAAACGCTGGCAGCCTTGCGGTCAGAGCAATTGTGGGACGTGCTGGGCGTCCGGCTCAACGGCCCCAAGGCCGAAGGCAAGCACATCGTGCTCAACTGGAACTTCACCGATACCGGCGAGACTTTCGTTCTCACCCTGGAGAACAGTGCGCTGACCTACGTTGCGGGGGCGCAGGCGGCGACCGCGGACGCCGGCTTCACGCTGCCTCGCGGCGTGCTCGACGAGGTGATTGCCAAGCTCACGTCGTTCCCGGAAGCAGTGGCTGCCGGCAAGATCAAGGTCAGCGGCAATCCGATGCGGCTGGCGGAACTGATGGGGCTGATGGACGAATTCCCGCGGATGTTCGAGATCGTCGAACCGAAGCGGACGCCGGTGAGCTAGGCTGCAAGCCGAAACGCACGGGCGCGTCAATAAATCCTCGGCGCGCGCGTCCGAGGGGAAACTGAAACAAACATGCCCAGAGATATTGTCTCTGGGCATGTCTTTTTGGAGGAGGAGGAGAGATGCTCAGGCGTCCATATTGTGTAGGCGCTGGCGGTTGCGCAGCACGATCTGGCGGGCGCCGGAAAATCCGAGCACGCCTTGGGCGTGGAGCTGCGAAAGCGCGCGCGAGACGGTTTCCAGCGTCAGGCCAAGGTAATCGCCGATGTCGCGGCGGCACATCGGCAGCGCCATCATGCCTGCGACGGCCAGCCGGCGGTCCATTTCCAAGAGGAAGGTAGCGACCCGTTCCATCGCGGTCTTGCGTCCCAGCAGCAGCATATGGTCTTCGGCGTGGCGCAGGTCGCCGGCGGTCATGGTCCAGAGGTTGCGCGCGACCTTGACGTCAACGCCTGCAGCCTGTTCCAGGCTCCGGCGCTTCACCAGCCGCACGGTGGTATCGATAATGGCTTCTGCGGCGAGCCGATGGGACGCTCCCGATTCGAGCCCGAAAACGTCACCCGGCAGATGGAACGCGCCGATCTGACGGCGTCCGTCGGAAAGCAGCTTGTAGCTGCGAACCGCGCCGGAAATCACTTGGTAGACGTATTCCGCAGGTTCATCTTCACCGTAGATTTCCTCATCCTTCTTGTAGCTGAATTCGGTGGCGATCAAGCCGGCATGTCCGGTGACCGCGCCAAACTGGTCGAGAGCAGGGTAGGGGAGCGGGCTTACTCGGCTGGCGACTGCGGAAGTGGTGACGGACTGGGTGAGCATTGGTCATCTCCTTGCGGCGGATGGCCAATTGCTAAGGGGAATGATCGAGCCTGAAAATTTCGTGCGATATCTTAAGGGGGTCTACCTACGTATATTCCCGTAGGTCACAGCCCGGTTCCGGGGCCGGCGGTGGGGCCGCCGTCCCGAATCGCCCCTCGAATCCGCGTCACCAGGCTCTCATCGAGCAGGGGCTTCAGCAGCACATCGCGCACGCCGGCGGCCGCAGCCCTGGCCGAGATGTTCTCGTCCGGGTAGCCGGTAATGAGGATGATCGGCGCCATCATGTCGCGGTTGCGCAGGCGCCTGGCCAGATCGATGCCGTTGATATCGGGCATCTTGTAGTCGATTACAAAGCAGTCCACTCCGGTCGAACGGACAGCATTCAGCAGCGCCGCGCCGTTTCTGAAAGTGCGAACGTTGAAGCCGTCCGTTTCAAGAAGAAAGCGCAGCGAGCCGAGGACATCGGCGTCGTCGTCGACCACATAGACCGTAGGTTTTGCGGGTGACATCCTGGAATCCCCGCCCCCCGAGTGCAAATCTGATTGATGCATTGGATAAGCTAACACCCATTCCAGGCAATATGGCTTGATTTAGCTCAATAGCCGGTACGCCGGATTTTGTTCAGTCCTTGAGCAGACCGGCCCGCATCGCCAGCCGCACCAACTCCGAGAGGCTATTGGCCTGCATCTTGGTCATCACGTTGGCCCGGTAGACCTCGATGGTGCGGGGACTGATGTCGTAGTCGCGGGCGATCAGCTTGTTGGAAAGGCCCGCGATGAGGCCTTCCATGACCTGACGCTCGCGCGGGCTGAGCGTCGCGACGCGCGCCGCAATGTCGTGAGTGACCGCCTCGCCCTTGGCCGCCGGTTCTGCCTGGCGGATGGCTGCCTCGATCATGCCGACCAGGCGGTCGTCCTCGAACGGCTTCTCGAGAAAGTCGACCGCTCCCAGTTTCATCGCCTCGACCGCCAGCGGGACATCGCCATGCCCGGTCATGATCAGAATCGGAAACGTGCTGTGGGTCGCCTTCAAGCGCTTGAGAAGTTCGATGCCGTCGATGCCCGGCATGCGCACGTCGGAGACCACGCATCCAAACTCGAGGCCCGGCAGCATATCGAGAAAATTCCGGGCGGTTTCGAACAGCGTGACGCTGAAGCCGGCCGAATCGAGCAGGAAGTTCAGCGAATCCCGCATCGCCTCGTCGTCGTCGATGACATAAACTTTTCCCTTGTTCGGCATATTCAGCTCTCGTTTGGCGCTACGGGCAGCGTGAAGCGGAACGTTGCGCCCCCGGCAGCGTTGCTTTCGGCCAACATCCGGCCGCCATGGGCTTCGATGATCGAGCGGCTGATGGAGAGTCCCACCCCCATCCCGGTCTCCTTTGTCGTAAAGAATGTCTGGAACAGGTTGGGCTTGACGTCATCGTGGAATCCGGACCCGGTATCGGACACTTCGACTTCGACCATGTCGTCCGCCACCTTGGCGTTGGTTACGGTCAGTTCCCGTCGCGGCGATTGCGCCATCGCCTCCAGCGCGTTGCGAAACAGATTCACGAGCACCTGCTGAATCTGCACCCGATCCGCCAGCACCTGATCGCACTCCGGATCGAGATTGAAGCGAAGCTGGACGCTCTGTTCGCGTGCGCCCGCCAGGCCGAGCGCGCCGGCCTCTTCGATCAGTTTCGACAGGCTTTCGACCCGCTTCTCGGATTCCCCTCGCGAAACGAAGTCGCGCAGACGGCGTATGATCTGGCCGGCGCGAAGCGCCTGCTCCGCGGCGCGGTCCATGGCCGTTTCGATCTTCGGCGCATTTGGATCGGAACTGCCGGCGAGCAGCCTGCGCGAGCCCTTCATGTAGTTGCTGATGGCGGCCAGAGGCTGATTGAGCTCATGGGCGAGCGCGGAGGCCATTTCTCCCATCGCGGTCAGCCGCGAGACATGGACCAGTTCGGACTGCAATTCCTGCAGCCGTGCCTGGGTTTGCTGATGTTCGGTAAGGTCGCGCACGAAACCGGTGAAGTAGGGTTCGCCGCCGGACTGCATTTCGCCGATCGACAGGTGCATCGGAAAAGTCGTGCCGTCCTTGCGTTTGCCCGTCACGATCCGCCCGATGCCGACGATGTGTCGCTCGCCTGTCGACCGGTAGCGCGCGAGATAGCTGTCGTGACGCGCGCTGTCCGGGTGAGGCATCAGCAAGCTGACATTTTGGCCAACGGCCTCCTGCTCGGAATAGCCGAACTGGCGCTCGGCCGCGGCGGAGAAGAACTGGATGATGCCAAGTCCGTCGATCACGATCATGGCGTCCGGGACCGTATCGAGGATCGAGCGGAGGTGGCTTTCTCGCGTCTTCAGCGCCTCTTCGAGCTGCTTTTCTTCGTCGAGATCGAGAACCAGTCCGCTGAGATGACGCGCGACCCCGGCCGCGTCCCTGGTCAGGCCGCCGCGGATGCGAAGCCAGTGGCCGCGTCCGGCCGTTCCGACGATCTTGAAGGAGACGTCCAGATTGCCGCCGGTCTCGACAACCTTCTTTATTGCCAGTTCGGTGCGCTCGCGGTCTTTCGGCTGGAGCAGCGAAAGGAACAGCTGGTAGGTAACCGGCGTGCCGCGGGCAATGCCGAACAAGCTTCGCGTGGTATCGGACCAGTCCAAATCTCGGGTCGCGAGCTCAAGATCCCAGGTTCCGACCCCGAATCCCTCGATTTTGAGCCTGAAATGTTCATTTCCGGCGGAGTGGTCTGGCGACGATTGAGTTGTGCCGGTCACGTCCAAGCCTTCACGTCAAGCCTTCACTTTCACTATCCGGTCTCCCGCCAGCCTGAACCGGCAAGATTCGGGTTCGGCGATCCTATACGAGATTGACGCCCGTGAGGGCGGTCGACGGCTGCAAAACTGCGGTGCCGAGCCGACAATTTCGCCTGATGGCGATACAGACGCAAGGCCTGCCCGGAGCCTCTTCCGGAAGACGGCCGGGCTCGCCGCCACGCGAAATTCACTGCGGTTGGAGGCAGTTTGATCTATCTCATCCTGGCCCCCGATTCAGGGCCTAAAATTATCAATAGAATGGAGAAATTGAATGACCTATGCGACCATCATGGTCAATCTGGCGCTTGACCAGCCCAACGAGGCTCGTCTCGAAGCTGCCGGCCAGATCGCTGAGAAATTTGACGCAGGGATTGTCGGGATTGCGGCGTCACAGTTCAGCCCACCGCTCTATTTCACCTCGGGAGAGCAGGCCCAGAATCTGATCGACCAGGGTCAGGCGGCGCTGAAAAAGCGCCTATCGGAGCTGGAAGCGCAATTCCGCGGGTCGGTCAAGAATCGGGCCATATTTGTCGAATGGCGCAGCGCCATCGACTTTCCGGCGCGTTTCATCCTGCAGCAGGCGCGTTGCGCCGACCTCATCGTCAGCGGCGGGCACAGCGATGCGCTTTCCGATCCATTTGCGATGGCCAGCCCGAAGGATCTGGTGATGCAGGCGGGCCGCCCGCTGCTGGTGGTCCCCGACACCGCCAACTGGCTCGATTTGCGCAGCGTGCTGGTGGCGTGGAAGGACACCACCGAGGCACGGCGAGCGATCGCCGATTCGCTGCCGTTGCTGCGCAAGGCCAAGTACGTCACCGTCGCGGAGATCGTGGAAGCGGGCGACAGCCGTCCGGCCGCCGTCCTGCGGGTTCGCGATGTCGTGGCATGGCTGGAGCGCCACGGTGTCACCGCCACCGAACTAGTGCCGGAGAAGCACGGCGCCGCCACCGATCAGCTCGACAAAATAGCTGCCGATGTCGGCGCCGGCGTCATTGTCGCGGGCGCCTACGGCCATTCGCGATTCCGCGAATTGATTCTCGGCGGCATGACGCAGCATCTCATTACCCAGACCACCCGTTGCGTGTTGCTGTCGCACTAGATGGCGATAGCGCAACGGCCAGAACCGACAGGATCGCGCCTTGTACACATTTCTCGAGGAAACCGTCGCCGGTCACATGACGCGCGAAGTCAAGACGGTGACGCGCGACCTCACGGTGCGTGGGCTAGGTGACCTGTTCGAGCGCGACGATTTCAATGCCTATCCGGTCGAGGAGGACGGGCAGATCATCGGCCTTGTCACCAAGTTCGATTTCCTGAAGTGCTTTGCGTTCACGCCAAACCAGATGGTGCCGCGCTACGACGATCTGATGAAGCGAACCGTCGCCGACATCATGACGTCGGAGTTCATCTACGTGCGCTCCGACACCAAACTGACGCGGGTGCTGCAGCTGATGGTCGAGCATCGCTTCAGGAGCGTCCCCGCGATCGACAGCGGCCATCGATTGGCTGGCATAATTTCCCGCGAGGATATTCTCAGGGCGCTCGAGGCCTGCTCCGGCGACAGCGCTTGAGTGAGCGGACGCTCAATCCGAAAACACCGCGTCCACAGCTCACGACCCTTGCCTATTGATGAGGCGAGGGCGCTCGCAAGGTCCTTGATAGTTAGACGAAAGGCGACTGCCGCGCGTCGCTGGACTCTATGAAGATCACCAAACTTAACGAAATTGATCTCGATCAAATCGTCCCCGGCGCTATTGTGGTTGTTAGATTCGTGTCCTCAAGAAGAGATTCCACATGAGCCAAGCCGCTAGTTTGAAGAAGATGACCATTGGTGAAAGTGGCTTGACGGTCGTGTTCGCAGCGACCGCCTTTCTGTGCATGATAGGCGCAGCTAAAGCCCTCGATGCTCCCTTCGCATTCCATGCCTCGCTCGGTGCCGCTGCCAGTCTCGCGGCGGTCTTTGCGATTCTGAACCGGTACTTCGATCGCCCGGCGCAGTTGCCGCCGCAGGAAATCAACGGCCGGCCCAACTACAACCTGGGCCCGATCAAGTTCGCCTCGTTCATGGCGATGTTCTGGGGCATTGCCGGTTTCACCGTCGGGTTGCTGATCGCCTCCCAGCTGGCGTGGCCGGCGCTCAATTTTGATCTGCCATGGACGAGCTTCGGCCGGTTGCGGCCGCTGCATACCTCAGCGGTGATCTTTGCATTCGGCGGCAACGTCCTGCTTGCGACTTCCTTCTACGTGGTGCAGAAGAGTTCACGCGTGCGGCTCGCCGGCTACATCGCGCCGTGGTTCGTGGTGCTCGGCTACAATTTCTTCATCCTGATCGCCGGGACCGGCTATCTGCTCGGCGTCACGCAGGGCAAGGAGTACGCGGAGCCGGAATGGTATGCCGACCTGTGGCTGACCATCGTCTGGGTCGTGTATTTGCTTGTGTTCCTGGTGACGCTGATCAAGCGCAAGGAACCGCATATCTTCGTCGCCAACTGGTTCTACCTGGCGTTCATCGTGACGATCGCCGTGCTCCACCTCGGCAACAATCCGCCGCTGCCGGTGTCGGTGTTCGGATCGAAATCATACATCCTCTGGGGCGGCGTTCAGGACGCGATGTTCCAGTGGTGGTACGGCCACAACGCCGTCGGGTTCTTCCTGACTGCCGGCTTCCTCGCCATTATGTACTACTTCGTTCCGAAGCGCGCCGAGCGGCCGATCTATTCCTACCGGTTGTCGATCATCCACTTCTGGGCGCTGATCTTCCTCTACATCTGGGCCGGCCCACATCATCTGCATTACACCGCGCTGCCGGACTGGGCCCAGACCCTCGGCATGACCTTCTCGATCATGCTCTGGATGCCCTCCTGGGGCGGCATGATCAACGGTCTGATGACGCTGTCGGGCGCCTGGGACAAGCTTCGCACCGATCCCGTGCTGCGCATGCTCGTGGTGTCGGTCGCCTTCTACGGCATGTCGACCTTCGAAGGCCCGATGATGTCGATCAAGGTCGTGAACTCGCTCAGCCACTACACTGATTGGACCATCGGTCACGTCCATTCAGGTGCGCTGGGCTGGGTTGGGTTTGTCTCGTTCGGCGCGCTCTACTGCCTGGTTCCCTGGTTGTGGGATCGCAAGCTCTACAGTCTCAAGCTCGTGAACTGGCACTTCTGGGTCGCGACCATCGGAATCGTCCTCTACATCTCCGCGATGTGGGTGTCCGGGATCTTGCAGGGTCTGATGTGGCGTGCCTACACGTCGCTGGGCTTCCTCGAATACTCCTTCATCGAGACCGTGGAAGCGATGCATCCATTCTACATCATCCGCGCCGCCGGAGGAGCACTGTTCCTGATCGGGTCACTGATCATGGCGTACAATCTCTGGATGACGGTGCGCGCCGGCGAGGCGGAAGTGCAGTCGCCCGTCGCTCTGCAGCCGGCGGAATGAGGAGCGAATAAATGTCTTTCTGGACGCGGCATCAAATTTTCGAAAAGAACTCGATCATCTTGATCGGAGGCATCCTGGCCATGATCGCGGTCGGCGGCCTGGTCGAGATTACCCCGCTCTTCTATCTGAAGAGCACGATCGAGGTGGTCGATGGCGTCAGGCCGTATACTCCGCTGGAGCTCGCGGGGCGCAACATCTACCTCCGCGAGGGCTGCTATCTCTGCCACTCGCAGATGGTCCGCCCGCTACGCGACGAGGTCGAGCGTTACGGTCACTTCTCGCTGGCGGCCGAGAGCATGTACGACCATCCGTTCCAGTGGGGATCGAAGCGAACCGGCCCCGATCTGGCCCGGGTCGGCGCAAAATATTCCGACGAATGGCATGTGACGCATCTGGTCAATCCGCGCGCCATCGTGCCGCAGTCGGTGATGCCCGGATATCCCTATCTGGCCGCGACCGAAGTCGACGCCACCGGTATTGCGGACCATCTGCGGACCAACCGCATCGTCGGCGTGCCTTATTCGGATGACCAGGTTGCCAACGCCGCCGCCGATATGAAGGCGCAGGCCGATCCCGACAATGCCGGGGTGGAAGCGTTCACCAAACGCTATCCGAAGGCCGTCGCGCGAAACTTCGACGGCAAGGGCGGTGCTCCGACCGAGATGGACGCGCTGGTCGCCTACCTGCAGATGCTCGGCACCCTGGTCGACTTCAAGCTTTACAACGAAAAAGCAAATCTTCGCTGAGAAGGCTCAAACGATGAAAGCAATCCTAACGGTCCAGAATATCACCTCGGATTTCGTCACGACCTTCTGGACGCCGATGTTCGTCGGGATATTTCTCGCAATCGTGACTTACGCACTCTGGCCCCGCAACAAGGCAACTTTCGACGAGGCGGCGAGAATGCCGTTGCGGGAGGAATAGAACATGGCTGAGCACAACGAAATCGACCAAGTCACCGGTACCGCGACCACGGGTCATCAGTGGGACGGCATCAAGGAACTAAACACCCCGCTGCCGCGCTGGTGGGTCATAACCTTCTATCTCACGATCATCTGGTCGATCGGATACTGGATCGTCTATCCGGCGTGGCCGCTGCTGGCGAGCCACACCACGGGTCTGTTCGGGTACTCGTCCCGGGCCGATGTCGCCGTCGAACTCGCCAACCTGGAAAAGATCCGCGGCGACAAGATGGTGAAGCTCGGGGCGGCGTCGCTGGTCGAAATCGAGAAGGATCCGGCGTTGCTCGCGCTCGCCCGCGCCCGCGGCAAGACGGTGTTCGGCGACAATTGCGCGCCGTGCCACGGCAGCGGCGGCGCCGGCGCCAAGGGCTATCCCAACCTGAACGACGACGAATGGATCTGGGGCGGCTCGCTCGACAAGATCCTGGAGACGATCCAGTACGGGGCGCGCTCCGGGCACGCCAAAGCTCACGAAGGCGCCATGCTTGCCTTTGGCAAGGACGGCGTCCTGAAAAAGGAAGAGATCGTCACCGTCGCCAACTATGTCCGCGCTCTGTCCGGGCTGTCCACCGGCAAGGGATATGACGCCAAGGCGGGCGCCAAGATCTTCGCCGACAACTGTGTCGCCTGTCACGGCGACGCCGGCAAGGGCAACCAGGAACTCGGTGCGCCGAATCTCACCGACAAGATCTGGCTCTATGGGTCCGACGAGGCCACCTTGGTCGAAACCATCAGCAACGGCCGTGCCGGCGTCATGCCCGCATGGGTGGGGCGTCTCGACCCCTCCACGATCAAGGCCCTGGCGGTGTACGTCCACTCGCTCGGCGGGGGCCAATAAGCCAGGATTCGGCTGGGAAATCCTGGATATCGTTTGAGCTGGATCAACTCCGCACGCGGAGTTGAGTCTAGCTTCAATCGACAATGCGAGATAAGTCCCTGCGATGAACAAGCCTGTTCCACCGACCGAGTTGCAGTACGAGCAAGACGCGCCGCTCTATGCGGCGCGGAAGAAGGTCTACCCGCAAAAGGTCTCCGGCACCTTCCGCCGCATCAAATGGGGCCTGATGGCGTTCTGCCTCGGGGTCTATTACCTGCTGCCGTTCGTGCGATGGAACCGCGGCCTCGGCGCGCCAGACCAGGCGGTGCTGATCGATCTCCCCAACAGCCGCTTCTATTTCTTCTTCATCGAGCTGTGGCCGCAGGAGGTCTACTATTTTACCGGGCTGCTGATCGTCGCCGCGCTGACGCTGTTCCTGATGAATTCGCTCGGCGGCCGTATCTGGTGCGGCTATCTCTGCCCGCAAACGGTGTGGACCGACCTGTTCTACGCCGTCGAACGCATGATCGAGGGTGACCGGCGCGAGCGCATGCGCAAGGACGCCGCGGGCGGCGCCGTGAAGCTGCAGCGTTTCGCCGAGATCGGGCTGAAACACGCGATCTGGCTGGTGATCGCCTGGTGGACCGGCGGCGCCTGGGTTCTCTATTTCAACGACGCGCCGACGCTGGTGAAGCAGCTTTTCTTCTTCCAGGCGCCGATGCTGGCCTATATCTGGATCGCGATCCTGACGGCGACGACCTATGTGCTCGCCGGTTTCATGCGCGAACAGGTCTGCGTCTACATGTGCCCGTGGCCGCGGATCCAGGCCGCGCTGACCGACGAATGGGCGCTGAACGTTACTTACAAATACGACCGGGGCGAAAAGCGCACCTCACTGAAGAAGGCAAAGGAATTGCGGGCGCTCGGCCAGCAGGTCGGCGACTGCATCGATTGCTATCAATGCGTCGCCGTCTGCCCCACCGGTATCGATATCCGCGACGGCGCGCAGCTCGAGTGCATCCAGTGCGGCCTGTGCATCGATGCCTGCGATACCGTGATGAAAAAGATCGGCAGGGAAACCCGTCTGATCGGATACGACAACGACATCAACATCCACCGGCGTCAGGCCGGCAAGTCGCCGATCTATCGCTTCGTCCGGCCGCGCACCGTCGTCTACAGCGCCCTGATCACTACGGTCGGTGCGATCATGCTGTATGCCATGCTGACGCGGTCGCTGCTCGACATCAACGTATTGCACGACCGCAATCCGGTCGCGATCAAACTGAGCGACGGATCGATCCGCAACGCCTATACCGTTCGGCTGCTGAACAAGCGGGGCTTCGACCGGGTGATCGCGATCGATATCGACGGCCCGACCAATGCCACCGTCCATGTCGTCGGCGCCGATTCCGTGACCCCGGACCGGCCCATGATCATCCTCGGACGGGATCAGACCACCGAACTGCGGCTGCTGGTGACCGCGCCCGCCGAGAACAACCCCGAGAAGTCGATTCCAGTGTGGTTCCGGGTCACCGATATCGGGCTCGGCGAGGTGACGTCGGCGACCGATAATTTCGTCTCTCCGTAAGATGGCAAGGAAGTTTTCCATGAGCAGACCGCCCGTTTCGCCGAAGCCGCTGACTGGAGGCAAGGTGCTCGTCATGCTCCTTGCATTCTTCGGCGTCGTGATCGGTGCCAATATGGTCATGATGCGGCTCGCGATCCAGACGCTGCCCGGCACCGAGGTCGACAGCGCCTACAGTGCGAGCCTCGCCTACGAGAAGGAGATCGCTGCCGCCCACGACCAGAACGCGCGCAACTGGAAGGTCGACGCCCGGATCCAGCGCGGTCCGAACGGTGGCGCGACGCTGCTGGTGGAGGCGCGGGACAACAATGGCCGGCCGATGACCGGGTTGAAATTCCTGGGGCGCTTCGAGCGGCCGACCGACCGCCGCGCCGATCAGCCGGTGGAACTCGCCGAAACCGGGATCGGCATCTATCGCGGCAACGCGGCGACGATTGCGCCCGGCCAATGGGATCTGGTGCTCGAAGGCGACGCTGCGGGACGGCGGATGTTCCTGTCGAAGAATCGCGTATTGCTGAATTGAAGGAGACCGCATCATGCAGGCGACGCGGGATTTTTCGCATTATGTGAAGGACGCCGGTTCGGGTCTCTCACATATCGACTTGGCTGTGGAAGGCGTCAGCTGTGCCGGATGCATGTCGAAGATCGAACGCGGGCTTTCGGCGATACCCGATGTCACGCTGGCGCGCGTCAATCTGACCGACCGCCGCGTGGCGCTGGAGTGGAAGCAGGGCGCGCTCGATCCCGCCCGCTTCATCGACCGGCTCGCCGAACTCGGATACAAGGCCTATCCGTTCGAAACCGCAGGCGCGGAAGCGGCCGAAGCCGAACAGTCGCGCTTCCTGCTGCGCTGCCTCGGCGTCGCGGCGTTCGCAACCATGAACGTGATGATGTTGTCGATACCGGTATGGTCCGGCAATGTCAGCGACATGATCCCCGAACAGCGCGATTTCTTCCATTGGCTGTCGGCGCTGATCGCGCTGCCGGCCGCGGCCTATGCCGGCCAGCCCTTCTTCAAATCGGCATGGAGCGCGCTGCGCACGGGCAACGTCAATATGGACGTGCCGATCTCGATCGGCGTTATCCTCGCGCTCGGCATGTCGCTGGTGGAGACGGCAAACCACGCCGAGCATGCCTATTTCGATGCGGCGATCATGCTGCTGACCTTCCTGCTGGTGGGGCGCTATCTCGATCAGAGCATGCGGCGGCGGACCCGGGCGGTGGCGGGAAACCTCGCCGCGCTGAAGGCCGAGACCGCGACCAAGTTCGTCGGCGCCGACGAGATCACCGTCGTGCCGGTGGCGGCGATCGATCCCGGCGACATCGTGCTGCTGCGCCCGGGCGAGCGCTGCGCGGTCGACGGCACGGTCATCGAGGGCCGGTCCGAAATCGACCAGAGCCTGATTACCGGAGAGACCCGCCACGTCGCTGCGGAGCAGGGCACCGCGGTCTATGCGGGTTCCCTCAACATGACAGGAACCTTGCGGGTTCGCGTGTCCGCTGCGTCGGAAGGCACGCTGCTGGCGGAGATCACCCGGCTGCTCGACAACGCGCTGCAGGCCCGCTCGCGCTATGTGCGCCTCGCCGACCGGGCGTCGCGGCTTTACGCGCCGGTGGTGCATGCCACCGCGCTGCTGACGATCCTCGGCTGGGTTCTGGCGGGCGCGAGCTGGCATGACGCCATCGTCACCGGGGTCGCGGTTCTCATCATCACCTGTCCCTGTGCGCTTGGTCTTGCCATCCCGACGGTGCAGACGGTGGCGTCCGGCGCCATGTTCCGGGCCGGCGTGCTGCTCAATTCCGGCGATTCCATCGAACGGCTCGCCGATGTCGACCATGTCATCTTCGACAAGACGGGAACGCTGACGCTGCCCGATCTCGAAGTCGTCAACGCATCAGGCATTCCTGACGATGTGTTCAGGGTGGCTGGCCAGCTTGCGCTGGCCAGCCACCATCCGGTCGCAGCAGCAGTGGCGCGGGCCTCGGAGGCGAAAGCGCCGCTTGCCGGCGCAGCCGAGGAATCCGGTCAGGGCGTGCGCGCACTGCTCAACGGCAAGGAGCTCAGGCTCGGACGGCCCTCGTTCTGCGGCGCCGAGCAGCTGGCGGAGGACAGCCTGCGCCTCGATCCGGAAGCCTCTGCCGTGGCGTTCAGCAACGGCGATGCAAAATACGTGTTCTGCGTCCGGCAGGGCCTGCGCCCCGATGCGCAAGCCGTGATCTCCGCGCTGCAGAAGCGCAACGTCAAGGTCGAGATCGTTTCGGGCGACCGCGAGCCCGCGGTTCGGGCGGCGGCGCGCGCGCTCGGCGTCAGCGACTGGCGGGCGGGCGTGACGCCTGGCGACAAGATCGCACGCATCGAAGAACTGAAGGGGCAGGGCTCCAGGGTGATGATGGTCGGCGACGGGCTGAACGATGCGCCGGCGCTGGCAGCCGCCCATGTCTCGATGTCGCCGATCAGTGCCGCGCATCTGAGCCAAGCCACCGCCGATCTGGTTTTCCTAGGCAAACCGCTGGCCCCGGTGGTCGCGGCTATCGATTTCTCGCGCAAGGCGCTGCTGTTGATGCGGCAGAACCTCTGGCTCGCGGTCGGCTACAATTTCCTGGCGGTGCCGATTGCCATCAGCGGGGTGGTGACGCCGCTGATTGCGGCGGCGGCGATGTCCGGCTCCTCGATCCTGGTCATGCTGAACGCACTCCGTGCGCGCAGCGTCGCGAACGGGAGGTCATGATGGAAGTGCTCGTGATTCTGGTGCCGCTGGCACTGGCGCTTGGGCTGGTCGGGTTGCTCGCCTTTCTCTGGTCGCTGAAGAGCGGACAATATGACGATCTCGATGGCGCGGCCTGGCGCGCCATCGCGGACGACGAGCCGGCGCGGGAGCTACCGCCGGCCGAGGCGAAGCCTTCGAAGGCCTGAAGCCGGTTGCCCAGCCGCTACTTGGTCTCCGCGACCGTCATGCCGTTCCATTCCTGCCAGCAGCGGCGCGGAATGACGGCTGAGGCGACAATGCCTTCCGGTACAGCGCGTCGTAGCAGGCGGCCGAGATATCCCAGCTGAACGACCGCGACATCGCGCTGCGGCGCATCGCATCGAGGCGGTCCTTCGCCATGAAGGCCGCGAACGCGCGCCTGATGCCGCCGAGAAAGGATTCTGTCGAGGGCCGGTCGAACAGAAATCCGGTCTCGCCGTCCCTGATGGTTTCGGCGAGGCCGCCGGTCTGGTGGCCGATCGGCAGCGATCCGAACCGCTGTGCATACATCTGGCTCAGGCCGCAGGGTTCGAACCGCGAAGGCATCAGGGTGAAATCGCTGCCGGCGAAAATCCGCCGGGCCTGTCCGTCGTTGAAACCGATGGCGACGCCGATCGCATCCGGCCGGCGGCGATGCGCATCGACCAGCGCCTGCTCGATATCGGGCTCGCCGCTGCCGGTGACGATGATCTGGCCGCCGGCCTCGATGATCTCGTCCGCCGCCGCCAGCACGAGATCGACGCCCTTCTGGTGCACGAGGCGGGCGACCAGGCCGAAGATCGGACCGCGCGACAGCGCCAGGCCGAACTGCTGGCGGACGTAATCGGCATTCGCCTGCTTGCCGTCCCAATCGCCGGCGCCAAACGGCTGCGCCAGTTGCGCGCAAACCCTGGGATCCCAGCTTTCGTCGATGCCGTTCAAGATCCCCGTCAATTGCGCAGCCTCTGAACGCCGGCGAAGCAGGCCCTCGAGCCCGCAGCCGAGTTCCGAAGTGGTGATCTCCTTCGCATAGGTCTCGCTTACCGTCGTCAGATGGGACGCGTAGACGAGACCGCCCTTGAGGAAGGAGAGCTTGTCGTAGAATTCGAGACCATCGATATGGAAAGAGTCTGCGGGAGCGCCGATCCGGCGCAACGACTCCTTCGGGAACAGGCCCTGATAGGCCAGATTGTGGATGGTCAGAATGGTAGGGATCTTGACCGCGTTCCAGGCGAGATAGGCCGGTACGAGCGCGGCCTGCCAGTCATTGGCGTGAACCAGGTCGGCTGCCCAATTCTTGTCCAGCGTGCCTGCCGCCAGTTGTGCAGCGGCGGAGGCAAGCCGCCCGAACCGCACGTCGTTGTCCGGCCAGTCCCGGCCCGAAATATCGCCATAGGGATTGCCGGGGCGGTCATAAAGTTGCGGGCAGAGAAGGACGTAGACCGGCAGCCCATCCCGGGTCGAAGTCAGGCCCAGCGAGCAGGCCGGCATGTCCGCCAGCGCGGCGCATTGACCGACGATCTGGATGTGCAGGAATTGTTCGACGACGTCCCGGTAGCCGGGGAGGATGATCCTGACGTCGCTGAGGGAGCGCAAGGCCCGCGGCAGGGCCGCCGAAACGGCCGCGAGCCCGCCAACCCGGACGAAGTCATCCATCTCTGTGGTAGCGAACAGGACTCTCAAGAAACGCCCTCGTACCAGCACTAACTTGGACTATGCAAGAACGGTTCCAGTTTTTCCGCAGCTGCTCGCATTGTGGGTGCCGGGAGAAACGCTTCCCAGGCCGGGCGGCGCAATTTAGGGTCTCGCCGCGCCGGGCAGCGCCCGGGAGGAATTTGGAATGACAGTAGCTGAGCACGATGAGGGTAATTTGACAAAGAGCTTCCAGGGCCTGCGCGTACTCGATTTTTCGACCACCATTGCCGGCCCGCATTGTACGCGGATGCTGGCCGACATGGGGGCAGAGGTCATCAAGATCGAGACCGCCGAGGGCGAGACGATGCGCACCCGTCCGCCGGTCCGCAACATGTGCAGCACCGCCTTCGGCCAGCTCAATATCGGCAAGAACAGCCTCGTGCTCGATCTGAAGTCGCCTGAAGGGATCGAGGTCATCCGCCGGCTGGTCGCGAACACCGACGTGCTCGTCGAGAACTTCCGTCCCGGCGTGATGCGGCGGCTGAAGCTGGATTACGACTCGCTGCAAGCGCTCAATCCGAAGCTGATCTATTGTTCGATCTCCGGATACGGCCAGACCGGGCCATCGGCCGAACTGCCGGCCTATGCGCCGGTGATCCATGCCGCCTCGGGTTACGACATGGCTCACCTGGCTTATCAGCCCGGACGTAGCCGGCCGGATTATTGCGGGATCTATCACGCCGACGTGCTCACCGGCGTCTATGCCTTCGGCGCCATTTCGGCGGCATTGTATCAGCGCCACCTCACGCAGCACGGCCAGCACATCGACGTCTCGATGCTGGAATCGATGTTGAGCCTGACGCTCAATGAATTGCAGTGGTCGCAATTCGAGGTGAAGCCGACCCAGCGTCCGATGTTCGGGCCGATCGCCACCGCGGATGGCTATGTGATGGTTGCCGTCGCCAGCGAGAAGACCTTTCAGAGCCTGATGAAGGTGATCGGCCATCCGGAGTGGGTCAGCGATCCGCGTTTCGCCGTCTATGCCGATCGCCGCGACAACTGGGCGGACCTGATGAACGGCGTCGAAGCCTGGTCTCAGTCGGTGACGACCGAAAAATGCCTCGCCGCGCTCAACGGCGAGGGCGTTCCCAGTTCGGCTTACCGCACGGTGAACGAAGCACTGAGCGATCCGCAGATCGCGCATCGCGGTGCTTTGGCCGAGGTGCAGGATGCCGGCGGCACGTTCAAGGTTCTCAACCTGCCGTTCCGCATGTCCGGCGCCAAGGTCGCGGCGGCGAAGCGGATGGCGACCCTGGGCGAACACACGGTCGCCTATCTCCGCGAGACCGGCCTGTCGGAAGACGAAATTGCGGCCTTCACGGGGAAGCGGCGGATGACCGCGCCGGGCTGACGCAACGCGTCGCTGACCGGACCTGCGGCTTTTCACCCGGCGCCCATGATGCGGACTTGCCGCCGCCTGCGATTCCAGCCAATCTGCCGCACAGTCATCGACGATCCGGAATACCGGACGTTCGGCATCTTGGAGGGAGCACCAATGACAGCGGCAATCCGCGGGCGCACGCTTGCGCAGATATTTCATGTAGCGGCATTTGGCGTTGCCTTGGCTGCAAGCCCCGCCAGCGCCCAGAAGCAGGGCGGCAGCATCACTGTGGGGCTCGAGCTCGATATTTCCGGTTTCGATCCGCTGAAGGTCGGCGTGTTTGATACGGCCGCGGGAACGGCGGCCGCGGCGATCTTCGACACGCTCACCTATCTCGACGACAAGGGCGTGGCGCAGCCGAAGCTCGCGCTGTCCTGGACGCACTCGGACGATTTCAAGACCTGGACGTTCAAGCTGCGGCCCGGGGTCAAGTTTCACGACGGCACGCCTTTCAATGCCCAGGCGGTCAAGGAGAATTACGACCGTCAGAAGGATCCGGCCAACAAGTGCCGATGCGCGTTCTACGTCGCGTTCATTAACAATGTGCAGGCGCCTGACGACCTGACGGTCGTATTCAATCTGAACGATCCGTCGGTAAATCTGCCCGCGATCGTATCGCCTCCCGGTGCGAACTTCGTGGTCCAGTCGCCGACGGCGTGGAAGACCAAGGGCGCCGACTACAACCGCAATCCCGTCGGTACCGGTCCCTATATCCCGAAGTCATGGATCGCTGGCGACCGCATGGTGCTGGAAAAGAATCCGGACTACTGGGACAAGGGCCGTATCTATCTTGACCGGATCATTCTGAAGCCGCTGCCGGATGCGCAGTCGCGCTTCGCCAGTCTGCAGTCGGGTGAGGCCGATATCGTCTGGGATGATGAGTACGACGCGGACAATATTCAGCGGGCGGAAAAGGATCCGAAGCTGAAGGTGCATACCTATGCGGGCTCCGGCGCCGCGGTCGCCGCTTTCAACACCAAGGTCGCGCCGTTAGACGATGTCCGCGTGCGCCAGGCGCTGGTGATGGCGCTTGATCGCAAAAAGATGTCGCAGGCTCTCACCAATGGCCTCGCCCGGCCGGCCTCCAACCCCTATGGCGACGGCTCATGGGTGAAGTGCAAGGATGACGGCGCGCTGCCCTACGATCTTGAAAAGGCCAAGGCGTTGATCAAGGACTACGGCAAGCCGGTCGATTTCAAGATGCTCTTCACCGCGACGCCGCGCGGACGTGCCGGCGGTCAGGTTTTGCAGCAGTTCTGGAAGCAGGCCGGCGCCAATATGGAGATCGAACAGGTCGACCAGGCCACGTTCCCTCCACGCGCCTTCATGCGCCAGTTCCAGGTGATAGGGTGGCGGATCGTCGATCTCGCCGATCCCGACGTCCAGATGTATGCCAATTTCCACACCGGCAGCCCGGTCGCGCTGGCCAACTACTCGAATCCGGAGCTCGACAAGCTGCTGGAGCATGCCCGGGTCACCGCCGATCAGGACAAGCGGATCGAGGATTACTGCGCGATCAGCCGGCACATCAACCAGCAGGCGCTCTGGTTCTGGACCTTCCAGAACACCTATTACGCGATGTCGAACGCAAAGGTTAAGGGTCTGCCGAAGATGTACAGCGGAGTGATCGACGTATCCCGCGTCTGGCTGGAATAACTCCGTATGCTGTTCTTTGTCGCGCGAAAGTTCCTGTACCTGGTACCGGTCCTGATCGCGGTATCGCTGCTGACATTCCTGATCGCCTCGCTTTTGCCGGGCGATCTCGCCTACACGATCCTCGGCGATCAGGCGACACCGGAAACGGTCGCGGCGTTGCGCCGCGACATGGGGTTGGATCAACCGATCTGGATCCGTTATTTCGGCTGGCTCGGTCACGTCCTGCAGGGCGATTTCGGCCGGTCGTTCCGCACCGGACAAACCGTGTTGCAGGCGGTGTCCGAGCGGCTTCCGATCTCGTTCGAACTGATGATCCTGGCCGAGATCATGTGCCTCGCGATCGGCATTCCGCTGGCGATAGTTTGCGCGGCGCGCAGCGGCGGCCCTTTCGATCGCTTCATGACCGGCACCGCCTTCGGCATGCTGTCGGTGCCGACCTTCCTGTCGGCCATCCTGCTGATCTATCTTTTCGCGGTGGAATTGCGCTGGCTGCCGGCGACCGGCTACGTGCCGTTCGGCGAGGATCCGGCCGCGAATCTGCGCTTCATGGTGTTGCCGGCCTTGACGCTGGCGCTTGCCGAGTGGCCGGGGATCATGCGCGTGCTGCGTTCCGACATGATCGCGACCCTCCAGGAGGACTATATCGCGCTGGCCAAGGCCAAGGGATTGAAGGCGTCGCGCATCCTGTTCGTGCATGCGCTGAAGCCCTCGTCGCTCACGCTGGTGACGATCACCGGAATCAACATTGGACGGTTGATCGGTGGCGCGGTGATCGTGGAGACGATTTTTGCGCTGCCTGGAATAGGCCGGCTTCTTGTCGGCGCGATCGCCACGCGCGACCTAATCATCCTGCAGGGCGTGGTGTTGCTGGTCGGTGCAGGATTCGTGCTGATGAACTTCATCGTCGATATGCTCTACGCCGCTCTTGATCCAAGGATCCGTCATGGCCACGCTTGAACTCAGCATCGACCAGGATGTTGCACAAGCGCCAACGCGGCGGGGCCGCCGGCTCGGACCGCTTTTCTGGGTCGCGATCGGCTGGGTGATCTTCGTGTTTGCGGTGGCGATATGCGCCGATGTGCTGCCGTTGCCGAGCCCGACCGACATGGACATGCTGGAGAAGCGCGCGCCGTTCTCGATGGCCCACTGGTTGGGCACTGACGGCCTTGGCCGGGATGAATTGTCCCGGGTGATCCATGGAGCGCGGATATCGCTGGTCGTGGGGATTTGTGCGCCGATCATCGGGCTAACGCTCGGCGGCGCGCTCGGGATGCTGGCGGGCTATTTCCGCGGCCGGTTCGAGTCGCTGGTGGTCGGCAGCATGGACGTGCTGCTGGCGTTTCCGCCGTTGATCCTGGCGCTGGCCGTGACCGCCTATCTCGGACAATCAATCCTGAACCTCACCTTTATTCTGGGTGTGCTCGGCATTCCCGCTTTCATGCGGGTGGCGCGCGCCACCACGCTCACGCTGGCGCGGCGCGAATTCGTGATCGCGGCGCAGGCGCTCGGCGCGACGCATGCGCGCATCCTGCTGCGCGAACTGCTGCCCAACGTCATGCTGCCGCTGCTGGCGTTCTTTCTGCTCGGTGTCGCCGTCACCATCGTGGTCGAAGGGGCGCTGTCGTTCCTCGGGCTGGGCGTGCCGCCGCCGATATCGAGCTGGGGCAGCATGATCGGGGAGGGGCGCCAAAGTCTCGAGATGGCGCCCAGGCTCGCCTTCATTCCCGCGATCGCGATGTTCCTGACCGTGCTTGCCTTCAACCTGATCGGCGACACGCTGCGCGCCCTGACCGATCCGCGGCAGGGCGCGCTGTGACCGGACCCGTGCTGCTTTCGGTCGAGGGGGTTGCGGTCGATCTGCCGACGCCGCGCGGCAATCTTCGCGCGGTGGATCAGGTCGACCTCGTGGTCGGCGCCGGGCGGACGCTCGGCATCGTCGGCGAATCCGGTTGCGGCAAGACCATGCTGTCGCGCGCCATCCTGCAACTGCTGCCGAAAAAGGCAAAGCTTTCCGGCCGCGTGATGTTCGATGGGCAGAACCTCGTGGGCATGGATCCCGAACGCCTGCGCAAGCTGCGCGGACGGTCGCTCGCGGTGGTTTTCCAGGACCCGATGACCTCGCTCAATCCGGTGCTGACCATCGGCACGCAATTGATCGAGACGCTGCAGGAGCATCTCGAACTCGACGGCCAGGCCGCGAAAATGCGCAGCATCGAGTTGCTGGCAGCGGTCGGCATCCCCGCGCCGGAACAAAGACTGATGCAATACCCGCATCAGCTCTCCGGCGGCATGCGGCAGCGGGTCGCGATCGCGATCGCGCTGTCCTGCGAACCGAAGCTGTTGATCGCCGACGAGCCGACCACCGCGCTCGACGTCACCATCCAGGCGCAGATTCTCGATCTCTTGGCGCGCGAGCAGCGCCGCCGCCACATGGCGATGATCATCATCACCCACGATCTCGGCGTGGTGGCCGGCCGCACCGACGAGGTCGCGGTGATGTATGCCGGCCGCGTCGTCGAGCGCGCGCCGACGCCCGACCTGTTCAAGAAGATGCACATGCCCTACACCGAGGCGCTGCTGGCGGCGATCCCGAAGCTCGATACCGCGCCGCATACGCCGCTGCCGGCGATTTCCGGACGTCCGCCGGACCCGACCCGGCCGATCAAAGGCTGCTCGTTTTCGCCGCGCTGCCGCTATGCCGCAGGCCTCTGTCATCAGGAGAAGCCCCGGCTCACGGTTGCGGAAACCCCCGACCACCAATTCGCCTGCTTCCACCCGATTCTGGCGCCGGCAGGAGCTGGCGCGTGATGCAGGAAAGCAAGGATTCTCTTTCGCGCGATCCGCTGCTCAAGGTCGAGCATCTGGTTGTCGAATATGCGGTCGGCGGCCACATCGTCCACGCGGTGTCGGACGTCAGCCTCGAAGTCGCGCGCGGCGAGACGCTCGGCCTGGTCGGCGAATCCGGCTGCGGCAAGTCGACGCTCGGCCGCGCGGTGCTGCAGTTGCGCAGGGCTCAATCCGGCCGCGTCCTGTTCGACGGCCATGATCTCACCGCGATGCATGGCGATGCCCTGCGCAAGATGCGCCAGCGCGTACAGCTGATCTTCCAGGATCCGATCGCCTCGCTCAATCCGCGGCGGCGGATCGGCGATATCGTCGCCGAGCCGCTGGTGATCGCGGGCGTCAAGGATCCGGAGAAGCGCCACCAGATGGTGTGCGACGTGCTCGGCGCGGTCGGCCTCGATCCCAATCTGGTGATGGGGAGGCTGCCGCACGAATTTTCCGGCGGACAATGCCAGCGCATCTGCATCGCGCGGGCACTGGTGCTCAATCCCGAATTCATCATCTGCGACGAGCCGGTATCGGCGCTCGACGTGTCGATCCGCGCCCAGATCCTCAATCTGCTGGAGGACATGAAGGCGCGGTTCGGGCTGACACTGCTGTTCATCGCCCACGATCTCGCGGTGGTGAAAGCGGTCAGCGACCGGGTGGCGGTGATGTATCTCGGCCGGCTCTGCGAGGTGGGCCCGCCCGAGCAACTGTTCGCCCAGCCCGCACATCCCTATACAGCGCTGCTGCTCGAAGCGATCCCGGTGCCGGATCCCGACGTCCGCCCGGCCGAAAGCGTGGCGGTCGGCGAGCCGCCGTCGCCGATCGCGCCGCCCTCCGGCTGCCGTTTTCGCACCCGCTGCCCGCGCGCGGACCAGCGCTGCAGCGACGAGGTCCCGGAACTTCGCGAGGTTGCCGCACGCCAGTTCGCCGCCTGCCATCATCCATTGATCGGGGCGGACTAAGCGTCTAACAACGGTCGAAGCACTTTGTTTTGACGCGTTTTCCCAGCGCGAACCGGTACCCACTTCGCTCGAAAACGCTATGCTCGGCCAAAAGCCAGAACCATCGGGAGAGACGCGATGAAGAGTTTCCAGGTTGCCGATTTCAACGCCCCCTTGAAGGAAGTGGACCAGCCGACGCCGCAACCATCCGGCACGCAGGTCCTGATCAAGGTGAAGGCGGCCGGCGTCTGCCACAGCGACCTGCACATCTGGGAAGGCGGCTACGATCTCGGCCACGGCCGCAAGCCGCTGTCGCTCAGGGATCGCGGCGTGTCGCTGCCGCGCACGATGGGACATGAGACCGTCGGCGAGGTGGTGGCGTTCGGGCCGGATGCCAAGGCCGACACCGCCGGCCTCAAGGTCGGCGATATCGCGCTGGTCTATCCCTGGCTCGGCTGCGGCAAATGCGAGACCTGCCTCGCCGGCGACGAGAATATGTGCCTGAAGCCGAACTCGCTCGGCGTCTACTGCGACGGCGGCTATGCCGACTACATGACGGTGCCGCATCCGAAATACCTGCTCAACCTGAAGGGGCTCGATCCCGTCACCGCGGCGCCCTATGCCTGCTCGGGCGTGACCACCTACAGCGCGCTGAAGAAGGTGGAGAAGGATTTCAACACGCCGATCGTCATCATCGGCGCCGGCGGTCTCGGCCTGATGGCGCTGTCGCTCTTGAAGGCGATGGGCGGCAAGGGCGCCATTGTCGTCGATATCGATGCGCGCAAGCGCGAAGCCGCCGAGAAGGCCGGCGCGCTCGCGACCGTCGATGGCGGCGCGCCCGACGCGCTGGAACAGCTTGCGCAAAAGGCCGGCGGCCCGATCCGCGCGGTGATCGATCTCGTCGGCAACGCCAAGACCACGCAACTCGGCTTCGATTGCCTGAGCAAGGGCGGCAAGCTCGTGATCGTCGGGCTGTTCGGCGGCGGCGCCACCTTTGCACTGCCGCTGATTCCGATCAAGGCGATCACGATCCAGGGCAGTTATGTCGGCAATCTCCGCGAGACCCAGGAACTGCTCGATCTCGTGCGCGACAAGAAGGTGCCGCCGATCCCGGTGACCCCGATGCCGCTCGCCAGGGCCAATGACGCGCTGGTCGATTTGCAAAAGGGCCGGCTGGTCGGCCGCGCGGTATTGACGCCGTAGGGACATTGCGTCGTCATTTCCCGTCATTGCGAGGAGCGAAGCGACGAAGCAACCCAGCCCTTCTTCGCGCGGTGGCATGGATTGCTCTCGCGGAACCTGTCATCGGGCGCGCATTCGCGCGACCCGTTGGCTCGCAATGACGACGTAACTCAACTCATTACTGCTCTCTTCGCCTTCCACAAGGAACCTCCCCATGTCTGCCAACGACGCCCTTCACATCGCCGTGCTTGCCGGCGACGGTATCGGCCCTGAAGTGATGGCCCCGGCGCTGGAAGTCCTGCGCAAGATCGAAAGCACCTCGGATCTCAAATTCCGCTTCACCGGCGCGCCGGCCGGCGCCAACAATTACCGCGAGACCGGCAAGTCGATGCCGGACTCTACCGTGCGGCTGTGCGACGAGGCCGACGCCATCCTGCTCGGCGCCTGCGGCCTGCCGTCGGTGCGCTACCCCGACAACACCGAGATCGCGCCGCAGATCGAGCTGCGCGTTCATTTCGATCTCTATGCCGGGGTGCGGCCGGCGCGGCTCATTCCCGGCGTGCCGAGCCCGATCGTCGGCGCGGATACGCGCGGCATCGATCTCATCGTCATCCGGGAATCCACCGAGGGGCTGTTCGCCTCGATGGGCAAGGGCATCGTCACCGATACCGAAGCGCGCGAGACGCTGGTGATCACGCGAAAAACCTCGGAACGGTTGTTCGAGTTTTCCTTCCGCCTCGCCGAACGCCGCAAGGCGCGCGGCAAGCCCGGCGCACTGGCCTGCGTCGACAAGGCCAACGTGTTCAAGGCGTTCGCCTTCTTTCGCGGGATGTTCGACGAAGCCGCCAAGCGTCACCCCGGGGTCAAGGCCGATCGCATGTATGTCGACGCCTGCTCGGCGCTGCTGGTGAAGCGGCCCTGGGATTTCGACGTCATGGTGACGGAAAACATGTTCGGCGACATTCTCTCCGACCTGACCGCTGGCCTGATCGGCGGCATGGGCATGGCGCCCTCGGCCGACATCGGCGACCGCCACGCCGTGTTCCAGCCCTGCCACGGCACCGCGCCCGACATCATGGGGCAGGGCAAGGCCAACCCCACCGGCATGATCCTCTCCACCGCGATGATGCTGGACTGGCTCGCCGACAAGCACGGCATCGAGGCCGCCGCCGAGGCCGGCGAGCGTATCGAGCGCGCAGTCGACAAGGTCTATGCCGACGGCATCAAGCCGATGGAATTCGGCGGCAGCAACGGCACTGCGGATATTGCGAAAGCGGTGCTCGAGGCGCTGTAGGCGGGGGCGGGCGAAAACGAAGCAAACGAGTCCCTGTCTAAAAAAGAAAAAAGATGAGTGAGAGGGCTCGGATGCGTTACAGCGGCTGTCAACTACAGCTGTCATGTCCCGCGATGCAGGCAGCGAGCGCGTTGAAGAGCCGATTCTCCCACGTCGTCCCTGCGAACGCAGGGACCCATAACCACCGGCGTTAGTTGATGCAGAAAGTATCTGATGCCTGCGTCTCACCGATAGGCCGCGGCGTATGGGTCCCTGCGTTCGCAGGGACGACGAAAGAGGATTCAGGATTTCGAACAATCACAAACATGCCTTCGCGATCTCGCGGCGGATTTCGCCCGAGGTTTGCTGTAGAATTTCCACGCCCCTCTCTTAATTAGAGGGCGCAGGGAAGACCGGATGCGCGCTGCACCCGCGGTCTCGTGTGCAAGTATGTGCGAAGAAAGACGCACACGAGCATACAGGTTCAGCGGAGGCAATCCGGCCTTCCCTGCGCAGTGGTTTACGGCTTATAGCGCGCTCTCCCCGGCGATCAGGATTTGTTTGTCACCGTCGCCGGCGGTTGCCCGCCGGCTTGACGCCAACCCAGAGGCTGTCAGGACCACACGACTTCGCCGTCCGCTATCCGCACCGTTCGTCAAAGGCGCATCTGCGTCCACCGCATCCCACCGCGCGTTTCGTGACGATCGCGAGCCGCCCCTCTTGTCGGGTGAGACGGGCGAGTCGTTAGCGCTGATTTGCCCGACGAGGCTGGGCAAGAATGCTGATTATGAGGCTGGGGTGGCGCGGAAAGGACTGACTGCGAGCCACAGCAGGATTCTAGTCCGGAAGGGCCGCAAAGCAAGCTGAAGGGCGCGCAGAGTGCTTATAGGAAGGTTTTCGCGGGCAATGGCGCCTTTTCAAGGTACGCGACGAAGCGGTCGAAGCCGAGAATGTTGAGCACGCGAGTGAAATTGTAGCAGAGGGCCATCAGGCTCCATTCGCCACGGACCTTGTCGAAGCCGCGCACGAGAAAGTGCTGATACCCGGCGCGGCATTTGAGCGTTCCAAAGGGATGCTCGACGATGGCGGAACGGCGGCGCATCAATTTTTTGGCCTCCTCACTTTCCATCCTCGCGCGGTGACGTTCGAGAACATCCTCGTGTTCCCAGCGAGCGATGCTCCGGTAAGGTGCCTTCGGGGCGAGACACTGCGCTCTCAGAGGACAGGCTGCGCAGGCCGCCTTGCGCCCCAGGTAGCGGATCTCGACGCGGCCGCTCGCATTCTTCCAGCGCCCTTCCGTTGGACGCAGCAGTTCTCCGGTCGGGCAACGGTAGACGTCGGCGCTCGCATCGTAGCGGAAATCCTTGCGGCTAAAGCGACCCTCCTCGAGCTTGCCATTGCCCTCATGCATCGGCACATAGGCTTTGATGCCGTCATCCTCGCAGGCCTTCAGGTCCTCGCTATTGTAATAGCCGGTATCGGCCGCCACCCGCAGGGTCTCCACATCGAGAACCTCTTTTGCCGCGTTTGCCATCTCATGAAGGTGGCCTGCATCGCTGCGATTGACGACCTCGCTGGTAACAATGAGCATGTGCTTGTCGTCGACAACGCTCTGCACGTTGTAGCCCGCAATGGTCTGATCGCCCTTGCTCAGAAGCCTCGCGTCGGGATCGGTCTTCGAGAGTTGCCCCTTGTTGCTTGTCTCCAAGTCCTTGAGGTCGGCTTGCGCGCGTTCGCGCCGGGCCATCAGCTCCTTCACCTTCTCGCCGACGTCGCCACTACCACCCTTGCCGTCGCCCCGCGAACCGTCGCTTCGCTGCTTGGCCTCTTCCGCATCATTGGCTTCGAGAGCCTTGCCATAGGCCTCGATCTCCTTGTCCAAGGCGGCGATCTGTTTGGTCAGCCTCCTTTGCGTGAAGATGCTTCCCTTGCTGGCGTTGCCGTGGAACAAGGCGCCGTCGAGCGCAACAAGGCTCCCTCCGATCAGATCGAGTTCGCGAAGCAGCAGCACGAAACTGCGGTTCGCGGCCTTCAGCGCTGCCCAGTTCTCCTTGCGGAAGTTGGCGATCGTCCGATAGCCCGGCCTCAGGTTCTTCAACAGCCAGATCAGCTCCAGATTGCGACCTGCTTCCCGTTCCAGCCGGCGCGATGATCTGACTTGGTTGATGTAGCCGTACAGATACAGCTTCAACAGATCGGCCGGATCGTACGGTGGCTGCCCCATCTCGTCCGCCCCGCGCGCCGCATGGAGGAAACCGAGCTTTGCAAGGTCGAGGGCACACACAAAGCTCTCGATCGCCCGCACCGGGTTGTTCGGCCCGACATAATCCTCAATCCGTGGAGGAAGCAGGCTGGTCTGATCCCGGCTCGCGCCGGTCTTGAATGTGCGATTCGTCATGAACCGAATCGTACATCAACTCCTCAAAATGCCGAGTTCTTGCTCAGCCTCGACGGGTTAAGCGAAATATTTTTCGCAAAGGGACTGGACACGCCATAATCGCAAGGCGAACTGATTTGCCCGTCGGGTAGTCACACAGCTGCGCAAGGCGTAATCCGCCGACGCTTGAAAGAAAGGTGGCGGATTACGCTGGCGCTAATCCAGCCCACGCAGCGTCTGGAATCTACCTTCCCTTGAACTGCGGCTTGCGCTTCTCCATGAATGCGCGCCTTCCTTCGCGGAAATCTTCCGAGTCCATGCAGGCGTTGCCGATCGCCTTGATCGCGTCCATGTCGCGCTTGCTTTCGTCTTTCAAGACCTGCGCGATGGTGATCTTGGCGGCCTGAATCGCGAGCGGGGCGTTGCCGGAGATGGTGCGGGCGATTTCCAAAGTCGCGTCCCACAGCTCGATGTCCGATACCAAGCGATCGACCAGGCCGATCCTTAACCCTTCGGCGGCATCGATCCGCATCCCCGTGTACATCAACAGCCGCGCCCAGGACGGACCGACCAGCGACACCAGATGCTTCAGGCCGTCATAGCCATAGGCGATGCCGAGCCTGGCGGCGGGAATGCCGAACTGGCTGTAGTCGGACGCGATACGGATATCGGCCAGCATCGCCACCTGCATGCCGCCGCCGAGGCAGAAGCCGCGGATGCAGGCGATCGTCGGCTTCGGATAATCAGCCAGCAGCGCGCGCTGCGCGGCGCTCTTCTTGGCATATTCTTCCCCTGCCTCGGCGTTGTGGCGGGTCTTCTCGAATTGGCTGATATCGGCGCCCGAGACGAACGCCTTGTCGCCGGCGCCGACCATGATCACCACGCGCACCTCGGGATCGTCGCGCAATTCGACCAGCGCGTGGCCGAGCCCTTCCCACATGTCGAGCGACATGGCGTTGCGCTTTTCCGGATTGTTGAACGTGATGACGCCGACGCCGTCGCTGACGCTCTGCAGGATCTTGCCGTCGGCAAAGGATTTTTCTGTTGTCTTGGGGGCGTCGAGCATCGGTGCGCTTTCGTGAGGTATCAGGTGGCCCCGCCTCAGGACGTGAGGAAGGGACCGGTCGTCGCCCGTGCGGGAGCCGGACGCGCCAGTAATTTAGTCGAGCATTCGGCCGTATGGGAGTGTTTCTCCCGGCCGGACCGGGGAGAGCGGCTCCAGCGCGCAATCGTCGTCAGCTTGTCACGCTTCGCGGGATCGGCAATCAGCTTGCTCGAGGCTGCGGCCCGCAACCGGGAGCCGCTGAGCATCCCCGATGTCAAACGGCCAGCCACTTGCCATGGCGTCGGGCTCGTCCTGTCGCGCCCGGACCCGCCTGTGGCCTGGCAGGTCGATGGTCTGCCGGCCGATCCGCTTGCGCCGATCGAACGTATCCGCGGTGCTGCGAACCGAAAGCTCGCGCTGCGAACCCCAAGGAGAACTCCAAGGGAACCCCAAGGGTTTGCAACGGCTAGTCTTCGTTCGCGGCGATCGATTCCATCAAGGACACCAGCTGACGCTGCACGGTCTGGTCCTTGATCTTGCTGTAAGCCCGCAGCAACCGGAGGCTGAACGCGCTATCGAGGAACAGCAGGCTTTCGACCTCCCGCGCCTTGCCGTCACCGTCATAGAAGAAGGTGACGGGGACATCGAGCGCAGTGGCGATGGCTTGAAGACGGGCGGCGCCGACACGGTTGACGCCCTTCTCGTACTTCTGCACCTGTTGGAAGCTGACGCCGAGTTTGTCGCCAAGTTCCGCCTGCGAGATCTTCTGCTCAACGCGCCGCAGCCGGATTCGCTTGCCCAATTCGATGTCCGGTTTTCCAGCACTGCGCTGCTTCATTTTCTTCGCTGCTGATTTCATCATCCTGCCTTTACCGTCCTTCGTCGGTCGAGAAGCCCCCGAATAAATGGGTCAGGGATTCACCCTTGTATACCGCGTCAAATTCGCATGGATGGACGAATTCGTCCTTGAACCACGGGAATCTCACGGGATTGAAAGCCTCCACCAGCCAGTCGATCATCCGCCGCACCCGGGGGATGCGGCCGTTGCCGGGATGGTAGGAGAGCCAGATGTCGAACGGCTGGCGCAACGGAATCTCAAGCGGCACGATCTTGCCGCCGAGTGCGTAGCCGTACGTCGGAAACACGCCGATCCCCGCGCCGTTGGCGACGGCCCAGTAGTGGGCGCTGCTGACGTTGGTTTTCATCACCAGCAAGTCCCGCTGCGAATAGCCGGGAAACCAGCTTTCGAACGTTTCCTTGGCGGCGATTTCATCGGCGACCTGCATCACCAGCCGGTGCTTGACCAGCTCTTCCGTGGTTTTCGGCGCGCCGAATTTCTCGATGTATTTCTCGCCGGCAAAGAACATCAGGTGCATGCGGCCAAGCCGGACCAGCTTGACGTCGAGCGCGGCCGGCCGCGACAGGTGGATCGCAATGTCGGCCTCATGCCGCGATACGTCGGCGGATCGCATCGCGCAGTGCAGATCGACCAGGATATTCGGGAACGATTGCTGGAATTCGACCAGGCGCGGGGCCAGCCAGAAGGTGCCGAGACCTTCGGTGACGGCTACGCGGACTTCCCCCGATAGCGTATTGGTGACGGAATTGCCGGCGCGCACCAGATCGAACGACGCGGCCTCCATGCGCTCCACCGCGGAAACGACCAGCGAGCCTTCGTCGGTCAGCCTTGTGCCGTGAACGTCGCGCGTGAACAGGGTGGCGCCGACCTGGCGCTCGAAATCGTCGATGCGCCGGCGCACGACGTTGATGGACAGGTCGAGCCGCTCGGCCGCGGACCTGAAGCTGCCGCAGCGGACCACCTCCAGGAAAACCCTGGCGGCGTCCCAGTCGGTGAGACTGCCTATGGCGACCTTTGGGTGTTCCTCCTGTGGAACGCCCCTTTCCACGACCAGACGCATACATCGTCCTTTCTGCGCGCTAATCTTGGCAGAGTATGTCCGAAACTACAACCACTGCGGGTTTCCGTCCCCGGATTCTGTCGCTTATGCTTACCCCGCAGACCTCCCTCCGGAACCCCCTGATACCGTCAGGCTGGCCTTCCGACCCCAAAAGGGGCCCCAAATGACGTCAGCCGTCAGCCTGCGGACCTTCGCCAACTGCTCCAGCGTCCCAATCGTCGCTTTTGTGGATATGCTGCAGGAGGACCTGGCGAAGCCGCGGCGGCTGGCCTTCCACCGCAACCACGAGGTTACTTTTCTGTGTGACGCGTCGGCCAGTCATGCTCTCGACGACATTTCGGCGGACGACATCCATCGGGCCGTATCGCGAATATCGGGACTTTATGGAGAGGTGTATGAAACGACCAACTGGATCGCCTCCACTCTACCTCGCAAGCTCGGTTACGGAAAGAACGCTGGTGGCTAATTCGGAAGTACGACTGCATTCGATTCTTGCAACGCTCGAACAGTGCCGGGCGGCGCTGGTCAAGGGCGGCCGTCCGGAGACGGCCAAACTGGTGTCGCTGGCGATTCTCGACCTACGGATCGACCTCAGCAAGATTCCGGATTCGGATCTCAAAGCGCTGTGCGATGCGATGACGCCGGATGACGACGCGGCGGAGCGGTCGAACGATCCGAAATCGCCTGGCAGCCAGCGCCGGCGCGCCGTGCTGAAGCTGGTGAAATAGCCGCGCGCTTTCGAGGCCTCAGCCGGATTTTTCGATGTTTCGCCAGGGACGGCGTTCTCTTCGGCATTTGCAGCGACAAAAATAATCTTGCCTGATTGCGCGGTGGCTGCAATCTGATCCTCACCTCGAGGAGCAGGAAAGCCATCCCATGAGCCAACTCATTGTCCGCGCCGGCGACTTCACGTTCGACGCGCGTTTCGAGGAACAATTGGCGCCGAAGACCTGTGCAGCGTTTCGCCGCGCGATGCCCTTCGAAAGCCAGATGGTCCATGTCCGCTGGAGCGGTGAGGCGGTCTGGCTTCCGCTCGGCGATCTCGACTTCGGCGTCGGCTATGAAAACCACACCAGTTATCCCGCGCCGGGCCAGATCATCCTTTATCCCGGCGGCATCAGCGAGACCGAGATTCTGCTGGCCTATGGCGGGGTGCACTTCGCCAGCAAGATGGGTCAGCTCGCCGGCAACCATTTCATCACCCTGACCTCGGGGCTCGATCGGCTGCCGGAGCTCGGCAAGACCGTGCTGTGGAAGGGCGCGCAGAAGGTCCGGTTCGAGGCGGCTTGAATGGCTGACGCCCCATATCCCCGCGATCTCCGCGGCTATGGCCGAGAGCCGCCCGATCCGCGCTGGCCGGACGGCGCGCGGATCGCGGTGCAGTTCGTCATCAACTTCGAAGAGGGCGGCGAGAACAACATCCTGCACGGCGATCCCGCCTCGGAAGCCTTTCTGTCCGACGTGCTCGGCGCGCAGCCCTGGCCGGGACAGCGCCATGCCAATATCGAATCGATGTTCGAATACGGCTCGCGCGCCGGCTTCTGGCGGCTGTGGCGCATCTTCACCGAGCGCAAGCTGCGCCCGACGGTGTTCGGGGTCGCGACCGCGCTGCAGCGCAATCCCGAAATCGTCGCAGCGATGAACGAGGCCGGCTGGGACATCGCCTGCCATGGCCTGAAGTGGGTCGAACACGGGGATATGCCGGAAGCGGAGGAGCGCGACACGATTGCGCAGGCCATCCGCATTCACACCGAGGTGACGGGGCAGCGGCCGTTCGGCTGGTACACCGGGCGGTCCTCGATCAACACCTTGCGGCTGGTGACGCAGGCGGGCGGTTTTCTGTATTCCTGCGACTCCTACGCCGACGATCTGCCGTACTGGGTCAGGGGCGCGGCGGGACCGCATCTGATCATTCCCTACAGTCTCGACGCCAACGACATGCGCTTCATCAACGGCCAAGGCTTCGGCGGCGGCGATCAGTTCTTCAGCTACCTCAAGGACAGTTTCGACGTGCTTTATGCGGAGGGCGCCACTTCGCCGAAGATGATGTCGGTGGGCCTGCATTGCCGGATCGCGGGCCGGCCGGGGCGGGCGGCGTCGCTGATGCGCTTTCTCGATTACGTCGCGGGCCATGACCGGGTCTGGGTGCCGACGCGGCTTCAGATCGCGCGGCATTGGCACGCCAACCTCGCGCATCTCGCCCAAGGCGCGCCGTCTGTCGGATCGCTGTGATGGCGGGGGGCACCAATGCTACCGGCGATCTCGGGCGGGAAATCGTCCGCCGCATCGACGCGCTCGGCGCGATCTCCGAGACTTCCAATCATCTGACGCGGATCTTTCTCACCCCCGAGCACCGCGCCGCGGCCGATCTGCTGCTGGCGTGGATGCAGGACGCCGGCATGGCCGCTCAGCTCGATGCCATCGGCAATGTCTGCGGACGCTACGAAGGCGAGCAGGCGGGTTTGCCCTGCCTGATGCTGGGCTCGCATTACGACACCGTGCGCGACGCCGGCAAATGGGACGGGCCGCTCGGGCTCATTACCGCGATTTCCTGCGTCGGAGATCTCTACCGGCGCGGCAAGCGATTGCCCTTCGCGGTCGAGGTGACCGGCTTCGCCGATGAAGAAGGTGTCCGCTTCGCATCGACCCTGCTCGGCAGCCGCGCCGTGGCCGGCACTTTCGACGATAGTGTGGTTGAAGCCAGGGACAGCGGCGGCATCACGATGCGCGACGCCCTGCTGCGGTTCGGCCTCGATCCCGGCCGCATCCGTGCCGCGGCGCGGAGGCGAGGCGAGCTGCACGGCTATCTCGAACTGCATATCGAGCAGGGACCGGTCCTGGAAAACCAGGGCCTGCCGGTCGGGGTGGTGACGGCGATCTCGGGCGCGACCCGGCTTTCGGTCGCGCTGTCGGGCATGGCCGGCCACGCCGGCACGGTTCCGATGGCGCTGCGGCGCGATGCGCTGGCGGGCGCCTCCGAATGCATTCTCGCCGTCGAGGCGTATTGCCGGGCCGAGCCCGGGCTCGTCGGCACCGTCGGCTCCATCAGCGCGATGCCGGGAGCGACCAATGTCATTCCCGGAAAGGCCGTGTTCACGATCGACGTCCGCGCCGTATCGGACCAGCAGCGCACACGCGCGGTCGCTGAAATCACCGGTCGCATCAGGACGATCGCCGGGCGACGAATTCTGGTTGCCGCGATCCATGTGACCCATGAGAACCGCACCGCGCCCTGCGCCCCCTGGCTCAGGCAGCAGGTGGCCGAGGCCATCGCAGGCGAGGGCTATCGCGTGTTCGAACTGCCGAGCGGGGCCGGCCACGACGGCATGGCGATGATCGATATCGCGGACGTGGCCATGCTGTTCGTGCGCTGCCGCGGCGGCATCAGCCATCATCCGGACGAGCACGTCGATCCGGCCGACGCGGATGCCGGCGCGCGCGTCCTGCTGCGCCTGATCGAGAATTTTCGCCCGCGGCCAGAATCAGCCCGTCGCTGAAAATCTCGAGCCCGACCGCGAAATCGGGCACCACCCCGCCCAACACGTCCCCGGCCGCAGGGCGATCAGGACCTGAACGAAAAGTGAGCGACAGAGCGGCTTTCGTGCGGTTCCGGCGGTCACGGAGATGCTAGACATGGACCGGCCTCCCGATCGATTCCACCTGATAAAACCTCCCTTCAGCCGGACAGCAACGATGGCAATGACCGCATGATTCAAGATGTCACGATCCCCGCGGCGCTGATCGCCGGTCTGGTCAGCTTCATGTCGCCCTGCGTGCTGCCTCTGGTGCCGCCCTATCTGATCTACCTCACCGGCGCGACCATCGAGCATGTCGCCAATGACGAGACGGAAACGGCCTCGAAGCGCGCGGTGATGATTTCGGCCGGCATGTTCGTGCTCGGCTTCTCCACCGTGTTCGTGGCGCTCGGCGCCAGCGCCTCACTGATCGGCGGCCTGATCCGCGCCTGGTCGGCGGAGCTCTCCATCGTCGCCGGGGTCGTCATCATGGTGATGGGCCTGCACTTTCTCGGCCTGACGCGGATCGGATTCTTGATGCGGGAGGGGCGGCTGCCGATTCCGAGGCCGGTGGGTCTGTGGGGCGCCTACGTGATGGGACTCGCGTTCGCGTTCGGCTGGACGCCCTGCATCGGCCCGATCCTCGCCGCCATCCTGTCAGTCGCCGCCGCCGAGGCGACGGTGACCAAGGGGGCGGGCCTGCTCGCGATCTATTCCGCGGGCCTCGGAATTCCCTTCCTGATCGCGGCCTTCATGGTCGAGCAGTTCTCCTCGCTGTTTGCGCGGATGAAGCGGCATCTGCCCACCGTCGAGCGCGCGATGGGCGTGCTGATGGTCGTCACCGGTATCGGCTTTCTCACCGGCGCGGTATCCAGCGTCAGCATCTGGCTGTTGGAGACGTTCCCGGCGTTGCAGAGTTTTGGCTAGAGCCTTTTCCGTTCCGATTGAATCGGAACGGGGCTCTACCTTCTTGTTTTGACGCGTTTTCTTCATGCGAACCGGTATCCACTTCGCTTGAAAACGCTCTATCTTGCCGGATGTGCGGCTGAGATGGCCTCACCCAATGCCTAGCCGACATCCTCCAGCGTGCAGGTCACGGTGTAGACCACGCCGTGGGGCAGGAACTCGACGGTAGCTTCGCCGGCGAGCTGGTCGCGTGCGCTGCGCTCGATCAGCCGCGATCCGAAGCCGCGCTGTTCCGGGGCCGTGACATGAGGACCGCCGGACTCGGTCCAGATCAACCGTAGCTGTGGTTTGACGTCTTCCGTGATCACTTCCCAGTCCAGCTCGACCTTGCCGGTGTCGTTGGACAACGCGCCGTACTTCGCGGCGTTGGTTGCGATCTCGTGCAGGATCATCGACAGCACCACCGACAGCCGCGGCGACAGCGGCACGTCTGGTCCGGACATTCGCAGCCGCTCCGGCGTGTTGAACAGATAGGGCTGCACCACGCGGCCGATGACGTCTCTGAGTTCGGAGCTCTGCCACTTGTCCTGGCTCAGCAGATTGTGCGCCTGCGCCAGCGCGCCGAGCCGGCCCTCGAACTTCTCGCGCTCGGTCCGGCTCGCGCTGCGAAATGTCTGCGTGGCGATCGACTGCAGGATGGCCAGCGTGTTCTTGACGCGGTGATTGAGTTCCTCGATCAGGAGATCATGCAGCATCTCGCCGCGGGCGATCACGGTTGCCATCCGCACCGCGAAGGCGAGGCCGATCAGCAGCAGAATGCCGCCGATCAAGCTGGTGATGGCGAGGTTGCGCCAGAGCGGTCCGACCAGCGAGCTCTCCGCAATCCCGGCGGCCACCGTCCAGCCGGTCAGCGAGGACCGCGCATAGCTCGTGATCAGCGGTACCCCTTCGCGCGATACGGTCTGCAAGGTGGCTTCCGGTGCGCGAGACATCGCGTCGTGCAGCGTCGGCGAGGCGCGCTTGCCGACCGTCTCCTGCGGGTTCGGCACCCGCGCGAAATTGACGCCGTCGCCGTCGAAGATCGAAATCGTCCAGTCCTGGCTGGGACGCTGCTTTTCGATGATGGCCTGAAAAATCTCGGCCGGTGGGCTGAAGGAAATGTCGTACAGCACCTCGCCGTCGCGAACCACCGGCACCTCGACCGTCACGATCAGTTGCTGCTTCACCGCGCCGAAGAACAGGTTGGAGTACTGCGGGCTCCCGGTCGCGAACACCTTGTCCACGATGGCGCGATTGTTGCGCGGCGGCAAATTGGCGGTATCCGCGGTGATCGAGGAAAACACCTGACGGCCCTCGCGGTCGGCCACCAGCACGACGCCGTCCTTGCCATACTGCTCGAGAAAACCGGCGGCGATGCGGCGGAAGCCCTCGAAGTCGCGGTCCCGCAGCGCGTTGGTCAGCGACAGCACCTGAAGCCCGCCGGTCATCCGCTGCATCTCGGCATCGAGAACGAGGCGAATGCTGCGCACGGTCTCGACCACGCGCTGCTTGGCGTCCCTGCGGTCTTGCTCGTAATTGTTGAAAACGATCCCGACCGCGAAAATGATCAGCGGCAGCGTGGTCCCCGCAACCAGCAGGGCGAGACGCACTGGCAGTGAGAGTTTTCGCACGGGGGTCCCGGCTCATGGCATCCGGCGGTAACGCCGAATGCGGGGAGCATAGGAGAAGCCTCGCGACTTCGCCAAGGTTTTCGGCTGCCGCCGGGTTACACCTTGGGGAGAGACGCAGCGGAACCCGGCGTAATCTCAGAGATTGCTGTCGGTAATTGCCGAGTACACCATGGTGCGAAGTTCGCGCCGCACCGGATAGGCGCTCGACGGCAGCACCTGGGTCATGAAAATGGCGATCAGCTCCTCCGCCGGATCGATCCAGAACGACGTCGTGGCGGCGCCGCCCCAGGCATACTCGCCAGCGCTGCCGGGAATCAGCGTCAGCGCCGGGTTCATCGTGACCGAGAAGCCGAGGCCGAAGCCGATGCCGTTATAGGTCGCCTCCGAGAACATCGACCGCGACATCGCCGGCAGGTCGCATCCGCCGGGCAGATGATTTGATGTCATCAGCGCCAGCGTCTTCGGACCGATCAGCCGGACGCCGCCGAGTTCGCCGCCATTGAGCAGCGCGCGGCAGAAGGTGAGATAGTCGGCTGCGGTCGAGCACAATCCGCCGCCGCCGGAAATGAACGACGGCGGCGACAGGTACGAGCTGGTGGCCGGGTCGTCCTGCAGCGTCAGGCCGCCCTTGCGGTCGGTGGCGTGGAAGGTCATGCCGCCCTTCGGGTCGGCCGAATAGCACGCCGCGAACCGGTGCGCCTTGTCGGCCGCCACGAAGAAGTCGGTGTCGTTCATGCCGAGCGGATTGAGGATACGTTGCTTCAAGAACTGTTCGAACGGCATGCCGCTGATCTTGCCGACGAGGTAGCCGATCACGTCGGTGGAGACCGAATAGTTCCAGGCCTCGCCTGGGGAAAATTCAAGCGGAATCCCGGCGAGCTCGTCGATCATCGATTGCAGCGTACCCGCTGTCACGACCTCGCCGATCTTCTTTTCACGGTAGGCGGCGTCGACATTGGAGCGCTGCTGGAAGCCGTAGGTCAGTCCGGAAGTGTGCCGGAGCAGGTCGACGATCAGCATCGGCCGTGTCGGCGGCCTGGTCAGGAACGCCGGCGCGACGCCGGCCTGGAACACACCGAGGTTCTTCCATTCCGGGATGTATTTGTGGACGGGCTCGTCGAGCGCGACGCGGCCTTCCTCCACCAGCATCATGAAGGCCACCGATGTGATCGGCTTGGTCATCGAATAGATGCGGAAGATGGTGTCGTCCCTGACCGGCACCTTGCGCTCGAGGTCGGCAAAGCCCTGCACCGTCGAGTGGACGACCTTGCCGCGGCGGTAGACCAGAAGTTGCGTGCCCGGAAAACGGCCGGCATCGACGTAGCGGTGCTTCAGGTGCGCTTCGACGCGGTCGAAGGCGGCCTTGGACATGCCGGCGGATTCGGGGGAGGCGGGGGTCGGGGCTAGCATCGGGGCGGGTCTCCGGGGCGGTCGCGGTCCGCCTTGATAGCCGAAAAGGGCGCCCCGTTCCAACCGCCCGCATGCTTACCCCGGGCCGTCGGCTGGTGTAGGCTCTTGCCCGCTATCGCGTACCCCCCGCAGGACAGCCCAAATGCCTCAATTCAACGACACCGAACTGACCGCCGCCGTGATCAAGAGTTTTGAGGACACGCCGAATCCGCGCGCCAAATTCCTGCTGCAGGAGCTGGTGAAATCGCTGCACGAATATGTGCGCAAGACCGATCTCACCTTCGAGGAGTGGGACTATGCGATCGATTTCCTGACCCGCACCGGCCAGAAATGCACCCCGATCCGGCAGGAGTTCATCCTGCTGTCGGACGTGCTCGGGGTTTCCATGCTGGTCGATGCCGTCAACCATCGCGAGCGCGACGGCGCCACCGAGACCACCGTGCTCGGCCCGTTCTATGTCGGCGAACACAAGGAGACGCCGCACGGCACCGACATCTCCGCCACCCTGGAAGGAGAGCGGATGTTCGTGCAGAGCCGCGTTACCGACCTCAAGGGCAAGCCGCTGGCGGGCGTCCCGGTCGATGTCTGGCATGCCGACGATGACGGCTTCTACGACTCGCAAAAGCCGACCTATGCGACGCAGGGCCCGTCATCGCGGGCGCGGTTCATCACCGACGCCGACGGCCGGTTCTTCTTTCGCACCATCCTGCCGTGCAGCTATCCGATCCCGACCGACGGCCCGGCCGGGGAAATGATCCTGCAGGTCGGCCGCCATGCGATGCGGCCGGCGCATGTGCATTTCCTGGTCAATGCGCCCGGCTACGAGCCGCTGATCACCCACGTCTTCATCGAAGGCGACAAATATCTGGACTCCGACGTGGTGTTCGGGGTCAAGGACGAACTCGTCGCCCACATCGAAAAGCGGACCGATCCGCTGATGCCGGACGGCAAGCCGGCGCCCACGCCCTGGCACCTGATGACCTATGAATTCCACATCAAGCCCGGCCAGGGAATGGCGCCGAAGCCGTTGATGGCGGCGTCCGAGGACGCCTGAAAAACAGTTGCTGAAGCGACTGCTCATTTCTTGTGCGTCGCACAAGAAATGAGCCATACGCAAATTTCGGATGCAATATTGGGCATGCACATAAATTATGCAATTTCAGTAACTATCTAAAAAATATACGTTTTTTGTTGTTCTGCCGCTTGGCACGAAGCTTGAATAGCTTGTGCCGACGCCATTGAAGCCGTCCCTCGAGATCAATCATCCGAATTGTGACACCGCCGGACTGGGGCCTCCCCAGAGCGTGCCTCTATGCGCTCAGCGCGGTGACACCGGACGGACGGCCATACTCACAAAGGACGCCTGCACCCATGACGAAGCGCATTGACCAGACCTCCCGCAACGGCCTCAGCCGCCGTCAGATCCTCAAGGCCACCGCTGGATCGGCAGCGCTGCTCGCCGCCGCCAGGCTGAATTTCCCCGCCGGCGCCTTCGCGCAAGGTGCGGGTCCGGAAGTGAAGGGCGCCAAGCTCGGCTTCATCGCGCTCAGCGATGCCGGTCCGCTGTTCGTCGCCAAGGACAAGGGCTACTTCGCCAAACACGGCATGCCCGATGTCGAAGTGCAGAAGCAGGCCTCCTGGGGCACGACGCGCGACAACCTCGTGCTCGGCTCGGAAGGCAACGGCATCGACGGCGCGCATATCCTGACCCCGATGCCGTACCTGATTTCCGCCGGCAAGGTGACGCAGAACAATCAGCCGACGCCGATGTACATCCTGGCGCGGCTCAATCTCGATGCGCAGTGCATTTCGGTCTCCAAGGAATATGCCGACCTCAAGGTTGGCATCGACGTCAAGTCGTTCAAGGAAGCGCTGGAGAAGAAGAAAGCCGCCGGCAAGTCGATCAAGGCGGCGATGACATTCCCGGGCGGCACCCACGATCTGTGGCTGCGCTACTGGCTCGCCGCCGGCGGCATCGACCCCGACAAGGACATTGAAACCATTACGGTCCCGCCGCCGCAGATGGTCGCCAACATGAAGGTCGGCACCATGGACTGCTTCTGCGTCGGCGAGCCATGGCCAGGCCAGCTCGTGCATCAGGGCATCGGCTACACCGCGGTCAACACCGGCGAAATCTGGAGCAAGCACCCGGAGAAATCCTTCGCCATGCGCGCCGCCTGGGTCGACAAGAATCCGAAGGCTGCGCAGGCCATCACCATGGCGGTCCAGGAAGCCCAGCAGTGGGCCGACAAGGCCGAGAACAAGGAAGAACTCGCGACCATCATGGGCAAGCGGCAGTGGATCAACTGCCCGGTCGAGGACATTCTCGATCGCGCCAAGGGCAAGTTCGACTACGGCACCGGCAAGGTGGTCGAGAACAGCCCGCACATCATGAAGTACTGGCGCGACTTCGCCTCCTATCCATTCCAGAGCCACGACCTCTGGTTCATGACCGAGGATATCCGCTGGGGCAAATTCGAACCCGGGTTCGATTCCAGGGCGCTGATCGCCAAGGTCAACCGCGAGGATATCTGGCGCGATGCCGCCAAGGCGCTCGGCGTTGCCGCCTCCGATATCCCGGCCTCGAAGTCCCGCGGCAAGGAAACCTTCTTCGACGGCAAGGTGTTCGATCCGGAGAATCCGGCGGCCTACCTGAAGTCGCTGTCCATCAAGCGTGCTGACGTCTGATCCAAACCGGGCCGCACGCCTGCGTGCGGCCCGCCCATCGAACACGGAGACACACTCCCGATGAATATGCATGCCATGAAAACCGAACCCGATGCCGCGGCAATTCCGGTTACCGCGGCGCCGGTCGCCGCGGCGCCGGTCGTCGCGATGACGCCGAAGCAGCCGCCGCGCGCCGAGAAATACATCAAGATGGCGAAGGAGACCGCGGTGCGCGTGGTGCCGCCGTTGATTGTGCTGGCGCTCGGAATGCTGTTCTGGGAACTGGTCTGCCGGCGCGCCGGCTCGACCCTGCCGCCGCCGTCGCGGGTGTTCAAGGAAACCAAGGAACTGATCTTCGATCCGTTCTTCGATCGCGGCGGCATCGACAAGGGACTGTTCTGGCATCTCTCCGCCAGCCTGCAGCGCGTCGCGCTCGGCTATTCGCTGGCGGCGGTCGCCGGCATCGCGCTCGGCACGCTGGTCGGACAATCAGTCTGGGCGATGCGCGGGCTCGACCCGATCTTCCAGGTGCTTCGCACCATTCCGCCGCTGGCCTGGCTGCCGCTGTCGCTGGCGGCATTCCGCGACGGCCAGCCCTCGGCGATCTTCGTGATCTTCATCACCTCGATCTGGCCGATCATCATCAACACCGCGGTCGGCATCCGCAACATCCCGCAGGACTACCGCAACGTCGCAGCCGTGGTTCAGCTCAACCCGCTGGAGTTCTTCTGGAAGATCATGATCCCGGCGGCGGCGCCCTACATCTTCACCGGCCTGCGCATCGGCATCGGCCTGTCCTGGCTCGCCATCGTGGCGGCGGAGATGCTGATCGGCGGCGTCGGTATCGGCTTCTTCATCTGGGATGCGTGGAATTCCTCGCACATCAGCGAAATCGTCCTGGCGCTGTTCTACGTCGGCATCATCGGCTTCGTGCTCGACCGCATGATCGCGGGACTGGCGAAGATCGTGACCCGCGGCACCGCGCTGAACTGAAGGGAACCGTCATGACCTATCTGAAGCTCGATCACATCGACAAGGTCTTCACCCGCGGCAACTCCTCGACCGAGGTGCTGAAGGACATCAGCCTGACGATCGACAAGGGCGAATACGTCTCGATCATCGGACATTCCGGCTGCGGCAAGTCGACCCTGCTCAACATCGTGGCAGGCCTGACCTCGGCCACGATGGGCGGCGTGCTCTTGGAAAACCGCGAGGTCAACTCGCCGGGTCCGGATCGCGCGGTGGTGTTCCAGAACCACAGCCTGCTGCCCTGGCTCACGGTCTATGAAAACGTGAGGCTCGGCGTCGACAAGGTGTTCGCATCGAGCAAGACCCGCGAGGAGCGCGACGCCTGGACCATGCACAATCTCAACCTGGTGCAGATGACGCACGCCAGGGACAAGCGGCCTGCGGAAATTTCCGGCGGCATGAAGCAGCGCGTCGGCATCGCGCGGGCGCTGGCGATGGAGCCGAAGGTGCTGCTGCTCGACGAGCCGTTCGGCGCGCTCGACGCGCTGACCCGCGCGCATCTGCAGGATTCGGTGATGGCGCTGCACCAGAAGCTCGGCAACACCATCCTGATGATCACGCACGATGTCGACGAGGCGGTGCTGCTGTCGGACCGCATCGTGATGATGACCAACGGGCCGAGCGCGCGGATCGGCGAGGTGCTCGAGGTGCCGCTGGCGCGGCCGCGCAAGCGGCTCGAGCTCGCCACCAATGCCGGCTACCTGAAATGCCGGCAGCGCGTGCTTGAATTCCTCTACGAGCGGCATCGGTTTGTCGAGGCGGCGTAAGCGCTTAACGGCTCCGACATCATGACGTTGAACCAATGTTACCCGTTCGCGACCAACAGGCTCTGTTTCAACACGCGAGGAGAGCTGAGATGAATTCGACGCAAATCAGGCTGGTCCAGGAGAGTTTCGCCAAGGTAGTCCCGATATCGGAGCAGGCGGCGGTGTTGTTCTACGACCGCCTGTTCGAGATCGCGCCGGCAGTGAAGGCGATGTTTCCCGCCGATATGACCGAGCAGCGCAAGAAGCTGATGATGATGCTGGCCGCCGTCGTGAACGGCCTCGGCAATCTGCAGTCGATCTTGCCGGCCGCGAGCGCTCTCGCCAAATGCCATGTCGGCTACGGCGCCAGGGCGGAGCACTATCCCGTGGTCGGCGCCGCCCTGCTGTGGACGCTGGAAAAGGGACTCGGCGCCGCGTGGACGCCTGAAGTCGCCGATGCATGGACCGCGGCCTACGGGACGCTGTCCGGTTACATGATCTCGGAAGCCTACGGCAGCGCCCAAGCCGCCGAGTAAGGATATCTCGTGAGCGAACCGCTGGTCATCGTCGGCAATGGAATGGCCGCCGCGCGTCTGGTCGACGAACTGGCGAAGGCCGCACTCGGACGTTACGCCATTGCCGTGATCGGCGACGAGCCGCGGCTCGCCTATAACCGCGTGCTGCTGTCGTCGGTGCTCGCGGGCGAGATCGCCTCACACGACATCGAGCTCCGGCCGGCTTCGTGGTGGCGCAACCGCGGCGTCACCCTGCAATATGGCTGCGTCGCCACCGGGATCGACGTCGGCCGCCGCGAACTCAAGATCGCGGGCGACGAGAGTATCGCGTTTTCGAAGCTGGTGCTCGCCACCGGCTCGACGCCGCTGCGGCTCAACGTGCCCGGCGCCGCACTCGCCGGCGTCCATACCTTTCGCGACAGCCGCGACGTCGATCTGTTGCTGACGCTGGCGGCCCGCAGGAAACGCGTCGTCGTGGTCGGCGGCGGATTGCTCGGACTCGAGGCGGCCTACGGCCTCGCCAAGGCCGGCGCCCCGGTGACCCTGGTTCATCTGATGGATCGGCTGATGGAGCGCCAGCTCGATGCGCCGGCGGCGGAATTATTGAAGTCGCTGGTCGAGCGCAAAGGCATCGAGATCCTGCTCAATGCCAGTACCGCGCGTATCCACGGCGAGACCCAGGTCGAGGGCGTCGAACTGGCGGACGGCCGCCGGATCGATGCCGACGCGGTGATCTTCGCGGCCGGTATCCGGCCGAACGTTGCGCTGGCGAAGGACGCCGGCATATCGGTCAATCGCGGCGTCGTCGTCGACGATCATCTGCAGACCGGCGCGGCGGATGTGTTCGCGATCGGCGAATGCGCCGAGCATCGTGGCATTTGCTATGGCCTGGTCGAGCCGGCCTACGAGCAGGCCCGCGTGCTGGCGCAGCATCTTGCGGGCCGGGCGGCCAGCTATCACGGCAGCGTGGTGGCTACCAACCTCAAGGTCTCCGGCGTCAGCGTGTTCTCGGCCGGCGATTTCATGGGCGCCGACGGCAGCGAAGCCATCGTGCTCAAGGACCTCAGGCGCGGCACCTACAAGAAGCTGGTGATCTCGGCGGGCCGGCTCACCGGCGCGGTGCTGGTCGGCGACGTCGGAGATGCGCTCTGGTATCTCGAACTGATCCGGGACCGCAAACCCATCGCGGGCATCCGTGCCGACATGATGTTCGGGCGCTCGCTGGCGCTTGCCTCGGAGGCGGCGTGACCCGGTTGCTGACATGACGGCCGTCGATCCCACACTGAGTTTATCATCGGGCCGCGCTCCGCGCGGACCCGTTGGCGCTATCAGCACCACCTGCGCCTATTGCGGCGTCGGCTGCGGCGTGCTGGCGACGCCCGATGGCCGCGGCGGTGCGGCGATCTCGGGCGATCCCGAACATCCCGCCAATTTCGGCCGGCTGTGCTCGAAAGGCTCGGCGCTCGGCGAAACCCTCGGGCTCGAAGACCGGCTGCTCTATCCGATGATCCGCTGCAGCAAGGGCACCATGGAGCAGGTGGCCTGGAGCGACGCGCTCGACCATGTCGCGAATCGTTTCGCGCACATCGTCAAGCGCGATGGACCCGGCGCTGTCGCGTTCTATCTTTCCGGGCAGCTCCTGACCGAGGATTACTACGTCGCCAACAAGCTGATGAAGGGATTCATCGGCAGCGCCAATGTCGATACCAATTCGCGGCTGTGCATGTCCTCCTCGGTCGCCGGTCACCGCCGCGCGTTCGGGGCCGATACCGTGCCCGGCTGCTATGAGGATCTCGAACAGGCCGACCTCCTGGTGCTGGTCGGCTCCAACGCGGCATGGTGCCATCCGGTTCTGTACCAGCGCATGCTCGCCAACAAGCAGAAGCGCGGCGCCCGCATGGTCGTGATCGACCCGCGGCGGACCGATACGGCCGGCGATGCCGAGCTGTTTCTGGGCCTGAAGCCCGGCACCGACACGGCGCTGTTCTCCGGCCTGCTGGTGCATCTTGCCGACAGCGGCGCGCTCGATTCAGATTACATGGAACGATACACCAGCGGTTTCGACGAGGCGCTGGCGCGGGCACGCAGCATCGCCGGCAGCGTCGGCGCGACGGCCCTGGCGACCGGGCTTTCCGAACAGGATGTGGCGGATTTCTTCCGGATCTTCGCCGCGACCCCGCGCGTGGTGACGCTGTACTCGCAGGGCGTCAACCAGTCGGCGCAGGGCACCGACAAGGTCAATGCCATCATCAACTGCCATCTCGCGACGGGACGGATCGGCAAGCCGGGCGCGTCGCCGTTCTCGCTGACCGGGCAACCCAATGCGATGGGCGGCCGCGAGGTCGGCGGGCTCGCCAACCAGCTCGCCGCCCATATGGGCTTTTCGCCGCCCGACATCGACCGCGTGCGCCGGTTCTGGAAAGCCCCGCGCATCGCCACCCATGAGGGACTGAAGGCGGTCCAGATGTTCGAGGCGATCGCGCGCGGCGAGATCAAGGCGCTGTGGGTGATCGGCACCAATCCGGCGGTGTCGTTGCCGGACGCCGACGCCGCCCGCGCCGCGCTGAAGAAACTCGAGCTGTTCGTGGTTTCGGAGAATGTGCGTTCCAACGACACCGTGAACGCCGGAGCGCATGTGCTGCTGCCGGCGCAGGCCTGGGGCGAGAAGTCCGGAACGGTGACCAATTCGGAACGCCGGATCTCGCGGCAGCGCGCCTTCCTCGCTCCGGCGGGCGAGGCCAGGCCGGACTGGTGGATCCTCAGCGAAGTGGCGAAACGGCTCGGCTTCGGCGCGGCGTTCGATTTCAATTCCGCTGCCGACGTTTTCCGCGAGCACGCCGCACTGTCGGCGTTCGAGAACAATGGCGGCCGCGATTTCGACATCGGCGCCTTGCAGTCGCTGTCGGACCAAGCCTTCGATGCGCTGGCGCCGGTGCAGTGGCCGACGCGCCTGGACAACAGCCAGCCACAGCCGCGCTTTTTTGCCAATGGCGGCTTCTTCTCAAGCGACTTCAAGGCGCGTTTCATTGCGCCGGAGATCCCCGCGCTGCGCACGGAGACCACCGCCGGCCGGCCGCTGCGGCTGAATACCGGCCGCATCAGGGATCAATGGCACACCATGACCCGCAGCGGCCTCAGTCCGCGGCTGGGCCAGCATCTGCCGGAGCCGTTCGTCGAGGTTCATCCCGACGACGCGCTGAAATTCGGCGTGACCGACGGCAGCTTCGCACGCGTCACCACCGATCACGGGCAATGCACACTCAAGGTCGTCGTCAGCGAACGGCAGCAGCGCGGCATGCTGTTCGCGCCGATCCACTGGAGCGAGGCGACCGCGACCGGCTCGCGCGTCGGCGCGCTGGTGGCGCCGTTCACCGATCCATTCTCCGGCCAGCCCGAGAACAAGGCAACGCCGGCGTCGATCGCGCCTTACGAATATGTATTCCGGGGCTTTGCGCTGTCGCGGACGCCGCTCGCGTTGCCCGATCATGCCTGGTGGGCGCGGGTGGCGGTGCCCGGCGGCTACGGCTATCTGCTCGCCGACAATGCCGATCTCAGGGGATGGCAGTCCTGGCTGAAGTCGGTGGCCGGCGACGATCTCGCCGAATACAAGGATTTCGGCGGCGGCGTTTACCGCGCCGCGTGCTTTGCCGCCGACCGTATCGAAGCCTGCCTGTTCATCGGGCCGGCGCAGGACGCCGGCGACTGGAACGTCGTCAAGCAGCTGTTCGCGGCCGACAGACTCGACGACGAGCAGCGCCGCATGCTGCTGTCGGGCAAATCGACCGACGGGCTGGCCAGCGCCGGACCGATCGTTTGCGCCTGCTTCGGCGTCGGCCGCACCACGATCTGCGACAGCATCGCTGGCGGGGCGCGCACCGCCGCCGAGATCGGCGCCAAGCTGAAGGCCGGCACCAATTGCGGCTCATGCATTCCGGAACTGAAACGGCTGATCGCGCAGGCCGGCTCCGCCGATCCCGAACAACGTCAGTTGGCGGCGGCCAATTAGACTGTAGACCTGTCAGGCCCTCACGATTTCCGGTGCGTCGCGTTGACGGCGATGGCGGCGGCCGCGGTGCGGTTCTCGACGCCGAGTTTCGAGTAGATCTGCTCGAGATGTTTGTCGACCGTTCGCGGGCTCAGGCCCAGGATCTGCGCGATGTCGCGGTTGGTCTTGCCCTTGCTGAGCCACGACAGCACTTCGCCTTCCCGGGTAGTCAGGCCCAAATCCTTGCTGAATTCCTGCGGCAGGCCGGCGCCGTTGTCCTTGGCAAGGCGCAACAGGAATTCATCGGGGCCGAGCTTGCCCATATACTGCAGCCGCAGCGCCTCGTTGTTCGGGAACGAGGCGAGCGCAGGGGTCTTCGCCCCGGCTTTGCCCTTTTGCGCAGAATCGAGCCACTGCAGCATCGGCTGCGGCAATTCCAGTTCATCGCCGGCCCCGAGATTGTCCGACAGCAGTTTCTGCGCCTGCGGCGTCGCCCACATGATCTTGCCCTGACGGCTCACCGCCATCAGGAATCGGCCGGAGACGTCGAGCGCGGTCTGCGCGCTCTGCGTCATCCTGGCGTTGGCGAGGTGAACCCTGATCCGGGCGAGCATTTCCTCGATCACGATCGGCTTGGTCACGTAATCGACGCCGCCGGCCTCCAGGCCGCGCACGATGTGTTCGGTTTCGGCGAGCCCGGTCATGAAGATCACCGGCACGTTGGCGAGGCCGGCGTCGCGCTTCAGCCGCCGGCAGGTTTCAAAACCGTCGATGCCGGGCATCACGGCGTCGAGCAGGACGATGTCCGGCGTGATCTGATCGACGATCCGCATCGCGGCAGCGCCGTCCATCGCCACCATCACGGTCATCCCGGCGCCGTCGAGCGCGTCGGTCAGGAGCCGCAGCGTTTCCGGGGAATCGTCGACGACGAGCGCGACGTCGCGTTTGCTGGGGTCAGTGGTCATAGCTGTGCAATGTCTTCAATGTGGCCATGTACTGATCGAGGTCGAAGCGATCGATCAGCGCGCGCATCTGGGTGACGAAATCGGCATGCTCGGGGTGGTCGGCGCCGATTTCGGCGAGCTTGACCTGAATGGCCCGGATGTAGCCCATCTGTCCGAGGCTGATGAGCTCCTCGATGTGCCGCAGCGGCGGCCGCGATCCCGAGTCCGGCTGCCAGCAGGAAAGCGGAACCTGATCGGTCTCATATTGCCATTCGATCTTGAGCAACTGCCGGATCAATTCCAGCAGCTTTGGAATATCGATCGGCTTCATCAGATAGCCGTCATGAAACGGCTGTGCCAAGGGCGTGCCGTGCGCCTCCAGCGCGCTGGCGGAAACCATGAGGATGCGGGCCTGGTGATGGCCGGTGGCGCGCAGCGTTTCCGCTACCGTCCAGCCGTCCATGCCGGCCATTGAGATATCCAGCAGGAACAGATCGGGCCGGCAATGCTGGGCGAGCGTGAGACAGGCGGGTCCGTCCGGCGCGCTCAGCAGGATGAAGCCGAGCGGCGTCAGCACCTCGCGCAACAGATCGCGCTGGGTCGGATCGTCGTCGGTGATAAGGATGGTCTTGCGCGGGCCGTGATAGCCGAAGATCGGCGCGTCGACCGGTGCGATCCGGGTCGGGTTGGTGACTTCCGACAACAGCAATTTGACGCCGAAGGCAGAGCCCTTGCCGACCGTGCTCGTGACCCGGATGTCGCCGCCCATCACGCCCGCGAGCAAGCGGCTGATCGTCAAGCCCAGGCCAGTGCCGGTCTGCGGCTGCGAAACGCCGAGCGCGCCGCGCTCGAACGGCGCAAAGATGCGATCGAGGTCGGAAGCCTGGATGCCGGGGCCGGTGTCGATCACTTCGAACTCCGCGACCGGGCTGCGGTAATGCACAACGAACTGCACGCTGCCCACTTGCGTGAACTTGATGGCGTTCGACAACAGGTTGATCAGAATCTGGCGCAGGCGCTTCTCGTCGGCAAACACCACGAAGGGCAGCACCGTCGGCCGCTTGAACACGAAGTCGATGCCCTTGGCGGCGGCCTGCAGGCGGAACATGCCGACCAGCTGGTCGAGAAATTCGCTGAGGCGAACTTCGTCCCGCGACAGATACAGCCGGCCGGCCTCGATCTTGGAGATGTCGAGAATGCCGTCGATCAGCCCGGACAGGTGATCGGCGCTGCGGCGGACCACCCGTACCTGATCGCGCGGCTTGGGCAAAAGGCTCGAATCCTGTTCCAGCAACTGGGCGTAGCCGGAGATCGCATTCAGCGGCGAGCGCAGTTCGTGGCTGAGGCCGACGACATAGCGGCTTTTCGCAAGGTTGGCCGATTCGGCGACTTCCTTGGCGCGCTGCAGCTCGGCGTCGGTGCGCTTGTGCGCGTCGATCTCCTGGATCAAGAGCGTGGTCTGCCGCCTTGTTTCGGCTTCCGCCGCGCGCCGGCTCTGCTGCGCCAGCACGAACAGCCAGGCGACCACGCCGATGATGATGGTCAGCGCAAAGAACACTTTCCACAGCACCTCGGATAGCTGCAGATTGTCGGCGTGCACCGTCGCCGAGGTCTGCAGATAGATCAGGGCGAGCGTCAGTCCGACCAATCCGGCGGAAACCGCGAACACGCCGAGATAGTGTCCGAGCTGCGAATTGATCCGGGCATAGATCGGCTGCGGCAGCAGCTTGCCCAGCGTCTCCGAGACCTGTGCCTGGATCCGCGCATGCGGCTTGCAGAGATCATGGCAGCGTGCGTCGAGCGAACAGCACAGCGAGCAGATCGGGCCGGCATAGGCGGGGCAGGAGGCCATGTCCTCCGGCTCGAAGGTATGCTCGCAAATACAGCACTGGATCGCTTCGATGTTCTGCCAGCTCCGCTTCGGCTTGCGCGCGATGTAATACCTGCCGTCGGTGGCCCAGGCGATCAGGGGAGCTGTGACGAAGGCAACCGCCAGCGCGACGAACGACGCCAGCGCTTTCGCCGTCGGTCCGAACAGGCCGTAGAACGCGCTGATCGAGACGATGGTGGCGATGCTCATGGCGCCGACGCCGACCGGATTGATGTCGTAGAGATGCGCGCGCTTGAACTCCATCTGCTGCGGCCGCAGGCCGAGCGGCTTGTTGACCACGAGATCGGCGACCAGCGCGCCGACCCAGGCAATGGCGACGTTGGAGTACAGCGCCAGCGTCTGCTCCAGCGCCTTGTAGACGCCGATCTCCATCAAGAGCAGCGCGACCAGCACGTTGAACACCAGCCAGACCACGCGGCCGGGATGGCTGTGGGTGAGGCGGGAAAAGAAATTCGACCAGGCGATCGAACCGGCATAGGCGTTGGTGACGTTGATCTTGATCTGCGCCAGCACCACGAACGTTCCGGTCAGGGCCAGCGCGAGGTCCGGCTGCGACAGCACGTAATGAAAGGCCTCGAGATACATGTGCGCCGGTTCAGCGGCATGTTCGGCCGATACGCCGTGACTGAGTGCGAAAAAGGCGAGGAACGATCCCGCCAGCAATTTGATGGCTCCGACGACGATCCAACCGGGACCGGCGCTGAGCATCGCGATCCACCACGATGTCCTGGAACTTCGCCGGTCGCGCGGCAGGAAGCGCAGGAAGTCAACCTGCTCGCCGATCTGCGCGATCAGCGAGAACACGACCGAGGCCGCGGTTCCAAACAACAGCAGGTCGAGGTGGCCGTTGGGATCGCCGTGCTCGCCCGGGAATTTGGTCCACTCAACGAAGGAGTGCCGGCTGGCAAAAGCGATGGCGGCGAACGGCAGGATATTGAGCACGAACCAGACCGGCTGCGTCCACAGCTGGAAGCGGCTGATCAGCGTGATGCCGTGCGTGACCAGGGGGATGATGACGATCGCACTGATGAGATAACCGATGGGCCGCGGGATTCCGAGACAAAGCTCGAGCGCGGTGGCGAGGATGACGGCTTCGATCGCGAAGAAGATGAAGGTGAAGGAGGCGTAGATCAGCGAGGTGATGGTCGAGCCGATGTAACCGAAGCCGGCGCCGCGCGTCAGCAGGTCGATGTCGATGCCGCATTTGGCGGCGTGGTAGGCGATCGGCAGGCCGCAGCAGAAGATGATGACGCTGACCACCAGAATCGCGGCGGTGGCGTTGGTGACGCCGTAATTGAGGGTGATGGTGCCGCCGATCGCTTCCAGCGCCAGGAACGAGATCGCGCCCAGCGCAGTATTGGCGACCCGGGCGGCGGACCAGCGCCGCGCGCTCTTGGCCGTGAAGCGCAGCGCGTAGTCTTCCAGCGTCTGGTTGGCAACCCACTGATTATATTGGCGCCTGACGCGGTCTATCCGCTGCCGCCCTGCCACTTCTGCACTCCTGACCCGAAGCCCGTGCACATGCAAGGCCCGGTCCAAAACCTACGTCGCTATTTTGCGGTGCAATATACGCGATCTTGCGTATCTGTGCACCGCACAAATTCAGCAATCCTCGCCTGACCAAAAAGCGCGTTCTCAAACAAAAATGGGGTGCTCATGTCAGACGAGATCAAACGGGGCCTGCAGTCTCCGCTTCGCCGCAAACTGCTGATGGGAGCGGCAGCTCTGCCAGCCATGGCGCTGCTGCCGCGGGTATCATTCGGCGCCGGGCCGGCGACTTCGGCCGTCAACACGACGGGACTGGCCGTCACCGATACCGAAGTTACGGTCGGTATCCTGCATTCGGCCACCGGCACGATGGCGATCTCCGAAACTGGCTCGATCCAGGCCGAAAAGCTCGCCATCGAGCAGATCAACGCCATGGGTGGTGTGCTTGGCCGCAAGATAAAGATCATTCAGGAAGACGGCGCCTCTGACTGGCCGACTTTCGCGGAGAAGGCCAAGAAGTTGCTGGTTAACGACAAGGTGGCCTCGATCATGGGCTGCTGGACCTCGGCGTCGCGCAAGGCGGTGCTGCCGGTGATGGAGCAGTACAACGGCATGTTGTACTACCCGACCTTCTACGAAGGCCTCGAGCAGTCCAAGAACGTGATCTACACCGGCCAGGAAGCGACGCAGCAGATCCTCGCCGGCCTGAACTGGATCGCCAAGGAGAAGGGCGCGAAATCGTTCTTCTTCATCGGCTCGGACTACATCTGGCCGCGCACGTCGAACAAGATCGCGCGCAAGCATGTCGAGAACGTGCTGAAGGGCAAAGTCGTTGGTGAAGAATATTACCCGCTCGGCAATACCCAGTTCAACTCGGTGATCAACAAGATCAAGCTGACCAAGCCCGACGTGATCTTCACCGACGTCGTCGGCGGATCCAACGTCGCGTTCTACAAGCAGCTCAAGGCGGCCGGCATCGACCTGTCGAAGCAGACCCTTCTGACCATCTCGGTCACCGAGGACGAGATCGACGGCATCGGCGGCGAGAACATTGCCGGCGCCTACGCCTGCATGAAGTACTTCCAGTCGCTGAAGAACGAGAACAACGAAAAGTTTGTTGCCGCGTTCAAGAAGATGTGGGGCGAGAAGACGGTGATCGGCGACGTGACGCAGGCCGCCTATCTCGGCCCGTGGCTGTGGAAGGCCACCGTCGAGAAGGCGGGTTCCTTCGACGTCGACAAGGTTGCGGCGGCTTCGCCCGGCATCGAGTTCAAGGGTGCGCCGGAAGGCTATGTCCGGATCCACGAAAACCACCATCTGTGGTCGAAGACCCGCGTGGGCAAAGCCAAGCTGGACGGGCAATTCGAGGTGGTGTTCGAGACCGCCGACCTGATCCAGCCGGATCCGTTCCCCAAGGGCTATCAGTAAGGGCTCGCGCACAAATCCTGCGCTTTCCCAAGCCTCTCCCTGGCGTGGACCGTCAATCCGCGCCCAACACCCCCGCGTCGCGAACCTGCTCGCGACGCGGGACTTCCCCGACGGAGAAACATCGATGTTCGGCGACTACTCGATTGGTGATTTGGGCTCCATTTTCGTCATGCAGGGCTTCGCGGGCCTGATCCTGTTTTCCGTCTACGTGCTGATGGCGCTTGGGCTTGCGATCATCTTCGGCCAGATGGGCGTCATCAACATGGCCCATGGCGAGTTCATGATCCTCGGCGCCTATGTCACCTGGCTCACCTCCAGCGCTTTTCAGCACTACTTGCCGTCGCTGTTTTCCGGATACTTCTTTATCGCGATGGCGCTGGCCTTCGTCGCCTCCGGCTCGCTCGGTATGCTGGTCGAATGGGCGCTGATCCGCCATCTGTACAAGCGCCCGCTGGATACGCTGCTGGCGACCTGGGGCCTCAGCCTGATGCTGCAGCAGGCCTATCGCTCGATTTTCGGTGCGCGGGAAGTCGGCGTCGAACTGCCGCAATGGATGCTGGGTTCGCTGCGCGTCACCGAAAGCATCGAGGTCCCGATCAACGGCATCTTCGTGATGTGCCTCACCGTGCTGATCACGGTCTGCGTGGCCTGGATCATGTACAAGTCGCGCTGGGGCCGCCAGGTCCGCGCCGTGGTGCAAAATCGCGTGATGGCCGGCGCGGTCGGCATCAACACCGAAAAAGTCGATCGCTACACCTTCGCGCTTGGCTGTGGCATCGCCGGGGTCGCGGGCAGTGCCTTCACCATGATTGGCTCGACAGGCCCGACCTCCGGCCAGCTCTACATCGTCGATACGTTCCTGGTCGTGGTGTTCGGCGGTGCGGCGAGTCTGCTCGGCACTATCGCCTCGGCCTTCTCGATCTCGCAGACGCAGTCGACCCTGGAATTCTTCATGTCCGGCTCGATGGCCAAGGTTCTCACATTGCTCGCCGTTGTCGGAATTCTGATGCTGCGGCCGCAAGGTCTCTTCGCTCTCAAGGTTCGCAAATAGGCAAATAAGGGGCTGAAGCCATGACCGACAATCCGCGCTTTGCTAATCGATCGGAACTCCTCGGCATTCTCCTGCTCGCGGTCCTCCTGGTGGTAGTTCTGCCGCTCGGCCTCGACGTATTCCGTCTCAATCTGGTTGCCAAATATCTGACTTACGCCTTCGTGGCGCTGGGGCTGGTCATCTGCTGGGGCTATGGCGGCATCCTGAGTCTCGGGCAGGGCGTGTTCTTCGGGCTTGGCGGCTACTGCATGGCGATGTTCCTCAAGCTGGAGGCTTCCAGTCCCGAGAACACCAAGATCCAGTCCACGCCCGGCATCCCCGATTTCATGGACTGGAATCAGATCACGCAGCTGCCGTTGTTCTGGCAGCCGTTCCACAGCCTCACCTTCACTGTTGCTGCCGTTATTCTGGTGCCGGCATTCTTCGCATTCATCATAGGTGCGGCGATGTTCAAGCGCCGCGTCGGCGGCACCTACTTTGCCATCATCACCCAGGCGGTCGCGGCAATTCTCACCATTCTGATCGTCGGCCAGCAGGGCTACACCGGCGGCATCAACGGGATGACCGACCTGCGGACCCTGAAGGGTTGGGACATCCGGCCGGATCACGCCAAGATCGTACTCTATTTCTTCGAAGTGGCGTGCCTGTTCGGTTGTATCTTCATTGCGCAGTCTATCCGCCACTCCAAGCTCGGACGCATCCTGGTCGCAATGCGTGAGAAGGAGGATCGCGTCAGATTCTCCGGCTACAGCGTTGCGAATTTCAAGATCTTCGCCTTCTGCATCGCCGCGATATTCTCCGCGATCGGCGGCGCGATGTTCGCGCTCAACGTGGGTTTCATGTCGCCATCCTTCGTCGGCATCGTGCCCTCGATCGAAATGGTGATCTATACGGCGGTCGGCGGCCGACTTTCCATCCTGGGCGCGATTTACGGCACGCTGCTGGTCAATTTCGCCAAGACCAGCCTGTCGGAATCCTTTCCCGAATTGTGGCTGTTTGGGCTCGGCGGCCTGTTCATCGCCGTGGTTCTCGCTTTCCCGAACGGTCTGGCCGGGATCTGGGGCGACTACATCCAGCCGCAGCTGAACCGGCTGATTCCGTCACGCAAGTCCGCGTCCGGAGCGGCGGCGGGCTGGAACGGCAATTCAGTCGCCGACGGCGCGCCGGCCGAGTGAGGAGACAGCCATGTTGATAGGTCACCAGCCAAAGGAATTCCTGCTCTCGGTCGAGGGGCTGACGGTTTCATTCGACGGCTTCAAGGCGGTCAACAACCTGTCGTTCTATGTCGATGAAAACGAGATCCGCGTCATCATCGGCCCCAACGGCGCCGGCAAGACCACCGTGCTCGACCTGATCTGCGGAAAGACCAAGGCGACCTCCGGCTCGATCCAGTTCCGCAACCAGGAACTGACGAGGATGAAGGAGAACCAGATCGTTCAGGCTGGAGTGGGGCGCAAGTTCCAGACGCCGTCGATCTATGACGACCTCACGGTGCTCGAAAACCTGGAGATTTCCTATCCACGCGGTCGCACCGTGTTCGGCGCGCTGACCTTCACGCGCGACGCCGTCGTGCGCGACCGGGTCGAGGAGGTCGCCGAACTGATCTTCCTGAAGGACCGCCTCCACATGAGCGCCGAGCTGCTCAGCCACGGCCAGAAACAATGGCTGGAGATCGGCATGTTGCTGATTCAGGATCCCGAACTGCTGATGCTGGACGAGCCGGTGGCCGGAATGAGCGTCAGCGAGCGCGTCAAGACCGCGGAACTGCTCAACCGTATCATCAAGGACCGCTCGGTGCTGGTGATCGAGCACGACATGAAGTTCGTCGAGGACATCGCTCACAAGGTCACGGTGCTGCATCAGGGCCAGATCCTGTCGGAAGGCACGATGGAGCACGTCAAGAACGATCCCAAGGTCATCGAAGTCTATCTCGGGCACTAGCGCGCAAGACTAAGGAGCATTTTGATGCTGGCTATCTCCGATCTGCATGTCGCCTACGGCCAGAGTGAAGTGCTGCACGGCCTCAACGTCTCGGTGGCGCCCAACGAGATCGTCGCGATCATGGGCCGCAACGGCATGGGCAAGACCACGCTGATGAAGTCGTTGATGGGCATCGTGCCGACCAGGAGCGGCTCGGTGAACATGGAAGGCTCCGAACTCAGCAAGCTGAAAAGCTATGAGCGCGTTGCGAAGGGACTGGCCTATGTACCGCAGGGCCGCATGATCTTTTCGGCCATGACGGTCAAGGAAAACATCGAGACCGGCCTCGTTGCCTCCGGCGAAAAAGAGGTGCCGGGCGACCTCTATGAGCTGTTCCCGGTGCTGCTGGAAATGAAAGATCGCCGCGGCGGGAATCTGTCCGGCGGCCAGCAGCAGCAGCTCGCGATCGCGCGGGCGCTGGCAACCAAACCCAAGGTGTTGCTGCTGGACGAACCGACCGAGGGCATACAGCCGTCGATCATCAAGGAGATGGCTCGCACCCTGAAGCGGATTCGTGACACCCGCGGCCTTTCGATCATCGTCTCCGAGCAGGTGTTGAGCTTCGCGCTCGACGTCGCCGATCGCGTGCTCGTCATCGAGAACGGCGAGATCGTCCGCGATGAGGCGCGCGACGGCATCGATGCCGGGCAGATCGCAAAATTTTTGTCAGTCTAACCACGCAAGACTTGTAACCAGGAGAGCTTCTGATGCCAGAGACACTGATCAAGGTCGATCTTACGCAGTCGGCCTACGACAACGACATGATCCATAATCGCTGGCATCCCGACGTCCCGATGGTGGCATGGGTCAATCCGGGCGACGATTTCATCGTCGAGACCTACGACTGGACCGGTGGCTTCATCAAGAACAACGATTCCGCCGACGACGTGCGCGACATCGATCTGTCGATCGTGCACTTCCTGTCCGGGCCGATCGGGGTCAAGGGCGCCGAGCCCGGCGATCTCCTGGTGGTCGACTTGCTCGACGTCGGCCCGATGAAGGAAAGCCTGTGGGGGTTCAACGGCTTCTTCTCGAAGCAGAACGGCGGCGGCTTCCTGACCGATCATTTTCCGCTGGCGCAGAAGTCGATCTGGGACTTCAAGGGCATGTACACCTCATCCCGGCACGTTCCCGGCGTGAATTTCGCAGGGCTCATCCATCCCGGCCTGATCGGCTGTCTGCCCGATCCGAAATTGCTGGCGACGTGGAACGAGCGCGAGACCGCGCTGATTGCGACCAATCCGACCCGCGTGCCGGGACTGGCCAATCCGCCGTTCGGCCCGACCGCGCATATGGGCCGGCTGAAAGGCGATGCCAAGGCGAAGGCGGCGGCGGAAGGCGCACGCACGGTGCCGCCTCGCGAGCATGGCGGCAACTGCGACATCAAGGACCTGTCGCGCGGATCGAAGGTCTACTTCCCGGTCTATGTGCCCGGCGGCGGGCTCTCGATGGGCGATCTGCATTTCAGCCAGGGCGACGGCGAGATCACCTTCTGCGGCGCCATCGAGATGGCGGGCTGGCTGCACATCAAGGTCGACGTCATCAAGGATGGCGTCTCGAAATACGGCATCAAGAACCCCGTGTTCAAGCCGTCGCCGGTGACGCCGAACTACAAGGACTACCTGATCTTCGAGGGCATTTCGGTCGACGAGGCTGGCAAGCAGCATTACCTCGACGTCCACATCGCCTACCGGCAGGCCTGCCTGAACGCGATCGAGTACCTCAAGAAGTTCGGCTATTCCGGCGCGCAGGCCTATTCCATCCTGGGCACCGCGCCGTGCCAGGGCCACATCTCCGGCGTGGTCGACGTGCCCAATGCCTGCGCGACGCTGTGGCTGCCGACGGAGATCTTCGACTTCGACGTCATGCCGTCGGCGGCGGGGCCGATCAAGCACATCAAGGGCGACATCCAGATGCCGCTGTCACCGGACAAATGATCCCTGCGCGACGGGGTGCGGGACGGCCAAGTTTCTGCCGCCCCGCATCCGCCGCCGCGGAATTCCTGCTGAAACGCGCGAGGGAATGCGATGCCTGTATATGAATATCTCTGCGACGATTGCGGCCCGTTCACCGACCTGCGGCCGATGGCCGAATGCGACGCGCCGCAGGATTGTCCGCACTGCGAAAGCTCTTCGCCGCGCGTCATCCTGACGGCGCCGAATTTCTTCTGCATGCCCTCCGACAAGCGCAAGGCCCACGCCACCAACGAGCGCAGCCGCAACGCGCCGAAGACCGTCGGCGAATACAAGGCCTCGCACGGCCCGGGCTGCGGCTGCTGTTCGACCAAGCCGTCGCGGCTGGTGAAACAGACCCGGAGCGGCGCGAAAAGCTTTCCGACCGCGCGTCCCTGGATGATCAGCCACTGATCGACGGCAAACTCAAACCAAAAACAGAAGGCCATCCCCATGCTTCACGGTGACATTTCCAGCAGCAACGACACGGTCGGCGTAGCCGTCGTCAACTACAAGATGCCGCGCCTGCACACCAGGGCCGAGGTGCTCGACAACGCCCGCAAGATCGCCGACATGGTGGTGGGCATGAAGACCGGCCTGCCGGGCATGGATCTGGTGATCTTCCCGGAATACTCGACCCACGGCATCATGTACGACTCGAAAGAGATGTACGAGACCGCCTCGCAGGTCCCGGGTCCCGAGACCGACGTCTTCGCCGAAGCCTGCCGCAAGGCCAAGGTCTGGGGCGTGTTCTCGCTCACCGGCGAACGCCACGAGGAGCATCCGCACAAGGCGCCTTACAACACCCTGATCCTGATGAACGACAGGGGCGAGATCGTTCAGAAATACCGCAAGATCATGCCGTGGGTGCCGATCGAAGGCTGGTATCCCGGCAATTGCACCTATGTTTCCGAAGGTCCGAAAGGCCTGAAGGTCAGCCTGATCATCTGCGACGACGGCAACTTTCCGGAAATCTGGCGTGACTGTGCCATGAAGGGCGCCGAGCTTATCGTGCGCTGCCAGGGCTACATGTATCCGGCCAAGGAACAGCAGGTCCTGATTTCCAAGGCGATGGCCTGGGCCAACAATGTCTATGTCGCGGTCGCCAATGCAGCCGGCTTTGACGGCGTCTATTCCTACTTCGGCCACTCCGCGATCATCGGCTTCGACGGCCGTACCCTGGGCGAGACCGGCGAGGAGGAATACGGCATCCAGTATGCCCAGCTGTCGAAGAATCTGATCCGCGATTTCCGCCGCAACGGCCAGTCGCAGAACCATCTCTACAAACTGGTCCATCGCGGCTATACCGGCATGATCAATTCCGGCGAAAGCGCGCGCGGCGTCGCGGCCTGCCCCTACGATTTCTACAAGAAGTGGATCGCCGATCCGGATGGCACGCGCGAAATGGTCGAGGCGATGACCCGCCCGACCGCAGGGACTGACGAATGCCCGATCGACGGCATCCCGAATGAGAAGTCAGCGACCAATTTCTAAGCCATTGAGCGCGAGTCGGTTTTCGGCTTGCCGGCGGTCTTGAATTGCCGGCGCTCGCCGGCCGCGCGCCCTGCGGCACATTCGGCGCCGATGCCGTGGCTACGCGGCAGGAAAGGTGTTTGATCTCAGACGTGTCTCCTGCCGCCATGGTGAGGGACTTTGGCCGACGAGCGCCTTGAATGCGCGGCTGAAGGCGGCGGTATCTTGATAGCCGATCTCCGCGGCAATCTCGGGAAGCGCGAGTTCCGTTTCCCGCAGCAGCCGACAGGCGACGCTCATCCGCCAGCGCGTGACGTAAGCCATCGCGCTCTGCCTGGTGGTCTCCCGGAACCGCGCGGCAAAGCGCGATGGCGACATCGCGACGGCCTCCGCAAGCAATGCCACAGTCCATGGCGCCCCCGGGTTCTGGTGTATCCGGGCCATCGCGCTGCCGATCTTCGGGTCGTCGAGCGCCTTGAACCATCCGGGCATATGCTGCCCTTCGGCACGTCGGTGCTCGCTGATGGCGGCCGCGCAAAATACTTCCAGAAGGCGCAGTGCCATGAAGCTGCTGCGGTGCCCCAGCGCCAATTCCTCTCCCAGGCTTTCCGCGACGCGCATGAGTAAAGGCGAAACATCGTCGCCCGCCGTCCGTAGTTTCAGGACCGGCGGAAGTGCGGCCAGCATCGGATTGAGCGGCACGCTCCTCAGCAGGAATACGCCGCAGATCAACTCGGTGGTTCTCTTGTCTCTGGCGACTGACGCGACCTCGCGCTGGTTGGCCTGGCTGCTCAGGATGTCCGCCAGCGAAACCGCTTCCGACGTCGCGCCGAACGCCATGCGATGCCGCTTGCCGCCCGTGCAGATGACAACATCATTGGTTTCGATGTCGATGGGCTCAAGACCGTCGTGATGCAGGACGAAGGAGCCGTGACGGACGAGATGGAACGGCAAGACACGGACGTCGGACTTTGCGCCGAGCAGCTTCTGCAACTGCCTTTCGTCCGGGACCTCGATTGCCCAGGGCGGCCGATAGCATTCATGCAGCAACACGCTTCCCGAAATCCGCAAGGCGGCCAGGGCGTCCTCGAAAGGCGAAGTTACGGGTGAAAGCATCGTTTCGGACGATAGGGCGGAATGATCGTATCTGCAATGAAAATGGTCGGGACTGACATTGATGCAACTGATGTTGGCACTCATTGTGAGCTCAGGCGTCGCGATCGCTTGCGCCGCCTCGAGGCGAGGCTCCGCCGTCCTTTGAGAAGGAACGACCATGAAGATCACACCCGAACTCTACTACACCGCCCTGACGGCCGCCTTCACGGGGATCATCTGGGTGCCGATCATCCTCAACCGGCTTGTCGAGATGGGGCCCTGGAAGGCCCTTACCAATCCGCAGCCGGATGTTCGTCCTCACGCTGACTGGGCGTACCGCGCCGCGAGCGCTCACCGCAACGCGATCGAAAACCTCATCGTCTTCGCGCCGCTGGCCATCATCGTCCATGTGCTGGAGTCAGGGTCGCCGCTGACCGCCAAGGCCGCGTTGATATTCTTCATCGCGCGAATTGCCCACGCACTCATTTACACCTTCGGCATACCGCTTCTCAGGACTATTGCCTTCGTGATCGGGTTCGCCTGCCAGCTGATCCTGTTCGCACGGATCATTGGCGTAACGTAGGCGAGAGTTGGGTTCGGTATCATGGCGCTTACATTCTACTGCCTGTCCGGTTCGCCGTTCTCGTGGAAGGTCTGGCTTTCGCTGGAAAGCAAGGATCTGGCTTATGGCCTCAAGCTTCTTTCAGCCGATGCGGGAAACCTCCGATCGCCGGCGTTCAAGCAGATCAATCCGCGCGGAAGGGTGCCGGTCATTGTCGATGACGGGTTCGTCCTGGCCGAGTCTTCGGCGATCGTCGAGTATCTTGAAGACCGGTACTCCAGATCGGGAGCTGCATTGTGGCCCCATGATGTGAAGGCGCGCGCCATCGCGCGCCGCATCGCCGCCGAGTCGGACAACTATGTCTACCCGCATGTCCGCAGGTTGGTCGTCGAACTCTTGATGCGGCGCGGCCAGCCTGATGCGGATGTAGTCGCGGAAGCAAAATCTGCGCTCGTGTCCGAACTTGCGGCGATGGAGTTAGCCATCGTCGGGCCCTTCGCCGCGGGAGCGGAACCATGCGCTGCTGATTTCACACTTTATCCCGTGATGGCGATCCTGCGCCGCATCCGCGCGATGCAGCCGGCGAGCGACGTCGGATCGGCGATGCCCGCAGGCCTCCGTGACTGGATGTCCCGCATGGAAGGGCTTCCCTATTTCGGCACAACGATTCCACCGCATTGGCGGCAATCGTGACCGAATTCCATGCGAGGCCGCCCATGGCTGAACGGAGTGTCCCCGTGAACGCACGCGACCGATTGCCTGTGTGCGCCATTGTCGGCGTCGGGCCTGGAAACGGAGCGGCATTGGCTCGTCGCTTTGCGTCCGAAGGCTATGCGGTGGCCATGCTGGCGCGAACGACCGCGCTGACGGAGCCTCTTGCGGCCGAGTTGCCGGGGGCACGGAGCTATCCGTGCGACGTGACCGACGCCGCCGCCGTGCAGGAGACGTTCGCGCGCGTGGCCCGCGAACTCGGCGCGGTCGATGTCCTGGTCTACAACGCTGGGAAAGGCGTTTGGGGCGCCGCCGCGGATGTCTCGCCGGAAGATTTCGAGGAATGCTGGCGGGTCAACGGGTTTGGAGCCTTTCTTGCAGCCCGCGCCGTCATTCCGGCGGATGATATCCTCCGCCTCGGGCAGCATCATCTTCATTGGAGCTACGGCCTCGCGGCGTGGCGCCGCGCGCGCTGCGGCGTTTGCTTCGGCGAAAGCCGGCCAGCGCGTACTCGCTGAATCACTCGCGCGTGCCTATGGTCCGCTGGGTGTGCATGTCTCGGTCATCGTCATCGACGGAATTGTCGACGAGCCGCTGATGCGCGCTCGCTTCAGTGACAAGCCCGACAGTTTTTTCGTCAAGCCGGACGACATTTCCGATATTGCGATGATGCTGACGCGTCAGCGTCGCTCGGCGTGGAGCTTTGAGCTCGAAGCCAGGCCATTCGGCGAGGCCTGGTGAAGCCTTGACCGGTTCGAACAAATCTGCCCTCGGGACATTGATCGGCGGTTCGGCTAAGGTCTCGATGTGAGGGGCATGAGCGGCGATCGAGGCAATCTTGCGAACGGAAAAATTTGGCGGCACCGGCCCTGAGGTGCCCGTCATAGGGCAGGGCACCTGGTATATCGACCAAGGCGATCGCAAACGGGCGGTCGCCGCCCTGCGCCATGGTCTCGATCTCGGCATGACTCACATCGACACCGCCGAGATGTATGGCGAAGCCGAACCCGTCGTCGCCGAAGCGATTGCCGGACGGCGCGACGAGGTCTTCCTGGTCTCGAAGGTTCTGCCGAGCAACGCTTCAAGGCGCGGCACCATCACCGCATGCGAGCGTTCGCTGGCGCGGCTGAAGACCGACCGGCTCGATTGCTACCTGCTGCATTGGCGCGGCGCGTATCCGCTCGATGAGACCGTCGCGGCATTCGACGAACTGACGCGCGCCGGCAAGATCCGCTCCTGGGGCGTCAGCAATTTCGACACCGACGACCTCAATGAGCTGCTCGCAGTCGCCGGCAGGGGAAAGATCGCCTGCAACCAGGTGCTCTATCATCTGCAGGAGCGCGCCATCGAGCACGCGGTGATCCCGTGGTGCGAGCAGCACGGCGTCGCGGTGGTGGCGTATTCGCCGTTCGGTCACAACGATTTCCCGTCGCCGCGCAGCCGGGCGGGCGAGCTGCTGCAGACGATCGCGGATGCACATGGCGCATCACCGCGCCAGGTCGCGCTGGCGTTCCTGACGCGGCGGCCGTCGGTGTTTGCGATTCCCAAAGCCGGAACGCCTGAGCACGCCGCCGACAACGCCGGGGCGGGCAAGCTCGAGCTCAGCGACGGCGACATCGCCGCGCTCGACAAGGCCTTTCCGCGCGGGCCGAAGCCGCGCGGCCTGCCGATGCTGTAGGGCATCCCGCATGGCGAGGAGGCGCTCTGCGCCGGCTCGAACCATGAGGCCCGCGGCCATCCTTCGAGACACGCGCAAGTGCGTTCATCTCCAGGGTGAGGCAAGTGCGCTCATCCCGCGGATGAGGCAAAGCAATGGCGGCGACGGCAACGGCCGCGCCGGCGACGGCAACAGCCGCGCCGGGGCTGCGTCGGGCCGCCGCGTGCAATCGCGCATATCGGCTGCCTGTTTTCGGACCTTGTCGTTTGAGGCCAATTGTCGTTTTTTGATCACTCGCCCGATTCGATAATTTCACGCCGAGTTTCATCGTGACCCCGCCACCCGCCGCAGCCGCCAGGCTGGACAGCGCATCATTGCCGTTGCCCGAAGAAAAGAAGCCGGCCGCGCGCAAGGCGCCGGCGCGCGCCGATCATCCCTTCAAGGGCATCGCGCTGATCCTCGCCTCGACGGTATTTCTCGGCGCCTCGGATGTGACCGCGAAATATCTGTCGGCGACGCTGCCGTCGATCGAGATCGCCTGGATCCGGTTCCTGACGTTCGCGCTGATCATGTCGCCGGCGATGCTGCCGGGCTCGCCGCTATTCGCGCTACGCACCGGCCGGCTCGGTCTGCAACTGCTGCGCGGCGCCGCGCTGCTGGGGTCGTCGCTGTTCTTCATCTCCGGCCTGCGGTTCCTGCCCATTGCGGAAGCCTCCGCCACCGGTTTCGTCGCGCCGCTGTTCGTCACTGCGCTGTCGATCGTCTTTCTCAGCGAGAAGGTCGGCGTGCGGCGCTGGATCGCGACCGCGGTCGGCTTGGTCGGCGTGCTGATCATCCTGCGGCCGGGCACATCGGCGTTTCATCCCGCCGCGTTTTTTCCGATCGTCTCGGCGCTGGCCTGGGCCTGCACCCTGATCATGACGCGGATGATGGCCGGTCGGGAGCACGTCCTCACCACCATGACCTATTCGTCGATCGCAGGCGTCTGCATTCTCACGCTGCTGGTGCCGTTCGTATGGGTCACCCCGAGCTGGCACGATATTATGTTCGGGATTTTCATCGGCGTGGCCTCGACGGCGGGGCAGTGGATCGTGGTGCTGGCGTTCCGCTACGCCGACGCCTCGGTGCTGGCGCCGTTTTCCTATACACAATTGCTGTGGGTCAGCATCCTCGGCTTCCTGGTGTTCGGCGAAGTGCCTGACATCTGGACCGTGGTCGGCGCTGCCTTCATCGTCGGCAGCGGGCTCTACACCGCACACCGCGAGCGGGTGCGGCGGTCGCAGCTTCTGGCGATGCCGGGCGAGCCGTCTCCCAACGCCTGATTGATCGCTGACGCACTACCGCGTGCGTGGGCCGGCCGGACCGTAAGCGTTGCGCGTGTGCAACAGTGGCCCCGGAAAACCTCCTTTTTAGGTGACGAATCAAGGGATTCGGAACGATCCGTAAAATTACGGGACATTTGCATGCTAGCCGGATCCGGGCGGCGCCGCAGAGCGCTGGACACAGGGCTGTGGGGTTGGCGTTGCGTTTTCTCTTGCAATTGCTGGTGCAAGACCGGCCGCGCGGTTGCGTGTCTGCGCTACGCTATGGAGCGGCGCTGGCGGCTGCGATCCTGCCGCCGCTGTCGGCTGCGCAGGCCCAGGGTTTCATCTGGGGCGGCACCGGTAGTTCGACCGCCACGACGGACTACAATCTCGGCACTAACTGGGCCAATCCGCCCACCGGCGCGCCGCCGGTCATCGGAGGCCAATCGGCCATTTTCGATTCCGTGGGTTCGATTGCCGTCACCGTGACGGCCGGCCCTGTTGCGCCTGACGCCTGGACCTTCAATGCCGCCGCGCAATCCTATGTCATCAATGGCGCGGACGTTGATTTCAGCCTGGCAGGGCCCACCGGCGGCATCATCAACAATGCCAATGCCGGTCAGGCGATCTCGATCTCGAACAATATCGGGGAAACGGTCGCCGGCGTTCAGGTGCAGCAGCTCGGTAACAGCCTGCTGACGCTGTCGGGCATCAACACCTATTCGGGCGGCACCATCATCTCGGGCGGCACGCTGCAGGTGACCAACAACAAATATCCGTGGCGACGAGGTGCCGCTGGTGATCGGCTGCGGCCCGGTGGGGCTCGCGGTCATCGCGGCGCTGAAGCTGAGAGGGTTGCACCCGATCGTCGCCGCCGACTATTCGCCGGCGCGCCGCGCACTGGCCGAGAAGCTCGGCGCCGACATCGTCGTCGATCCCGCGCGCTCGCAGCCCTACGCGACCTGGGCCGAGCACGCCGCGATGTCGCCGGAGGAAAAGGCCAGGCGGCCGCCGCTGCAGGCATTGCTGCCGGCGCTTAAGCCTGCGCTGATCTTCGAATGCGTCGGCATTCCCGGTCTGATCCAGCAGGTGTTCGAAGGCGCGCCGCGCGACGCCCGCATCGTGGTGGTCGGCGTCTGCATGGAAACCGACCGCTCCGAGCCGATGCTCGGGATCATGAAGGAACTCAACGTTCAATATGTGCTGGGCTACACGCCGGATGAATTCGCCCATTCGCTGCGCCTGATCGCGGAAGGCGAGGTCGACGCCGCGTCGCTGGTGACCGCGACCGTCGGCATCGACGGCGTCGCACAGGCGTTCGCCGACCTCGCCAATCCGGAGCGGCACACCAAGATCATCGTCGAGCCGTGGCGGTAGATTGTCGGCTCCTCAGGGCGAGGCGGCAGCGCTATGATGCGCCATGGCCTCTGATGATTCCGATCGTCCGCCCGTGCTCGCGCATCAGCGCTTCGTTGCGGCGAAGGACTCCTTCGCCGGCCTCGATCTGGCGCAGCGCTTCCGGCGTATCCACGATACTAATCTGTGGGGCGCGGCGGCGTCCAGGTCCGGGCTGGGCTCGGAATTGGACGCAACCTCGGTGCTGCGCGCCGAACTGCCGCGGCTTCTCGAAAGACTCGGCGTGGCCTCGCTGCTCGATGCGCCCTGCGGCGATGCCGGCTGGATCAAACACGCCGATCTCGGCGTGCGCTATCTGGGGATCGACATCGTGCCCGCGCAGATCGAGCGCCTGCAGGCCCGCGCCGCCGCAGCCGAGATCGAGGGCGAATACCATCTCGCCGATATCACCGCCGATGCGCTGCCCCGCTGCGACGCCATCCTGTGCCGCGACTGCCTCGTGCATCTGTCCTTTGCCAACATCGCGCGCGCGGTCGCGAACTTCCGCCGCTCCGGCGCGGTGTGGCTGATTGCGACCACGTTCCCGCAATGGCAGACCAACGCCGATTGCGAGGACGGCGACTGGCGCGCGCTGAATTTCGAGCGAGCGCCGTTCGATTGGGGGCCGCCGGTTGAATTGCTCAACGAAAATTGCACGGAGGCGGGCGGCGGCTGGCGCGACAAGAGCCTTGGCGCGTGGCGGCTGGCGGAGATCGGAAGGTGAAACGGTTGGCTTTGCCGCGCGAGCTATGGCCCGGCCAGCCACGCTTCCCGGCCGCAGGCCGGACGCGGTTCCCGCCTCCCACCAAAATATCGAAAACGACCCCATGCAAAGTAACAAGGAGCCGCCGGCAGGATGCTGGCAGCAACGCCGCAGAACGGCCCGGCGCGTCCGCCTTCCGGTCGGCATTGGTGACCACTCTGGTCCGCGCCCCCTTCTCCCACAGGGGAGAAGGGAAGGAAGAAGCCGCACCGCCATGCCTCCTCACACCGGCAGCGCGATCGAATACTTCACCTGGCTGAGCGCAAAACTCGATTCGATCGAGGCGATGCCGTCGAGGCGCGTGAGCTTGTTCTTCAGGAACGCCTCATAGGACGACAGATCGGCGGCGACGACGCGGAGCAGATAGTCGCGGTTGCCGGTCATCAAATAGCACTCCAGCACCTCGTCCCATTTCGAGATCGCTTTCGCAAACCGGTTGAGGTCTTCCTCCTTCTGCCGCGCCAGCTTGATCGAGATGAAGACGCTGACATGCAGGCCGAGCGATTTCTGGTCGACGGTCGCGATATAGCGGGTGATGACGCCGCGCTCTTCCAGGAGCTTGACCCGGCGATGGCACGGCGACACCGACAGGCCGACCTTGTCGGCGAGTTCCTGCATGGTGGTGCGGCTGTCGGTCTGCAGAATGGCGAGGATCTTGCGGTCGATGGCATCCAGCGTGTGCATTGGGATAAACTCGGTCTAGAGGGTGTCAGATTGGAATTATATCCCAAAAATGCCGGGTATGTCGCGAGAATTTGAGATTTCTGCCGGCGGCCGAGGCGTTAACATTCCCGGAGAATTCACTGTGCGGGGAATACCGCCATGCCGATCGAACCCACACGTCTCGAATTGCTGTCCGCGCTGGCTCGCAAGGTGCTGT